>JAUNNK010000160.1 GCA_030537335.1 Clostridia bacterium | reverse complement strand
TAGTCGATGATCGTCAGCGAGGAGAACATGGTGCTCACCACGGGGATGTCCTTGATGACGGGCAGCGTGATCTTCGGCAGGCCCTTCAGCGTGGGATCGGTCACCGTGCCCTTGGTGTTGAAGATCATGGACAGCAGGAAGGTGGTGAAGCCCAGCGCAAAGGTGTTGATCGCCATGCCCACGATCATCGGTTGGCCCTTGAGCTTGACGATGAAGAAGGACATGATGAAGGTGGTCAGCATCGCCACCGCCATGGCCACCAGCACGGACAGCCAGATGTTGCGCACGAAGTACTGAGTGAGGAAGGCGAAGAACGCGCTGATCAGCAGCGTGCCCTCCAGGGCGATGTTGAACACCTTGACCTTGGAGCATACGCCGGCGCAGAGCGCGACCAGCAGAATCGGCGAGGTCTGTCGGATGACGGTTGCAAATACGGATGCGAGGTACTCGATGCTGATGGTCATGCCTTGCCGACCTCCTTCCAGGCCTTGCGGGACTTGTGGTTCCTCTGTGCGATGCGGATCAGGCGCACGGACATCAGCAGCGTGATGATGCCCTCGATCATGTTGCAGACCTCCACCGGAATGATGGTGCTGCGCTGCATGGCGCTGCCGCCGGTGGACAGGCCCGCCAGCAGGATCGAGGCCACCGCCGTGCCGATGGGGTTGAAGTTGGCCAGCAGCGCGGCGACCATGCCGCTCCAGGCGTAGCCGGTGGTGAAGATCATCTGGTCGATGTAGCGGTACTTGGAGCCCAGCGCCTCGAACGCGCCGCCCAGGCCCGCCATCATGCCGGAGAGGATCAGCACCAGATACAGCATCCGCCGGGCGTTGATGCCGCCGTAGAGGGCGAAGCGCGCGTTCAGGCCGTTCATGCGGGACTTGTAGCCGAAGGTGGTCTTCTTGAACAGGAAGTAGGTGATGGCCACGGCGATCAGGGCGAACACGAAGCCCCAGTGCACCGAGCCGGAGAAGATGGCCGGGATGCGCGCACCGGCCTCGATCTTACCGGTCTGGATGGCATTTACGTCCAGGGCGGTGGGATCCTTGACCACGTAGTTGGTCATGTAGCTTGCAAAGTTGTTTGCGATGTAGTTCATCATCAGCGTGGAGATGATGAAGGTGACCTCGAAGCGCTCGTAGAGCCAGCCGGAGAAGGCCGAGTACAGCGCGCCCGCGACGGCTGCTGCGATGATAGCCACGATCACGCGCAGCACGCCCGGCAGTGGCAGGTAGTAGGCGATCAGCGCGGAGCAGAACGCGCCCAGGATCATCTGGCCCTCGCCGCCCATGGCCTCGTAGCCGGATCTCCAGGCGATGCACACCGCCAGGCCGCCCATGATGATGGGCGTGGCGCGCTTGAGGGTGTCGTTGATGTAGAAGCTGTTGCCGAACGCGCCGCGGATCATCGCGCCATAGGCGGTGAACACGTTCTCACCGCAGATGATGATGACCACCGCACCCAGCAGCAGGCTGATCAGCACGGCGACCAGCGGCTGCGAGAAGGAGTCGGCGATGTTGCCCAGGGACTTCTTCCAGTTCCGATTCTCATTCATTTTCGATCGAACCTCCCACCATCAGCAAGCCGAGCCGCTTGTCGTCCATGCTGTTGCGCTTGAATTCACCGTTGATGCGGCCTTCGTAGATGACGTAGATGCGATCCGAGAGGCTCATGATCTCGGTCAGCTCCGAGGAGACCAGCAGCACCGCCGCGCCCTTTTCGCGGCGCTCGATCATGCGCTCGTGGATGGCCTCCATGGCGCCGATGTCCACGCCGCGCGTCGGCTCGCAGCAGATCAGCACCGGCGTGTCCAGGCTCATCTCGCGTGCGACGATCAGCTTCTGGGCGTTGCCGCCGGAGAGCTCGCGCATCTTCTGGGTGGACGAGGATGCCTTCACGCCGAAGTCGGAAATCAGCTTGCGGGCGTATTCGCGAATCTTCTTCTGATGAATCAGGCCCTTCTTCGAGAACGGCTGCTGATCCTCGCGGCACATCAGCGTGTTCTCCTCCAGCATGCCCTCGGTGGCGCTGCCCCAGACGTAGCGGTCCTCGGAGACGTGGGCCAGGCCCGCGTTGCGGATCTCCCGCACCGGGCGGTTGGTCACGTCCTTGCCCTGCACCAGCACCTGTCCGGCGGAGGACTTGGCAAGGCCGGTGATGCAGTTGATCAGCTCGGACTGGCCGTTGCCGGATACGCCCGCGATGCCGACGATCTCGCCGGCGTTGACGTGAATGTCGATGCCCTTGAGCACCTCGCGGCCGTCCTCGATGAACCTGAGGCCCTTCGTCTCCAGCAGCGTGCGGGTGGCCTCGATGGGCTTGATGTCGCTGTTGACGATCTGGCGACCCACCATCAGGTAGGCCAGCTCCTCCATGTTTGTGTCCCTGGTCATGCGCTCGGCCACGACCTTGCCCTGCCGCATGACGTACACGCGGTCGGAGACGTTCATGACCTCCTGCAGCTTGTGGGTGATGATGACGATGCTCTTGCCAGCGGCGGCCAGCTGCTTCATGGTCTCCAGCAGCGCATCCACCTCCAGGGGCGTCAGAACTGCGCTGGGCTCGTCGAAGATGATGATCTCGGCGCTCTGGTACAGCACCTTCAGGATCTCCACGCGCTGGCGCAGGCCCACCGGGCAATCGGCAATCTTCGCGCGGGGATCGATCTTCAGCTGATATTTATCAGAAAGGGCCTGAACCGTCTCGATGGTCTTTTTCATGTCCATGAACGGGCCCTTGTGAATTTCGTTCTTGAATACGATGTTCTCCGCCACGGTCATCTGCTCGAAGAGCATGAAGTGCTGCTGCACCATGCCGATGCCCGCGGCCATCGCGTCGGAGGGGGTGCGGAAATGCATAAGCTTTCCGTTGACGTAGATCTCGCCGGAGGTCGGCTTGACCAGTCCGTAGAGAATCTTCATGATCGTGGATTTGCCGGCGCCGTTTTCGCCGACAATGGCGAGGATCTCGCCGCGATTGAGATGTAGGCTGACGTTGTCGTTGGCGCAAAGATTGTCGTACATCTTCACGATGTTTCGCATTTCAAAGATCATGGATATCGCTCCTCGTTCCAATTGAAGGCCTGGGTGTGCCGGGCAAAAAGATGTCCGGCGATCGCTCGTCGGCCATTCATTGAAGAACCAGCCCTTTGGAAGGGAAACCAAAGGGCTGGCGGAATGTGGGAATTAGAACTCGTAGTCCTCCATTGCGGGCAGAACCAGAACCAGTTCGCCGGAGACGATCTGATCGACCACGGCCTGGCAGCCGGCGATGACTTCCTCTGTCATGATGTCGGCGTTGAGGTAGTTACCCTCGTTGGTGATGTGGGTAGCGCCGATACCGCCGTCAGCCAGCTGGGAGACGATCAGGCCGGTGGTCCACTCGCCGTTGAAGTAAGCGTCGATCACCTGCTTCATGGAGACGCCGGTGTTCTTCAGCTGGGCAGAGATGATGTAGGGGTTGTCCGGGGTGGTGGCGTCGGCGTCCTGCGCGATGGAGTAGATGGGGGTGCCTGCCGCGGCCAGCTCCAGAGCGGCCTGGAAGATGCCCTCGTTGCCGGCTGCTGCGCCGCCGAAGATGTAGGTCGCGCCTGCGGCAGCCTGCTGCTTGGCGTACTCAAAGGGCAGCGCGGTATCGGTGTAGCTGTTGGTATAGTTGAAGATGAACTGCGCATCGGGGTTCACGCTGCGAACGCCCTCGCAGAAGCCCCAGCGATACTTGAAGGATCCGCCGCCCTCGAAGCAGCCGATGTAGCCGTACAGATCGCTGTCCGGGAAGGCCAGACCGGCCATGACGCCCATCAGATAGGCGGCCTGCTCCTCGTTGTAGGAGATGGACATGACGTTCTCGTTGCCGGCGTCGGTGTCGATGACCGCGTAGCAGCTCTGATCCGGATACTCGGTGGCCATTTCGTTGGCCAGCTCGCCGGACTGCCAGCCCACGCCGATGATCAGGTCGTAGCCCTCGGCCACGGCGGCGCGATAGTTGGACTGCCACTCGTCGGTGTCAGAGCACTCCATCAGGCTCAGGGTGTAGCCGTAGGTCTCCGACAGCTCCTTGGCCATATCCACGGCCTGGGTCAGGAACATGTTGGTGCCGACGGGGTCGCAGATGACGGCGACCTTCTCGCCCTCCGCCATCGCGGAGGAAGCCAGAGTCAGAACCAGGGCAAGCACGATCAGGAAAGATGCCAGTTTCTTCATGATACTGTAGCTCCTTTTGAAAAGGTATTTATTCAAAGCCGTACGGCTTTAAATGCAGCATGATCCGAACATTTCAATTGGAAAAACCACAACCATTCGTATTTATCATAGCATAGCATGCACGGAATGTCCAGTTATATTTTAGTTGAGCCTTCATATTTTCGTGTTTTTGCACAGGGAACCAACGTTTGCAGCGTTGACGCGGGCGGAGACGGCGTGTTACAATGTACAGGATAGAAAACACAGAAATTGCCCGCTGCGCGCGGGCATGCGGGAGGAACGCCATGAGCTATACCTACGAATTTTTCCAGAAATCCGCCGACTATGTCAAGAGCATCGTTCCCTACACGCCGGAGGTGGCCCTCGTGCTGGGCTCCTGCCTGGGGCCGTTCGCGGACACCATTGAGGATCCCATCGTCATCGACTACAAGGACATTCCGAACTTCCTGATCTCCACCGTCGATTCCCACGCGGGCAAGCTGATCTTCGGTACGGTGGCGGGCAAAAAGGTGGTCTGCATGTCCGGCCGCTTCCACTCCTACGAGGGCTACGACTTTGAGCAGCTGGTGATCCCGGTGCGCCTGTTCAAGCTGCTGGGCGTGAAGGCCACCATCCTGACCAACGCCGCCGGCGCGGTCAACGAGTCCTACCGTCCGGGCGACATCATGATCGTGAAGGATCACATCAAGCTGGCCGGTCACAGCCCGCTGCGCGGCCCCAACGTGGACGAATTCGGCCCCCGCTTCTTTGACGTGACCCACATGTACACCCCTGCGCTGCGCCAGCTTGCGAAGGACTGCGCCGAGGGCATCGACCTGAAGGTGCACGAGGGCGTGTACTACTTCTTCACCGGCCCCCAGTTTGAGACCCCCGCCGAGATCCGCGCGGTGCGGATTTTGGGTGCGGACGCGGTGGGCATGTCCACCGTCACCGAGGCCCTGACTGCCGCCCACTGCGGCATGCCGCTGATGTGCCTGAGCGTGATGACCAACATGGCCG
>JAUNNK010000159.1 GCA_030537335.1 Clostridia bacterium | reverse complement strand
GCGTCGTAGGTGTCCTCCGGGTTCTCACTGGTGACGCGGGTGTTGCCACGCACCTTCTGCAGCGCGTTCAGGAAGGCCTCCTTGGTCACGCCAAACTCACTGAGGATGGACTTCACCGGGCCGTTGGGCTTTTCGATGATCGCCAGGAACAGGTGTTCCACGGACACGAACTCGTCCTTCATGGCCTGGGCCTGCTGCTCCGCCTCGATCAGCGCGGCGTCCACCGACTGGGAGATGTACACCTTGTCCGCCTCGCGGCCGGGGCCCGTCACCTTCGGAATCCGGGCGATTTCCCGATCGCAGGCGTTCACCATGCGGTTGGCGTCCACCTTCATCTTCTTCAGCATCTGGACGATCAGACCACCCTCCTGCTTAATCAGCGCAAGAAGCAGGTGCTGTTGGTCGATCTGCATATTCTGGTTGCGAATCGCGATTTCCTGTGCGTCGCGCACGGCTTCAAGCGACTTCTGCGTATATTTCTCTGCGTTCATTTTGTATCCCCCTTTCCGGGAACATGGTCGAAAGTTGTTCTTTGACTTTCTTTGACCATTATAGCGCATTTCATGGATTTGTCAAGAGGTTTGGCCTATATTTTTTGAATTTCCATGGGATTTAATCCAAGCTCAATCTTTGAATCTTGAATTCGGATTTCAAACTGGCTATACTGTTACAGAAAATCAAATTTTGAGGGATACATATGAAAGACAACACCAAAGGAAGCCTGCTTCTGATTCTTTGCTCCTTCATCTGGGGCATGGCCTTTACCGCGCAGAGCACTGCCACGGGCTTCATCGGGCCCTTCACCTTCGTGTTTCTGCGCTCGCTGATCACCAGCATCGTGCTCTTTGCGGCGCATCCCCTGCTGAGCCGCAAGGCGCGCCGCGCGGGCCATAGACCGGACATGAAGCGCCACCTGATTCTGGGCGCGGTGCTGGGCGTGATCCTGTTCGGCGCGTGCGCGCTCCAGCAGATCGGCATCGCCTACACCACCGCCGCAAACTCCGGCTTCATCACCGCGCTCTACATCATCATGATCCCCATCATCACCATGTTCCTGGGCAAGCGCGTGGGCAAAAAGGTGTGGATCGGTGTGGCGGTCGCGCTGGTGGGCCTGTGCCTGCTGTGCATCAAGGATGATTTCTCCGTCAACATCGGCGATCTGATCACCCTGGGCTGCGCGTTCGTATTCTCCTTCCACATCATCGTGATCGACAGCTTCGCAGGCGACATGGATTCGGTACTGCTCAGCGCCATCCAGTTCGCCGCCGGCGCCATCGTGGCCCTGCCGCTCATGCTGCTGACGGAAACCCCTACCCTGCCCAACATCATGGCCTGCTGGACGAGCATCATCTATGCGGCGGTGTTCTCCGGCGCGATGGGCTATACGCTCCAGATGGTCGGCCAGAAGTACACCGATCCCACGCTGGCCTCCCTGCTGATGTGCCTGGAATCCGTGTTCGCGGCCATCGGCGGCTGGATCCTTCTGGGCGAGGTGCTCTCCGCCCGCGAGCTGCTCGGCTGCCTGCTGATGCTCAGCGCATCGGTGATCGCCCAGCTGCCGGAGAAGCGCAGCTCCATCGCCTGACAAAAAATATCAGAAATTCTCAAAAAAGTATTGACAACCGCGCCAAGGTGATGTATAATAACACCTGTCGCGCGGGGTTATAGCTCAGTTGGTTAGAGCGTCACGTTGACATCGTGAAGGTCATAGGTTCGAGCCCTACTAACCCCACCATAGAATCACCTGATCCTAGATCGGGTGATTCTTTTTTGTATTTGACGCAGCGTTACCGCAAAAGGAAACCGGGCGCTCCTGTGCGGGAACGTCCGGCTTTTTCATGCCTTCTGTTTGAACTGATGGTGGCACTTGCCGCAGGTCACGGTCACCTCGCCCACCTTGCGCGGCAGGCGCAGCCGCGCCTTACATTCCGGGCAGCGGAAGTATTTGAACTTGTTCATGTTCTTCAGGCGGACGAAGAACTGGGAGAAATTCGTTTTGAAGTTCCGGGTGAACTCCAGATACTTCGCGTTCTCCGCCGTGCGCTTGGCCGTATTCCGAGAAAACATGCGGAAGATCGCCCATATGTACGCGGCGAGACCGAGGTAATAGAAGATCATGATCCGGGTGATGCTCGAGAGCAGCGAGAGCACGATGCCGCCGATGAGCAGCGCGAGTGAGAGCTGGTCGCCACCGTGCCGTCCGGTCATAAAGTTGCGAAAGCCGTCCTTAATTTTCTGCCACATTGAAAGTTCTCCTTCCCTTCATTACAAAAGGCGCTTCCAATGATTTCAATGCAATCAATAGAAGCGGTAGTAGCCGCCGCCACCGCAGCCGCCGCAGCAGCAATTGCACAGCAGCGAGGTGAGACAGCAGAGTGCCAGCGGATTGTGGCACACCATCTGCTGGGCATTGAAGGCGTTTCCGGCATTCTGATAGTTCGCGCTGCGGCCCTCAATGCGGGAGAGCAGCTGGCGATACTCGAAGTTGTCCGGTTCCATGCTCACCGCCTGACGGGCGTAATTGAGCGCCGCCACGCGATTGCCCAGGCCCAGATTGGCCTCGCCGCTGAGGAAATACCATTCGGCGCTGCGCTCGCGGATCTCCTCCAGGACGTGCATCGCCTCCTGATAGTGCCCGGCGCGCACGTAGTTCCGCGCGGCGGTCAGCTTCGGATCGCTGGAGGTCGTGCGGCTCTGGTTGCCATAGCCGCCGTAGCCGCCGTAGCCACCGTAATTGGCATAACCGCCAGTGCTGCCGCCATAGCCACCGTAGGAGCCGTAGGAGCCTGCATTTCCGTAGCCACCGTAGCTGTTGTAGCCGCCCTGGTTGGCGTTGGTCGTGCCCTCCCTGCGCATCTTCATGACCTGGGAGTAGGCCTCATTGACCTCCTTCATGCGCGCCTCAGCCTCAGCGGAGCCGTTGTTCACATCCGGGTGGTACTTCTTCGCCAGATTCCTGTATGCCTTTTTGATTTCATCCTCTGAAGCGCTCTGCGATACGCCCAGCACCCGATAGGGATCCTGCATTATTGTGCTCCTTTGCTGACAGCCTTACTGGATTTTGCTGATTCTTCCTTCTTGGATTGAATGTAGTTGTACTTCGCCCACACGCCAGAATAGAGGATGTTCCGAATCAGATCCGCATCCCGCACGATGGGCAGGCATTCAAACGCATCCGCGCAGTCCGCCATCATCATGGTCAGCGCATCCTTGCACAGGGCCTCGAAATTCTCCTGGAGGCAAACCGACTTCAGTGGGTTGAACTTGTTGTGGCGAACGTCGCCGTCCAGATCGTCGTAGGCGTCCATGAAGTAGATGAAGCGCCCGAGCCCATCGCCCATGCGGCGGAGCTCCCCCGACCAGTGATCCTGCTTCCATGCGAACAGCTCGCCCAGCATCTGCCCGGTCAGATTCACAGGAGGATCAATCGCCGCTTCGCCGCACTTTTCGATCTCACGGATGCCGTCCATCCACGCCTGTATGGCGGCGCACTTCTCCGGCTGGTAGCCGCCGGCGCGCTTGTAGGCCTTGCTGAGCAGGCCCTTCGCCGCAGCAAAGGCCGGATTGTGGTCATCCTGCCAGTTGTCCGCGCACTTGTGATAGGCCAGCGCGACGTTCAGGTCCACGGCGTATTCCATGGCGGGGTTCAGTACATATTCATGGGGCTTGGCGGGATGTGGCAGACAGCGCTCGCGTCCGACCGTCTCCTCCGGTTCGTACAGCGCCGAGAGCACCATGGCCAGAAAGGTCATATCGTAGCTCAGCGTGAAGCGGCCGATGTTCCCGTAGCGGGTGTGCAGCGTGTGGCACATTCCGCAGTACAGCGCCCGGAAGCGCTGCTGCTGTTCCGGCGAGAGCGCCTTGCAGTTTGTAATCACGTAGCCAAACATGCGGCGCACCCCTTCCGGCAGCAGAAATTTTCAATATTATAAACCAGTAATGTTAAAGGCGTTCTGCAAGAATTCCCAACGGAGGCTGTGTTTTAAAAAATCACCTGTCCTCTGTGGTATCCGTGGGCTCATAGGTCGCGTCGTAGACGCCGTCGTCGCTGCTGGCGGTCGCATCACTGTCCCAAACGGCCTGTCCGGCTGCGTTCAGGGCGCGCTCCAGGTCCTGACAGGAGTTGCGCACCGCCACCGGATCCTTGCTCTTGAGCGCCTTCTTGGCCTCCTTCACCAGGGCGGTCATGCGCTGCTTGTCGTCCTTGTTGAGCTTCTTCATCACCGTCTCGGCCTGGTAGATCAGGTTGTCTACCCGGTTCTGCATCTCCGCCTCCTCCTTGTGCTTTGCATCCTCGGCGGCGTAGACCTCCGCGTCGCGAATGGCGCGGTTGATCTCCTCCCGGCTCATGTTGGAGGAGCTGGTGATGGTGATGTTCTGCTGGCGGCCCGTGCCCAGATCCTTGGCGGAGACGTTCACGATGCCGTTGGCATCGATGGAGAAGGTGACCTCGATCTGCGGAACGCCCCGCATGGCCCGACGGATGCCGTCCAGGCGGAAGCGGCCCAGCTCCTTGTTCTGGGATGCGATCGGGCGCTCGCCCTGGAGCACGTGCACGTCCACCGCCGTCTGGAAGCTGGCGGCTGTGGTGAAGATCTGGCTGCGCTGAATCGGAATCGTCGAGTTGCGCTCGATGATCTTGGCGTACACGTCGCCCACAGTCTCGATGCCCAGCGACAGGGGCGTCACGTCCAGCAGCAGCAGGCTCTTGACCTCGCCGGTCATCACACCGCCCTGCAGCGCCGCGCCCATGGCCACGCACTCGTCCGGATTGATGCCCTTGAAGGGCTCCTTGCCGGTAAAGCGCTTCACGGCCTCCTGCACCGCCGGAATGCGGCTCGATCCGCCCACCAGCAGCACCTTGGAGAGATCCCTGGGCGTGAGACCGGAATCGGACATCGCCTGCTGCACCGGGCCCATCGTCATATCCACCAGATGATGGGTCAGCTCGTCGAACTTCGCTCGGGTCAGCATGGTCTCCATGTGCAGCGGGCCGTTCTTGTTCGCCGTCAGGAAGGGCAGGTTGATGCTGGCCATGGTGATGCCGGAAAGCTCGATCTTGGCTTTCTCCGCGGCCTCCTTGATGCGCTGCATCGCGGTGGGATCCTTGCGCAGGTCGATCTTGTTCTCCCGCTTGAATTCGTCCACCAGGTAGTCCACGATGCACTTGTCGAAGTCGTCACCGCCCAGGCGGTTGTTGCCCGCTGTGGCCAGAACCTCGATGACGTCGGAGTTGATGTCCAGAATCGATACGTCGAAGGTGCCGCCGCCCAG
>JAUNNK010000018.1:8824-31081 GCA_030537335.1 Clostridia bacterium | reverse complement strand
CCGCTTTTTCCATGTGTAGGCGCCGCTTCGAGGGACAGGTGCATTGCCAAAGGCATATATGAGGGTACACAGGATGCAAGAAAATTTATGGATTTGATCCAAATTTGTTGAAAATCGTTTTCCGATGTGCTATAATACATTGTAAATTGTTGGAGAACGTTTTAACAGCGCTGATGTTTTGTGTTGTTTATCTCCGCAAGGAGTGAACATAGAAAAAAGGAGGGAAAACAAAATGAAGAAATTTGTTGCTCTGCTCATGGCTGCCATCATGGTCCTGACCTGCGCTTCTGCTTTCGCAGAGGGCTGGGAGATCGTCGTCGTCCCGAAGGACGCCTCCAATCCCTGGTTCGTTCGCATGAACACCGGCGTTGAGGAGTACGCCGCTGCCCATCCGGAAGACACGATCTATCAGAAGGGTACCGCCGAAATCGACGCGACCCTGCAGGCCCAGCTGGTTGACGACCTGGTTGCTCAGGGCGTTGACGCAATCTGCGTCGTTCCGGTTGACATCAAGTCCATCGAGCCCTCTCTGAAGGCTGCCCGCGAAGCCGGCATCGTGGTCATCGCCCATGAAGGCGCTGCCCTCGAGAACGTCGACTACGACATCGAGGCCTTCAACAACGAGCTGTACGGCGCGTTCATCATGGACAACCTGGCCGCCGCCATGGGCGAAGAGGGCCTGTACACCACGATGGTCGCCGACCTGACCAACGGCTCCCACAACGAGTGGGCGGACGGCGGCGTGAAGCGCGCCACCGAGGCCTATCCGAACATGACCCTGCTGGAGGCCGACCCCCGCGTTGAGTCTCACGATAACGGCGACACCGCCTACAACGTTGCCAAGGAGCTCTTCAAGAAGTATCCGGATCTGAAGGGCATCATGGGCACCTCTTCCTTCGACGCCCCCGGCGTTGCCCGCGCGATCGAGGAGCTGGGCCTCTCCGGCAAGGTGTTCACCGCCGGTACCGGCATGCCTGGCGACAACGCTGAGCTGCTCAAGAGCGGCGCCGTGCAGTACCTGACCCTGTGGGATCCCGCACTGGCAGGCCAGGCGATGGTTGCCCTCGCTCAGAAGATCCTGGCTGGCGAAGAGATCGCTGCTCCGCTGGATCTGGGCGTTGAAGGCTACACCGAGCTCCAGTTCAAGGAAGGCTCCGAGACCGTGTTCGAGGGCCAGGGCTGGATCACCATCACCGCTGAGAACGTTGATTCCTTCGGCTTCTAATTTCAGAAATTGAATTGCGGGGAGCCCTACGGCTCCCCGCAGGTCTTCTCGGCAGATTTTGCTTGAACGGCTTGTTGTTCAGGCAAAATCTGCCGGGATTTTGCGGAGCTGCGCTCCGTCACCCCAAGAAATCCGGCGGGTCAAACCGTCGCAAGGAGGATTCAGGCAATGTCCGAGTATCTGCTCAGAGCAGTAGACATCAGCAAATCGTTCGGCGCTGTCAAGGCACTGCAGAACGTCACGCTGGAAATCAAACCCGGCGAAGTGCACTGTCTGGCCGGCGAGAACGGCTGCGGAAAATCGACGATCATCAAGGTCATCTGCGGCGTTCACAAGCCCGACGGCGGTCACATCGAATTCGATGGAAAGAGCTATTCTGAAATTACGCCCCTGGAGGCTATCAACATGGGCGTTCAGGTCATCTATCAGGATTTTTCCATCTTCCCGAACCTGACGGTCATGGAGAATCTGGCGTTCAACACCGAGCTGGCCGCAGGTCACAAGCTCGTGAACAAGCGCCGCATGCGCCAGATCGCCAAGGAGGCCCTCTCCAAGATCAACTTTGACATGGAGCTGGATCGACTGGTCGGCTCCCTCACCGTCGCGGAGAAGCAGATGGTCGCCATCTGCCGCGCGCTGATGTTTAACGCAAAGCTCATCATCATGGACGAACCCACCACGGCGCTGACAAAGAAGGAGGTCAAGGCCCTCTTTGAGATCATTCTCAAGCTCAAGGCCCAGGGCATCGCCATCCTGTTCGTCAGCCACAAGCTGGACGAGGTATTTGAAATTTCGGAGCGCTTCTCCATCATGCGCAGCGGCCAGATGGTTGCCACCGGCAACACCGCCGATCTGGACGATAAGAAGTTCTCCTACTATATGACCGGTCGCGAATTTGAGAGCGAGCCCTTCAAGCCGAGCTTTGAGAGCAAGGAGAACGTGCTGGAGGTCAAAAATCTCACGCTGGACGGCAGCTTTGAGGACATCTCCTTCAGCCTGCGCCGTGGCGAGATCCTGGGCATCACCGGCCTTCTGGATTCCGGACGCACGGAGCTGGCGCTGTCCATGTTCGGCCTGCGCAAGGCCACCGGCGGCGAGATCGTCAAGGACGGCAAGCCGGTGAAGATCGCAAGTCCCCGCGACGCCATCGCTGCCGGCATCGGCTTCGTGCCGGAGGACCGACTCAGCGAGGGCCTGTTCCTCACCCAGTCCATCGCAGACAACATCATCATCTCGGAGATCGACCACCTCTCCAATGGCGTGGGCGTGCTCAAGCGCAAGGAATGCAAGGACGAGGTGGACAAGTGGGTCAAGGAGCTGGCCATCAAGACCCCCGACCCGCAGAATGCCTGCACCACCCTGTCCGGCGGCAATCAGCAGAGAATCGTGCTGGCCAAGTGGCTGGCCTGCAAGCCGGACGTGTTGATCCTCAACGGCCCCACCGTGGGCGTCGACATCGGCTCCAAGCACGACATCCATGCGATCCTTCAGCGCCTGGCGGATCAGGGCATGGCGGTCATCATCATTTCGGATGACCTGCCAGAGGTCCTGGAAAACTGCTCGAAGATGCTGGTCATGAAGAAGGGCCGGATCGTCGCTCAGCTCGAGCCTGCGGCGACCGACGAAACCACCGTGCTGTCGCACATGATGTAAGGAGGGAAAGTGCATGAATTTGAAAAAATCTCTCCGTAAGCTGACTGGAAGAAGCGAATTCTACATCACGCTGGTGTTCCTCGCGCTGTGCCTGCTGATCGAAGTCCGCTCCCATCAGTTCTTTACCCCCAACAACATCGTCGACATCCTGAGCGCGCTGGTCGTGCCCGGAATTTTCGCCATCGGCGAGTTCATGGTCATCGTCTCCGGCGGCTTCGACGTATCCTTCCCGGCGCTGGCCTCCCTCACCGGCTACGCCACCACCAAGATGCTGCTCGACATGGGTTGGGAAGGCGGCGTGTGGCTGCCCATCCTGATCACCATCGTGATCGGCGGCATTCTGGGCGCGTTCAACGGCCTGTTTATCGGATACTTTGAGCTTCCGGCCATGATCGTGACCTTGGGCTCCTCTTCCGTATTCAAGGGCTTGATGCAGGGCGCGCTGAACTCCAAGCAGCTGGCGGTGATCCCGCAGGGCATGCGCTCCTTCGGCACCTCTGCGCTGTTCATCGCGGAGAACAAGACCTCCGGCCTGACCTCGCGCATGCCAACGACCTTCCTGATGCTCGTGGCCGTGCTGATTGTGACCTACTTCCTGCTCAACAAGACCATGTTCGGCCGCGGCATCTATGCCATCGGCGGCAACGCGACCAGCGCCCATCGCGCGGGCTTCAACGTCAAGCGCACCCGCTTTTTGATGCTGGTCTACGTGGGCGTAATCTCCGCTCTGGCAGGTCTGTGCCGCGTGAGCATGATGCAGCAGATGCATCCCACCAACATGCTGGGCATGGAAATGAACATCATCGCCGGCGTGGTGTTGGGCGGCACCGCCATCGTCGGCGGCAGCGGCACGCTGTACGGCTGCATGCTGGGCACTGCGCTGATTGTCATGGTGGAAAACTCCATGATCCTGATCGGCATTCCCACCGTCTGGAAGGACTTCTTCGTGGGTGCGCTGATCGTGGTTGGCACCGGCATCTCCGCAATGCAGGTCACGCGTGCAAATAAGGCCGGCCTTCGCAACCTGAAAAAGGAGGCGGTAAAATGAACAAGCTGCAAGCCATCTACCGCAAGGATCGCCACATCTCCCGCCTGGTCATCATGATCGTGGCGTGGATGATCTTCATGGCGATCACCCGCTTCTCGAAGTTCTACACCGTCATCAACTTCACCACCATGGCCAGCCAGTTTCCCGAGTTCGGCATCATGGCCCTGGGCGGCATGCTGTGCATGATCACCGGCGGCATCGACCTGTCCTCCGTGGGCGTGGCCAATGTGACTTCTATCACCATGGGCATGTTCATGAAGACCCAGATGGTCGAGGGCAGCATCAGCGCCTTCACGATGATCGCTGCGTTCGCGATGGCGATCTGCATCGGCCTGGTGGTTGGCGCGATCAACGGCGTGCTGATCTCCATGATCAAGATCCCGCCGATCCTGACGACACTGGGCATGAACCAGCTGGTGACCGGCATCTCCATGGTCATCACCGGCGGCAACGCGGTCAGCGATCTGCCCATGAATTACGCGGAAACCATCAACCAGAAGCTTATCAAGGTCATCCCCGGCAAGCGCGGCGTGATGCAGGGCGTGCTTCCGGTGCAGCTGATCTTCTTCGTGGTCATCGCGCTGATCATCTGGTTCCTGCTGGCGCGCACCTCCTTCGGCAAGAAGATCTACATGATCGGTACCAACGAGAATGTTGCCCGCTTCTCCGGCGTGAAGGTGGATCGCATGCTCATCAAGACCTACGCGATCTCCGGCATCTGCGCGGCCATCGGCGGCATGATCATGCTGGCCAACTACAACTCCGCGCGCTCGGACTACGGCAGCGTCTACACCCTCCAGTGCATCCTGATCGTGGTGCTGGGCGGCGTGGATCCCAAGGGTGGCCGCGGCAAGATCAGCGGTGTGCTGCTGGCCATCATCCTGCTGCGCCTGCTGGAAACCGGACTCAACCGCTTCCCGCAGATCTCCAGCTACTACATCAACCTGATCTATGGCGCGGTGCTGCTGCTGGTCATGGTGCTGAACTACTTCGTGGAGCATCCCATCACCAAGCGCAAGGCTGCGTAAAACGCAAAAAACATGCAACCCCAATCGCACGGAATGTGCGGTTGGGGTTGTCACTGCTGCACGGTCTCAGCGCATGCCGCAGCCGCTGCGCCCGGGGCCCTCGCGGCCGGAGACGTAGCGCGCGTTGAATTCCATGTTGATCTCCCGAAGCTCCTTGACGCCGTCGATGTAGTCCTGATACATCTCCGCAAGTCCCGCGCTGCACCCGTCGCAGTAGGCGGAGATGTTTCCCAGAGAATCGGCAACAATCTGTTCGCGCTGCTCGCGCGTGGTGTCCTTGATTAGGATGCTGTCCATGATCTTCCCTCCGATGCGTACATTCTTCTGCTATTGTACCGCGAAAACCCGCTTTCGGCAAGCCTGAACGGGAAAATCGCTGCCCGAATGCCTGCGGGTTTCTTAATTTCTGGGAAACTGCATTGACGCGCGGATGCCATTATGCTAGAATAGAGCATGCAAATTTCCCGTGGGGGAGTAGCGAGCGCGCGAAGGCGCGTAGCAAGTCAACATACTGACCGCGCACCGGTCTGGCTTGTTTTAAATTGCGAGACTCATGTATAACTGCAAGCTATGCGTGGCGTCTGTGCATTTCTGACCCAAGTACAACTTCGCAGTTGTACTTGGGTCTTTTGCTGAATCTGCATCGGAGGCGGTACGGATGGACTTCAGTTTCGTGTTTTTCTTCAACAGCATTCTGCTGGGCGTGGGTCTTGCGATGGACGCCTTCTCTGTCTCAATGGCCAACGGTCTGAACGAGCCACGGATGGGTCGGGGCAAGATGTGCGCCATTGCGGGCGTGTTCGCCGGGTTCCAGGCGCTGATGCCCATGGTGGGATGGATTTGCGTGCACACGGTCGTGCGCTACTTCCAGGCCTTTGAGCGCTACATCCCCTGGATCGCGCTGATCCTGCTGGGCTTCATCGGCGGCAAGATGCTGGTGGAGGCGGTGCGCCACCCGGAGGCCGACGGCGAGTCCGCAGGCGTGGGCATTGGCGCGCTGCTGGTGCAGGGCGTGGCCACGTCCATCGATGCCCTCTCGGTGGGCTTCACCATCGCGGATTACAATTGGCTGATGGCTCTGATCTGTGCGCTCATCATCGCCGCAGTCACCTTCGTGATCTGCATGGCGGGTCTGCTGATCGGCCGCAAGTTCGGCACGAAGCTCGCCAACCGGGCGCAGCTGCTGGGCGGTTCGATCCTGATCGTCATCGGCATCGAAATCTTCCTGACGGGAATTCTGGGCGCTTGATGCAATCAAAGACCAATACGAATGAACCGGCCCGCAAGGTATCTGCCTTGCGGGCCGGCTTTCGTCTTGGGTCTGTCGGGATCAGGCGGCTCTGCGCGCCTTCAGGTACTGATAGAGCACCTCTGCGACCGCGTCCTCGCCGATGGAGCTGTCGATGCACAGGTCGTAGCCCTCACTGCGCTCCCAATCCATGCCGGTGATGGCGCGATAGTAGGCGCCGCGAGCGGCGTCGGAGTGGGCGATGTTCTTCTTCGCCTCCGCCTCGGTGTCGCCGTACATCTCCATGACCTTGCGCATGCGGTACGCCTTCGGCGCGCGGATGAAGATGCGAATCACGTCGGGGTGATCCCGCAGCACGTAGTCTGCGGCGCGGCCGACGATGACACAGGAACCGTTCTCGGCGATGCGGTGGAGGATGCGATCCTGCGCCGTGACCGCCTGCTGCACCACGTTGGTGCTCAGGTACAGCTCGTGCAGGCGCTCGGGTGCGTTGCGGTTGAGATCGGAGATGAAGTCCCTGGACAGGCCGCTCTCCTGGGCTGCCAGCGCGGTGACCTCCTTGTAGTAGCAGGGAATCTCCAGGCGCTGCGCCAGCTTCTGGCCGATGCGCTTGCCCGCGGAGCCGTGCTGGCGGGCGATGGTGATGATCGGCCCGGGGTGGGAGGGCTGGATGGCCGTCGCGATGGTCGGAGCCGCTGGGATCTGATGGCCCAGCTCCCGCCACAGCTTCAGCATGACAACTGCGGTTGCCGCCATGGCGAGCACGTCCGCGATGGGCGCCGCCCAGAAGATGCCCGTCACGCCCAGCAGCGCCGGAGCGATCAGCGAAAACAGGATCAGCAGCGCGTCGCGCAGGATGGACAGCGGCGCGGCCTGTCGGGCGTGGCCGATGGACTGCAGAAAGATGGCGCAGACCTTCTGCACGCAGGTCAACAGGATCAGCATCAGGTAGATGCGCAGGCAGCGGGTGGCGAAGGCGAGGTACAGCTCGCCGTCGGAGCCGAACATGCGGATGAACACGCCGGGAATGGCCTCAAACAGCAGCGTGCACACGGCGCAGACGATGGCCGTCCACTTCAAAATCTGCATCAGCAGCGCCCGCACGCGATCCATGTGCTTCGCGCCGTAGTTGTAGCCGACGATGGGCTGTGCGCCCGCCGCAATGCCGATGGCGATGTTCAGCACGATCTGGAACAGCTTCATGATGACGACGAAGGCCGCCAGCGGAATGTCTGCGCCATATTCGGAGCGCGCGCCGTACTTCACCAGTAGGATGTTGTTGATGACGGTGATGATGACGATGGACAGCTGGGTCAGCAGGCTGGACGTGCCCAGGGTCATGATCTGACGCAGCAACGCGGGATCGATGCGCAGGCTGTCCCGGCGCAGGCGGAAGGTCTTGCTGCGCAGCAGGTAGGCGGCGCAAAGCAGGAAGCTGACGAACTGGCCGAGGATGGTGGCGTAGGCTGCGCCCCGGATGCCCAGCTTCAGGCCGAAGATGGCGATGGGGTCGCCGATGATGTTGATGATCGCGCCGGCAAACATCGCGCTCATGGCGTAGCGGGGGCTGCCATCCGCACGGATGATGGAGGCCAGAGTGTTCTGGGTCATCGCCAGGGGCATCATGGCGTAGATGATGAAGCCGTAGTCGCGCGCCATGGCGAGGGTGGCCTCCGTCGCGCCGATCAGCCGCAGCAGGCTGTCTCCCCAGAGGTAGCTGATTGCGATGAGCGCCACACCGGATAGGAAGGAGCACAGCGCAGCGTTGCCCACCGTGCGGTGGAGCTGATCCGTCTTGCCGCGGCCCAGCGATACGCTCAGATGCGCTGCCGCGCCGTCGCCGAAGAACAGAGAGAGGCCCCAGCCCACCACGGTGATGGGGAAGATGATGCCCGTGGCCGCGTTGCCCAGATAGCCCACGCCGTTGCCGACGAAGATCTGGTCCACGATGTTGTACAGGCAGGAGATGATGAGCGACGCGATGCAGGGAAGGCAGAAGCGCCTGAGCAGCGTGCCGATCTTCTCCGTGCCGAGGTAGTTGCTGTTTTCCATAGCTTTCCTCCATTTCGGGTGCAAAAAACACATGCGCGCCTTGTACCGTAATCAGATTTACGTGCAAAGCACCACATGTGTCGTTCAGGATCCCGATTCAATTTTCAAAAGGATTATAACACAGCGCATTTTTAAGAATCAAGGCAGGTCTGGATGAATTTTCCGGGCACGATCCGCTGGGAACCTGCGCGATCTGCTGTTGAAAACGCCGCGCGTATGTGGTAAAATGATGCAATGAAGCGAGTCCGACGCGTATTCGGATTCGCAATCCAGGACGTACAAGGAGCGCTTTGTATATGCATCTGTTTTTGACCAGCAGCCCCTGCAATGATGCCGTGCCCGAGGGCGTGGAGCTGCCCTGTATTTTCAACGAGGAGAACGGTTTCGTGGTGAACCTGTGCGACCGCGTGCCGCCGGACGCGCATTTGCTGGTGGTTGCGGCGGATCCGCTGGCGTTCGAGGGGAACGATGAAATGGCGGACACCTTCGCGGCCTGCTTTGAGTACCACGGCATGCAGCTTGCGTCCGTGGATATCTGCGACGCCCGCACGGAAAACTGGACGGAGGATCTGGTCTACGGCAGCGACGTGATCATCCTCGGCGGCGGCCACGTGCCCACCGAGAACGCCTTCTTCCGGCGCATCGGCCTGCGCGACCTGCTGGAGGATTACGAGGGCGTGGTGATCGGCATCAGCGCCGGCTCCATGAACTGCGCCTCCATCGTCTACGCCCAGCCGGAGCTGCCCGGCGAGGCCGTGGATCCTGCCTACCAGCGCTACCTCTCCGGACTGGGCCTGACGGACATCATGGTGCTGCCCCACTATCAGAAGGTGAAGGACAACATCATCGATGGCATGCGGCTCTATGAGGACGTGACCTACGGCGACAGCCATGACAATCCCTTCCTGGCCATCGTGGACGGCAGCTACGTGCTCGTGGAGAACGGAACCAGCGTGCTCTTCGGCGAGGGCTACTGCATTGAGAACGGCGAGATCGAACAGA
The DNA here is from genome assembly GCA_030537335.1 of Clostridia bacterium. GTDB lineage: Bacteria > Bacillota > Clostridia > Christensenellales > Aristaeellaceae > SFTH01. The sequence continues at coordinate 21,824 of JAUNNK010000018.1, read as the reverse complement.
TTTGTTCGGAGGGCTGCGCGGTGGAGTTGTAAGACGAACATTATTGCGAAAAAGGTAAAGAATCTGCGGAAAAATGCCCAAAAGCGTTGACTGCACTTTGAAGATATGCTATAATACTTACCATGCAAAAATTGCATATGAAGGCCGTTTGAAGCTTGCAGGAGAGCGGACGCAAGTCCCGCCGAAGGAGTACACTCTCAGGCGTTCCCCGTGGGAATGAGGACTGTGGGCAGACGGCACTCTGGAGACGCCCGCCAAAGTGGCGGGGGCCGAAGGGGCAAAGCGCATGTGCGCGAATCTCTCAGGCAAAAGGACAGAGCGGCAACCTCGTCAAAGGGGTGTGTCTGTCTCTGTGACCGTTTCAGCGGTCACATTTCTTTTTGTCCCTTCGAAGGCAAAAAAGAATGATAATCAGGAGGACACAACCATGCAGCAGCAGAACATCGACTTCATTCGCAATTCCGATCCGGTCATCGCCGACATCATGGCCCGGGAGCTGGGCCGTCAGCGCGCCAACCTGGAGCTGATCGCGTCCGAGAACATCGTCTCCCCGGCGGTGATGGCCGCGATGGGCTCCATGCTGACCAACAAGTATGCCGAGGGCTATCCGGGCAAGCGCTACTACGGCGGCTGCGAATTTGTCGATCAGATCGAAAACGTGTGCATCGACCGGGCGAAGGAGCTCTTCGGGGCTAAGTATGCAAACGTCCAGCCCCACAGCGGCTCCCAGGCGAACAACGCGGCCTATCTGGCGCTGTGCAAACCCGGCGACACCGTGATGGGCATGGATCTGAGCAACGGCGGACACCTGACCCACGGCTGTCCGGCGAACTTCTCCGGCAAGTTCTACAACATCGTGCCCTACGGCTGCGACCCGGCCACCGGGCGCATCGACTACGACGAGGTGCGCGCGCTTGCACTGAAGCACCGCCCGCGGATGATCATCGCGGGTGCGTCGGCCTATCCCCGGGTGATCGACTTTGCGCGCTTCGGTGAGATTGCAAAGGAGTGCGGCGCGTACCTGATGGTGGACATGGCCCACATCGCAGGTCTGGTGGCGGCGGGCGAGCATCCCAGCCCGATTCCCTATGCGGACGTGGTGACCACCACCAACCACAAGACCCTGCGCGGCCCCCGCGGCGGCATGATCTTCACCAACGATGAGGCGATTTCCAAGAAGATCAACTCCGCCATCTTCCCCGGCGGCCAGGGCGGCCCGCTGATGCACGTCATCGCGGCCAAGGCCGTGGCGCTGAAGGAAGCGCTCCAGTCCGAGTTCAAGGCGTATCAGCACGCCATCGTGGAGAACGCGCGCATCATCGCGGACGTGCTCGACCAAAATGGCGTGAAGCTGGTCACCGGCGGCACCGACAATCACCTGATGCTGGTGGATCTGCGCGGCGAGGCCATCAGCGGCCGCGAGCTGGAGGAGCGCCTGGATCGGGTGCGCATCACCGTGAACAAGAACAAGATCCCCGGCGATCCTCGCCCCGCCTCCGAAACCTCCGGCATCCGCGTGGGCACGCCCGCAGTCACCGCCCGGGGCTTCCGCGCCGCCGAGGCCAGGGAAGTTGGCGAGCTGCTGGCACTGGCCATCCATGACTTCGACGCGAAGCAGGCCGAGATCGTGGAGCGCGTGGATGCGCTGTGCAGCCGCTTCCCGCTGTACGAGGATTGAGTATACAAAACCCGACCGTTTGATGCGGTCGGGTTCTTGCGTGTAAGGGGTCAAGCTTTCGGCAACAGGATCTCGTAGCTGCGCTCGAAGCGCCCGCCCGCAGGCAGAAGGTTGACATTCGGTTTTTCACGCAGCTCGCCCTCGAAGCCGCAATCGTCGCAGCGCCCGGCCCAGGGTTCCAGGCACACGAAGGGCGCGCCCACCACCGACCACACGCCGAAGTTGGGAAAGTCCGGGCAGCGCATGCCCACACGGGGCGCGCCGTCGCTGCTGCACAGCCAGACCTCGTCGATCTGCCCGCCGTCGAAGATCATCGCATCTCGGGTGAACAGTTCGTCGGACAGCGGCAGCATGCCGTCCTCCAGCGCCAGCGCGTGGGCGTCCTCCGGGCGCGCCGTGCCGTTGGCGGGATCCAGTAGGATGTAATGCAGCGCGTCCGCATCGGGGAAGTGCAGCGCGTAGCCCTCCTTGGAATCCTCCGCTCTCTCGAAGCAGAAGGCCGGGTGTCCGCCGATGGTGAAGGCCATCTCGCGATCGTTTGGATTGTCCACGATCCACGTCACGCGCAGGCTCCGGCCCTCCAGCGTATAGCGGATGCGCAGCTCGAAATCGTAGGGGTAGCGTTCGCGGGTCTGTGCGTCGGAGCGCAGCAGCCAGGTTGCGCTTGTATCGTCCGAGGCTTCGCAGGCGAAGTCGCGATCCCGGGCGAAGCCGTGCTGGCTGGTGGGGTAGGCTGTGCCGTCGATGCGCATCACGTTCTGCCAGGTTTTGCCCACGTTGGGGAACAGGATGGGGGAGCGCCGCTTCCAGTAGGTCGGGTCGCCGTTCCAGAGCAGTTCGGTTCCGGCGCAGCGGTCGTAGATGGACATCAGCTCCGCGCCCAGTGCGGCGATCTCCACCCGCAGGTACTCGTTGGTCAGGATCATGGGTCAACCTCCTCGCATTTGTGGTTTCCTGTTCCCATTTTACCACAGGCCGCGTGCATTTTCCAGCGCGGAAGCGGCAGGATTTTGCCCCCGCTGCGGCGAAATCTTCATCAAATTGCGAATGCGAAGGGATGGTTTGCAATGCGCGCAGATGAATTGCTGGCGAGGTTCCGCCTTGAGCCCCATGTGGAGGGCGGCTCCTTCCGGGAGCTGGACGCGGGGGAGGAGCGCTTCCCCGGACGCGCGCCCTCGGGCGCGATCTACTACAACCTTGGCCCGCAGGAGCACTCCGAATTCCACGTGCTGGACAGCGACGAGTACTGGCTGTGGCACGCGGGCAGCTCGCTGGAGATCTGGACGGTGGGCGAAGATGGAGAGATGCGCACCTGTCGCCTGGGACTGAATGAGGGTGAGGAGCCATGCGTGTTGCTGCGCGCGGGGGTGATCTTCGGCGCGCGCCACATTCCGGGCGATGCGGACGACGGTACGCTGGTGAGCTGCGTCACCGCGCCCCGCTTCTCCTATGAGCACTACCGCATCCTGCCGAAGTCGGAGATGCTGGAGAAGTATCCCGGCTCCGCCGCGTTCTATGAGGATTAAAATGGAAACGTCCGAATGCGATGCGTCATTCGGACATTTTCGTTTTGGAATATGATTCAGCTCAGTGCAATGGCCACGCAGTCGCGGATGTCCCGCACCTCGTATTCCGCATGCATGCCCTCGGGCAGCGCCCTGCCCTTCGGATTGAACCAGCACATGTCCACGCCTGCGCGGTTTGCGCCCAGAACGTCGCTCTGAACGCCGTCGCCGATCATCAGCGCCTCCTCCGGGGCCAGACCGTCCAGCGCGATCTCGAAGATCCGGGGATCGGGCTTGGATGCGCCCACCTCCTGGGAGATGACCACGCCGTGCACCCAGGCCCCAATGCCGGAGCAGGCAAGGCGGCGCTTCTGGATCACCGTGATGCCGTTGGTCAGCAGGATCACCTCGCGCTCTGCGGCGATGGCGCGCAGGGTCTCCAGGGCGTTTGGCAGGGGAATGGCCTGCTGGCCCAGCAGCTCGGCAAAGCGGTCGGCCACCCGCGCGGGATCGTCGTCTCGGTTCTTTGTCACCAGAAAGCGGCGGAAGCGCTCCACATGCAGGATCTCCTGGGTCATCTCGCCCCGCTCCAGCGCCCGCCAGCAGGTGCTGTTGATGGCCTCGTACTCGTCGTAGATGGTGGGGGAGGCTAGGCCCAGCTCCGCCATCAGCTGGTTCACGGCGTTGCGGTTGCCGGGCTGGAAGTCGAAGATGGTGTCGTCGATGTCCATGAGGATTCTCTTGTAGCGCATGGATGCCCTCCTGTGGATTTATTCATTTTCGTATATCATGATTGTCGCGCCCGCTGCAGCGTGAGCGACCCGGCCAAGCCTTCGGCTTGCCTAATCATAAGTATAGCATGATTTCCAAGTGGTTTCAACGAAAAAGCGCGCATTGCTCCGAATGAAGGCGCAGCCCTCCGCCCAAAATATTTTGAGGGGCGAAATGAAGGAAAAACTGCGTTAAATGGGGTGGTTTTGGTGCTGAAAGCTGCAAAATATGTCGAAAGAACGTTGAAATGCCGTAAGATTTGTGGTATAGTATAATGGTTGCGCGATGCGGCAAGGGCGCCGTGCGCAGACGTTGGATGAAATCGAGAGGGATTGAAACAATGCAGCAGGAAAAGAAACGCAACACCTTCGCGGGGAGCATCGGCTTCGTGCTTGCGGCTGCAGGCAGCGCTGTGGGCCTGGGCAACATCTGGCGCTTCCCCTATCTGGCCGCCAAGGACGGCGGCGGAATGTTCCTTGTGGTGTATCTGGTGCTGGCGCTGACCTTCGGTTTTACGCTGCTGGCCTCGGAGCTGGCCATCGGCCGCAAGACCCGCCGGAGCGCACTGCACGCCTACGGCGCACTGGACAAGCGCTTTGGCCCGCTGGGCTTCATCGCCAGCCTGGTGCCGCTGATCATCCTGCCATACTATTGCTCCATCGGCGGCTGGGTGATGAAGTATTGCCTGCTCTATCTGACGGGTCAGGGTGCGCAGGCCACCGCCGACGGCTTCTTCACCGGCTTCATCACGAGTCCCGTGGAGCCCATCGTGTTCGGCCTGCTGTTCGTGCTGCTGGTGGCGTTCATCATCTTCCGGGGCGTGAACAAGGGCATCGAGTCCTCGTCCAAGCTGATCATGCCCGTGCTGCTGGTGCTGGTGCTGGGCATCGCGGTCTTTTCGCTGACGATCTCCCACACCGATGCGGACGGCGTGACCCGCACCGGCATGCAGGGCCTGAAGATCCTGGTGGTGCCTGATTTCAGCGGTTTGACGCTGCGCGGCTTCTTCACGGTGCTGATGGATGCGATGGGTCAGCTGTTTTACAGCATCAGCGTGGCGATGGGCATTATGGTGACTTACGGCTCCTATGTGCAGGACAAGGCCAACCTGAGCAAGTCCATCAACCAGATCGAGATCTTCGACACCGTGGTGGCCTTCCTGGCGGCGGTGATGATCATCCCTGCGGTGTACACCTTCATGGGCCGCGAGGGCATGGACGCTTCCGGCCCCAGCCTGATGTTCGTGTCGCTGCCGAAGGTGTTTGAAGCCATGGGCGGCGTGGGTCACGTGATCGGCGCGCTGTTCTTCCTGATGGTATTCTTCGCAGCGCTCACCAGCGCGGTCTCCGTGATGGAGGCCATCGTGGCCTGCCTGATGGATCAGTTCCACCTGGAGCGCTCCAAAGCCACGATCATCGAGACCATCATCTGCTTGGTCATGGCGCTGTTCGTGTGCCTGGGCTACAACGCGCTCTACTTTGACATCCTGCTGCCCAATGGCAGTCATGCCCAGCTGCTGGATGTGATGGACTACATCAGCAACAACTTCCTGATGCCCGTGGTGGCCATCGGCACCTGCGTCCTGATCGGCTGGGTGGTCAAGCCCCGGACCGTGATCGACGAGATCGAGCGCTACGGCTGCGGCTTCGGGCGCAAGAAGCTCTACGTGGCCATGATTAAGGTGGTCGCGCCGATCCTGCTGACCGTGCTGCTGCTCAAGTCGGTGGGCATCCTGACGGTGATCTGACGGAGCAATGCCTGACATAGGCGGCGGTCGAATTGAATAGAATCGCCTGCGGGCGGATCAAAACATCTTTTTCCGTTTCTGTATCAAACGGTAAATTCAATTTACATGGAGGTACGGTATGAAGCGGAAGAAGATTTTTTATGCGGAATTGGCCTATGTGGCGGGGATTGCGCTGCTGGCGCTGGGAACGGCGCTGATGGAGCGCGCGGATTACGGCATGTCCATGGTGGTCGCGCCGGCCTACATCGTGCACCTCAAATTGGTGCAACTGCTGCCCTGGTTCTCCTTCGGCGTGGCCGAGTTTGCGCTGCAAGGGCTGCTGCTGGTGGCGCTTTCGCTGTGGATGGGCAGGTTCAAGCGGAGCTACCTGTTCGCCTTCGCCACGGCCGTGCTCTACGGCGCGGTGCTGGATCTGTGCATATCCATAGTAGCTCTGCTGCCGGGGACGGGGATGACGATGCGGCTGGTCTGCTACGTTTTGGGCCTGCTGTTCTGCGCGACAGGTGTGGCGCTGCTGTTCCACAGCTACATCCCGCCGGAGGCCTACGAGCTGGTCGTCAAGGAGATCGCGGCCAGGCAGCGCTGGGACGTGGGACGGGTCAAGACGGCCTACGACTGCATCAGCTGCGCGGTGGGAATTGCGCTGTCCTTTGCCTTCTTCGGCTGGGGACAGTTCGAGGGCGTGAAGGTCGGAACGATCCTCTGCGCGCTGGTGAACGGATCGCTGATCGGAGGGATCGACAGGCGGTTGACCAGCTCTCTTGAATTCCGGGATGGACTGAAGCTGCGAAGTCTGTTCGAGAAATGATGACATAACGAAGGGAGCCGCCGCACGGAATGTGCGGCGGCTCCCGTTTTGGAATTTGATTCGCTTACGATCAGTTGAACTGGGCGTACTCGAAGAAGATGTGGCCGATGGGGTTCTTCACCACGCCGGTGATCTCCGGCTTGACGAGGTAATCGTCCACCATGGTGTACATCGGCATGCCGGGCATCTGGTCGCAGATGTACTGCTCGGCGGCGATCAGGGCAGCCTCGCGCTCAGCGGGATCCAGGATGGAGCTGGCGCTCATGACCATCTCGTCGTACACCGGATCGTCCCAGCCGTTCTCGGAGCAGTTGGAGCCGGACACCCAGACCTTCAGGTTCGCAGAGGGATCGAGGTAGTCGCAGGTGAAGCCGTTGCGGCCGACGGAGAAGTTGCCGTTGGCGAGCTCACCCCAGTAGGTGGAGGACTCGTAGGTGGTGATGGTGTACTCGATGCCCAGGTTGGCCTTCCACATTTCACCGATGATCTGCGCCATCAGCTTCTGCTCGTCGCTGTTCTGGCAGACGATCTCCACGGTGGGGAAGCCCTCGCCGTTCGGATAGCCGGCGTCGGCCATCAGCTGCTGCGCCAGCGCTACGTCCTCGCCGAACATGTCGCCCGCCACGCTGCGGTAGGTGCCGTCGGTGGTGAGGGAGGGCTGGGAGGAGGGGATGAAGCCGTAGGACGGCTGCTCAGCATTGAGCATGCAGGCGGTCAGCACGGCCTGACGATCGATTGCGTAGGCGAAGGCCTTGCGCACGTTGGGATCGGAGAACTCCGGCAGACGGCAGTTGAAGTCCCAGTACTGGATGCCGATGCGGTTGACGGCGACGTACTCGTCGGTTGCGCCGTACTGATCGCGGGCGTTGGAGCTTAGGTCGTCGGCGATGTTCAGGTCGCCGTTGTTGTAGGAAACCAGAACGGAATTGGCGTCGGCGATGATGTAATAGATGACCTCGTCGACCTGCACCGCGTCCGCGTCATAGTAGTAGGGGTTCTTGCTCATGACGATCTTGTCCAGGGAGGAGTACTCGGTGAGCATGAACGGGCCGTTGGAGACGTAGGTCTCAACGTTCTTGGTCCACGGATCGCCCTCGGCCTCGACAACTTCCTGCTTGGTGGGGAAGAACACGGTGGTGGCGGTCAGGGACGGGAACCAGGGAGCATAGAAGGCGGTCTCGACCTCCAGGGTCAGCTCGTCGACGGCCTTGACGCCGACCTCATCGGCGGTGCAGGCGCCCTCGTTGAACTCCTGGGCGTTCTTGATGACCCACATGTCGCTGGCAGCGCCGGAGCCGACCTCGGGATCCATGACGCGCTTCCAGCCGTACTCGAAGTCCTTGGCGGTCAGGTCGCTGCCGTCGGACCACTTCAGGCCTTCCTTCAGCTTGAAGGTGTAGTGCATGCCGTCCTCGGAGACCTCATAGCTCTCCGCGCAGGCGGGGATGAAGGTGGAGCCGTCCGGGCCCAGCTTGTAGAGGCCCTGGAACAGGTTCTGCAGAACCACGGAGGAGCGGGAATAGGTGTTCAGGTTGGGATCCATCTGCTGGGGGTCGTCCGAGATGGAATACTTGATGACATTGCCTTCGGCGAGCGCCACAGACGCGCACATGGTGGCCATCAGTGCGAGGGCCATCAGCAGGGCAAGCATTTTCTTCATGGAAATACGCCTCCTGAAAAGTTTTTGGTCATGAACAGACCATGGAACCATCTTAACAGAAGCTGATATGCAAGTCAAGTTTTCATTGCAAAAATACCTCTGAAATTAACTCAAATAGGTAAAAATGCAGGAAAAACCTTCGGCTTAATGCAAAAATAGCGTTGTAGGGTTTGCATTTTTCCGCGTTATAGTATACAATAGACACATTATTATGCGGCTGAAAAAATTTTTCGGCGCAGAACCGGAGCGTGAAGCCATGATTAAGTACATCCTGAAGCGCCTTCTGGCAGGCGTGCTCACCATTGTGGTGCTGATTACCGTCGCGTTCTTCCTGATGCACGCGATGCCCGGCAGTCCCTTCAGCCAGGAGGAGCAGAAGAAGCTGACCGAGGAGGGCCTGGCCCGGCTGAATGCAAAGTATGGCCTGGACAAGCCCGTATGGGAGCAGTACATCACCTACTGGAAAGGTCTTTTGAAGTTTGACTTCGGTACCTCCTTCAAAAAGCCGGACACCACCGCCAACGAGATCATCTTCAGCCACTTTCCAACCTCCGCGAAGGTGGGCGGCGTGGCAATTCTGGTGTCGCTGCTGATCGGCATACCCCTGGGAATGGCCGCGGCGCTGCACCGGGGCAAGGGCATCGACTGGTTCTGCATGGTGTTCGCCACGATCGGCATCTCCGCGCCGGTGTTCGTCATCTCGGTGCTGCTGATGTACCTGTTCTGCAGTGCGATTCCCATACTGCCGAACTTCGGCCTGAACAGCTGGAAGAACTACATCCTGCCGGTGTCCTGCCTGTCGTTCAGCCCCATCGCCTACATCGCGCGCCAGACCCGCTCCTCGATGCTGGACGCGATGGGCCAGGATTACATCCGCACGGCTCGGGCCAAGGGCGTTTCGGAGTTCAAGGTGGTGGCCAAACACGCGCTGAAGAACGCGCTTACGCCGGTCATCACCTACCTGGGCACGCTGATCGCCAGCCTGCTGACCGGCTCCTTCGTCGTGGAGCGCCTGTTCTCCATCTCCGGCATCGGCCGCTACTTCGTCCAGTCCATCTCCGACCGCGACTACACGATGATCATGGGCATCACCATCTTCTTTGGCATCTTCGTCGTCATCTGCAACCTGATCGCTGACATCATGCTGGCCATCATCGACCCGCGCGTCAAGCTCACCAATCAGTAAGGAGGCACGTCACATGGGAAAAGCAAGTAAGAAATTCGCGCCCATCCCCGCGGACGCGCTCTCCAATTCCATCGCCATGGAGGACTACGCCGCGCTGGACGCGGACTTGTTCGACATGAACGCAGCATCCGAGGACAGCTCCGAAAAGATCGTCCGCGAGAGCACGACCTACTGGCACGACGTATGGAAGCGCTTCCGCAGGGACCCGCTGGCCATCTTCGGCCTGTGCGTGATTCTGGTGATGGCCGTCGCCTGCATCGTCGTGCCGATGGTCTCCCCGTACACCTACTCCGGCATGGATCTGACCAACATGAACGCCGGCCCGTCGCTGGCGCATCCCTGCGGCACCGACCAGATGGGACGCGACCTGTTCATCCGCATCATGTACGGCGCGCGCATCTCGCTGTCCATCGGCGTGGTTGCCGCGGCGATCAACTTCCTGATCGGCGTGGTCTACGGCGGCGTCGCAGGCTACATCGGCGGCAAGGTGGACATGGTGATGATGCGCATCGTGGACATCCTGATCGCGCTGCCCAGCATGCTCTACACCGTATTGATCATGCTGGTGCTGGGTTCCAGCGTGGGCACGGTCATCCTGGCGCTGTGCTTTACATCCTGGATCGGCACCGCTCGCATCGTGCGCAGCGAGGTCATGCGTCTGAAGCACTCCGAGTACGTGCTGGCGGCGCGGCTGTCCGGCGCAAAGTTCTGGAACCTGCTGGTCTCCCACCTGATCCCCAACGCCATGGGCCCGATCATCGTCTCCACCGCGTTCCTGATTCCCAGCGCGATCTTCTCCGAGGCCTTCCTGTCCTTCCTGGGCATCGGCATTCAGGCCCCGATGGCGAGCTGGGGCACGCTGGCCAACGACGCGCAGAGCACACTGATGACCTATCCCCATCAGATGATCTTCCCGGTGCTTGCGATTTGCATCACCATGTTCTCGTTCAATTTTATCGGTGACGGCCTGCGCGACGCGCTCGATCCGAAGCTGAAGAAGTGAGGAGGCGCAGCATGAGCAGACTGCTAGAGGTCAAGAACCTGACCACCAACTTCCATATTGGCGTGGGCTGCGTGCAGGCCGTGCGCAATGTTTCCTTCCACCTGGACGCGGGCGAGTCGCTGGGCATCGTGGGCGAGTCCGGTTCGGGCAAGAGCGTGACCATGATGTCCATCATGGGATTGCTGCCCGACTACGCGGACGTCACCGCCGATTCCATCCGCTTCAACGACCGCGAGATGACGAAGATGAGCGTGGGCGAGTTCCGCAAGGTGCGCGGCAACGAGATCGGCATGATCTTCCAGGATCCCATGACCAGCCTGAACCCCCTCTATACGGTAGAAAATCAGATCGCCGAGCCCCTGCGCATCCACCGCGGCATGAACAAGGCCGAGGCGCGCAAGGCCGCGCTGGAGCTTCTCAAGCGTGTGGAGATTCCCAACCCCGAGGCGCGCTTGAAGCAGTACCCCCACGAGCTCTCCGGCGGCATGCGCCAGCGCGTGATGATCGCCGCTGCCATCGCCTGCCAGCCCAAGCTGGTCATCGCCGACGAGCCTACCACCGCCCTGGACGTGACCATTCAGGCCCAGGTGCTGGATCTTCTGAACCACCTGAAGGAGAGCTCCAACGCCTCCATCATCATGATCACCCACGACCTGGGCGTGATTGCCAGCATGTGCAGCCGCATCCTGGTGATGTACGGCGGCATCATCTGCGAACAGGGCACCGTGCGCGAGATCTTCTACGAGCCGCGTCACCCCTACACCTGGGGTTTGCTTCGCTCCATCCCCAAGATGACCGAGCGCAAGGATGAGAAGCTGATTCCCATCAACGGCACGCCGCCGGACATGCTCTGTCCGCCGAAGGGCTGTCCCTTCGCGCCGCGCTGTCCCTATGCCATGCCGGTGTGCCGCAAGTACCTTGCGCCGAACACCGTTCTGGGCGAGACCCACAGCTGCGCGTGCCACCTGCTGCATCCCAACGCGCCGAAAGTAGAAAGGGGGCTGTGATCCATGCAGAAGCAGGAAGCCATGATTTCAGTCCGCAATCTGAAGATGTATTTCCCGGTGGGCGGCTCCCTCTTTGAGAAGAAAAAGACGCTCAAGGCCGTGGACGACGTAAGCTTCGACCTCTACCCGGGCGAGACCTTCGGCCTGGTGGGCGAGTCCGGCTGCGGAAAGACCACAGTCGGCCGCACCATCGTGCGCCTGTATCAGCCCACGGCCGGCCAGATTCTGCTGGACGGCACGGACATAGCGCCCCTCTCCGAGAAGGAGGTGCTGCCCTACCGCAGCCGCATGCAGATGATCTTCCAGGACCCCTATGCGTCGCTGAATCCCCGCATGACCGTGTCCAGCATCGTCGGCGAGCCGCTGCGCTATCAGGGCATGAACGCAAAGGACATCGACGACCGCGTGCGCGAGCTGGTGGAGTGCGTGGGTCTCAAGGAGGATCACCTGAACCGCTATCCCCACGAGTTCTCCGGCGGTCAGCGCCAGCGCATCGGCATCGCCCGCGCACTGGCCAGCAAGCCGGACTTCATCGTCTGCGACGAGCCGATCTCTGCGCTGGACGTGTCCATTCAGGCGCAGATCATCAACATGCTGGAGGAGCTTCAGGCGCGCTTCGGCATGACCTACCTGTTCGTCTCCCACGATCTGAGCATGGTGCGCCACATCTCCAAGCGTGTGGCGGTGATGTACCTGGGCCACATCGTGGAGATGGCGCCGGTCAACGAGCTGTACGCCAACATGCTGCACCCCTACACCAAGGCGCTGATGTCTGCGGTGCCCATCGCCGACCCCGATGCGGCGGAGAAATCCAAGCGCATCGTGCTCCAGGGCGACGTACCCCAGCCCATCAATCCGCCTAGCGGCTGCCCCTTCCGCACCCGCTGTCCCTATGCGGACAAGGGCTGCGCCGAGCAGATTCCGGAGCTGAAGGACATGGGCGGCGGCCACATGGTCGCCTGCCACAAAGTATGATGATTCGGAGATAGGTGAAAATGACTTACGAAGATGCGGTTTCCCGCTGCTGGCTGGAGGTGGACCTGGACGCGATCCGGGAAAACTACCGCGCGGCCTGTGCAATGGTGGGGGATGGCGCGCAGATCATACCGGTGCTCAAGGCCAACGCCTACGGCATGAACGCTGTGGAGGTGGCCGGGGCGCTGAAAACCGAGGGCGCGCGGCTGTTTGCCGTGGCCAGCTCGGACGAGGCCGAGCAGCTGCTTCGGGAGCTTCCCGACATAGAGGTGCTCGTCATGGGCATGGTGGGCGAGGGTGCTCTGCACAGGCTTATTGAGCGCGGCATGCCCATCACCCTGTTCTCCGAGCGTCAGGGTGAGAGAATCGCGCGGATTGCCGCCGAACTGGGCGTGGTCGCACGGGTGCATTTGAAGGTGGATACCGGCCTGCACCGCCTGGGTCTTGCGCCGGAGCGCGCGGCGGAATATGCTGAAAAGCTCTGTGCGGGCGGTAACGTGTGCGTGTGCGGGCTGTTCACCCACCTCGCCATTCACACCGCCGAGATGGATCGCATACAGGTGGAGAAGCTCACCGCGGTGCGGGACGCGCTGGCGCAGCGGGGCATCGAGGTTCCGCTGACCCATGCGGTGGACAGCATCGGCATGGTGCGCTACCCCG
>JAUNNK010000018.1:0-8724 GCA_030537335.1 Clostridia bacterium | reverse complement strand
TTTGTCGGCGGCGGCATCGACGTGGAGGAGTATTCGAAGATGGGCCGCTTCAATCACAACGAGGCATGGGCGCGCATCGGGCGGCGCGTGCCCCGCATCTTCTATGAAAGTGGAAAGCCCGTGCGCGTGCGCGCGGAGCTGTGAGGACGGAAAAATGAATCGTGAGGAATTGCAGAAGCTGGTGGAGGCGAACTATGCGTGGACGGTGGAAAAGCGCCGCGCGCTGCATCGCATCCCGGAGGAAGGCTTCCGCGAATTCAAGACGCAGCAATTGATCTGCGAGACACTGGAAGAACTGAAGATTCCCTACACCATCGAAAAGACCTGGGTGGTTGGCCTGATCGAGGGCGCGCAGCCGGGGCGCTGCATCGGCCTGCGCGCGGACATCGACGCGCTTCCGCTGACGGAGCCGGTGGGCTGTCCCTTCCGATCCACCCACGAGGGCTGGATGCACGCCTGCGGTCACGATGTGCACACGGCGATCCAGCTGGGCGTGGCGAAGATGTTTGCCGGGATGCGCGACAGGATGCACGGCAGCGTGAAGTTGCTGTTCCAGCCCGCGGAAGAGACCACCGGCGGCGCGCTGCCGATGGTGAAGGCGGGTGTGCTGGAAAATCCCCACGTGGACGCCTGCTATGGCCTGCATGTGCAGCCGTACCTGCCGCTGGGCACGGTGGAGACCCGCCACGGCGCGCTCAACGCTGCCTGCGACGAGATTGAACTGGACGTTTGGGGCAAGGGCGGCCATGCGGCCTACCCGGAGAACAGCGTGGACGCCATCGTCTGCACGGCGCAGATCGTTTCGACGCTGCAAACGCTGGTCTCCCGCAACGTCTCTCCGCTCAACAGCCTGGTGCTGACCTTCGGCACCATCGAGGGTGGCAAGGCGAACAACGTGATCTGCAACCACGTGCGCATGCGCGGCACGCTGCGCACGGTGGATCCCAAGCTGCGCACCTTCGCGCACCGGCGCATCCGTGAGATCGCCCAGAGCGTGGCCATGGCCTTCGGCGCTACCGCCGAGGTGAAGGTGCTGGACGGCTACAGCGTGCTGATGAACCACGAGCGCGAGACCGATCTGGTGCTTGATGTGGCGCAGGAGCTCTTCGGCAGGGGCCATGTGAAGATGAAACTCGCACCCAGCATGGGTGGCGAGGACTTCTCCTTCTTTACGGAGAAGGTGCCTGGCGCGTTCTACCACATCGGCTGCTCGCCCATCGACCGCATGCCGGCCCCGGCGCTGCACAGCCAGCACTTCTGTGCGGATGAGCGCTGTATCCATCAGGGCCTGATGATGCAGATGGGCATCGTGCTGACAGAAACCGGAACTGAATTGTAAACAAAGAAACGGACGCATCGCAAAACAGCGGTGCGTCCGTTTGCATATGTTTTACTCCAGGTGCAGCAGGTTGAAATCGAAGGCCTTGGTGATGGGCACCCAGTACATGGCGTAGTGCTCGTCGTAGCCGGTGCGCACGCCCCGGCGGTTGACGTACTCGGCGCAGATTTCGCTGCCGGGAACCACCTCGCGGATGTCGGGGCGCACGGCGGGGTTCATGCTGTCGCGGCTGGAGTCGATGATCAGAATCTGGCGCTCGCCGTCCTGTACGCGGTGATCCAGGATGGCCACGATGTGGCCCACGCGCAGATCAGTCAGGGCGTAGCCGCCGGCCTCCAGGGTGTTCCAGAGGGCCTCATGATCGTTGAGCAGGCCGTCGAAGTCGTAGCGCAGGCCGTACTTTGCCAGCCTACCGTCCTCCTGCATGGCCTTGAGCAGCATCGGCCGGTCGGTGCCGTCGTCGCCGCGCCCGCCGGTGCGGCAGGAGAAGGCCGCCAGTTCGTCCGGATCGATCTTCTCGCCCGTGGCCCAGTCGATCAGGTGGCACACGGAGAAGATGCCGCAGCCCGCGTCGTGCAGGTTGTCATTTTCTTCGCGGGGGATGCCCGGGTAGCCGTAATAGGCGGTCCACTCCGGGCAGCTCTGGTTCAGCAGCCGCAGCTCGCGGCCCTGATAGTTGAACATTTTCGTCTTTCCGGTGTATTTCATAAAAATCTGCCTTTCGTTTCGAGAGATTTCGACTGCATAAGAACAGCCGGCTATACAGGCCCATGTACAGCCGGCTTCGCTTGACCGCAAAGCCAGTTGACCGCATCGGGGGATGTGATGCGGCAAACGCACTGCGGACAGAAAAACAGGATCTATCAGATTCTTCGCCGATACATCCCGCTGAAACTGCCCCGACGCTGTGCGCCGAAACCGGAACATATCCTTCTTTGAAACCGAAGAAAGCAATACGCGATCCATGGGCAGGTTTTCTGACTCGGCTTCCATGCCCCGCGCGCCTTCTCGACCGTCGTCAATGGCATCTGCGCGACGCTCCACCTCACAGCAGCGGTCCTGTTGGAGATTTGCACTCCATTCCCTCGCGCCCCGATGGGGTTCACCCGTGGATTTCCGATATTCTGTTTTCGCTTTGTATTATAGCACGTTCCATCTCCTTTGTAAAGATCTGAATTGCTTGAAGTTCACAGGTATGTGTGGTATAATTTCTCTTGATACTTTTGCAGATGGAGGCAGAGATGCGCCGCTTTAGCATATCGGAGTTGGATGCGCGCGCGCCGGAGCTTGCGCTCGGGCGCGACCTGGGGCTGGAGATCATCGGCTTCTGCACGGCGGAGCGCATGGAGGATGCGGAGCTGCTCACTTCGGAGGAGGTCCGGCTGCGCCCGTTTGCGCGCAAGTCGCTGCACGCCCCCTACTACGAGCTGACTCCCTGCGCCATCGATTCGCTGATCGGAAGGGTGAGCCTGCACCGCTACCGTCAGGCCGTACAGACCTGCATGCAGCTGGGCATCCGGCGGATGGTCGTGCACTCCGGCTACGCGCCGCAGATGTACTTCCCGGAATGGTTTGTGCCCAAGTCCATCGAATTCTGGAAAGGCTTCGTGCACGAGCTGCCGGAGGACTTCGAGCTGCTGCTGGAGAACGTGCTGGATGTGTGCCCGGAGTACATCCGGGACGTGTGCGACGGCGTGGACGATCCCCGGCTGCGCATCTGCTTGGACGTGGGCCACGCAAATACCTACTCCCCGGTTCCGGTGGAGGACTGGATTTCCATGCTGGGCGGGCGCATCGCACACGTGCACCTGCACAACAACGACGGAAGCCGCGACGCCCACGCGCCGTTGAATGCGGGCAGCATGGACATTCCGCACATTCTAGAGCTGCTGGATGTGCACGCGCCGGAGGCGGAGATCTGCATCGAGAGCGTGGACGCAGTCAGCTGTCTGAAAACACTGGAAGAAACAGGAGCAATGGAAAAATGATGAATCCCTATGAAATCAAAATTCCCGCACTGGACGAAAAGGTCATGAAGGAAGCATGGGCGCGCCAGGACGCGCTGGCGAAGCCGCCGAGGAGCCTGGGCGTGCTGGAGGAAATGTCCGTGCGCTTTGCAGGCATGACCGGAAAGCTGTTCAACGACGCAAAGAAGCGCCGCATCCTGATCTTTGCGGCGGACAACGGCGTGGTGGAGGAGGGCGTGACCTCCGCGCCCCAGTCGGTGACGCTGGCGCAGACCATCAACTTCACCCGGGGCCTGACAGGCGTGGCGGTGCTGGCGAAGCACTACAACACCGAATTGAAGGTCGTGGACGTGGGCGTGAACGCCCGCTTCGAGCAGCCGGGCGTGATCGACCGCAAGATCGCCATGGGCACGCGGAATCTGGCCAAGGAGCCCGCCATGAGCCGGGAACAGGCGCTTGAGGCGCTGAACACCGGCTATGAGATGGCGGCCCAGGCCGCTGCGGACGGCGTGGAGATTCTGGGCATCGGCGAGATGGGCATCGGCAACACCACCACCTCCAGCGCCATCCTCTCCTGCCTGCTGCACCTGCCCGCCGAGGAGACCACCGGTCGCGGCGGCGGCGTGAACGACGCAGGCTTTGCCCGGAAGAAGGAGATCATCGACTCTGCCATCGCGCGCTGGAAGCCTGACCCGGCGGACGTGGTGGACGTGCTGCGCAAGGTGGGCGGCTTCGACATCGCGGCGATGTGCGGCGCGTTCCTGGGCGCGGCGGCGCACCGGCTGCCGGTGGTGATCGACGGCTACATCTCTGCGGTCGCGGCGCTGTGCGCACACCGCATCCGCCCGGAGAGCAGCAATTACTTCTTCGGCTCCCACATCTCCTGCGAGCGCGGCTACCTGCTGGCGATGAATGAGATGGGGGTCAAGCCCATGTTCCAGCTGGAGATGCGGCTGGGCGAAGGCAGCGGCTGTCCTATCGCCTTCGAGGTGATCGACGGCGCGCTATCGGTGATGAAGAACATGGCGACCTTCGACGAGGCGCGCATCGACGACGGCTACCTCAGCGAGATCCGCAGCGACGCGCACCTGCAGAGGTGAGTTCCATGCACACGCTGATTTCCGGCGGCTGTAAGAACGGCAAGTCCTACTACGCCCAGCGCGTGGCGAAGGCTGCGGGCGCGCCGCTGTACTATCTGGCCACGATGATTTCCACCGGCGCGGAGGACGATGCGCGCATTGCCCGCCACCTGAAGGAGCGCGAGGGCTGGGGCTTTGAGACCATCGAGTGCGGAAAGAACATCCTACATGCGCTGGAGCATGCGGATGCGAACGGCTCCTTCCTGCTGGACAGCGTGACCGCGCTGCTGGCCAACGAGATGTTCGATCCGGCGGGCTTTGATCCCGATGCCGCAGAGCGCGTGGCGGAGGAGCTTGCCCAGTTCGTGGCGCGCACGAAAAACGTGGTGTTCGTCTCGGACTACCTGTATTCCGACGCACAGATCTTCGACGACTGGACGGAGAGGTACCGCCGGGGCCTGGCCCTGGTGGACCGCCGCCTGGCGAAGTGCTGCGAAACGGTGCTGGAGGTCTCCTCCGGCACGGTGATTTGCCACAAGGGGGTGCTTCCGCTGTGAAGAACATGCTGACCGCCATGGACATGTGCTTGCACATGTTCATATCAATTCCGCTGCCGCCGGGCAAGTGGGACGACAGCCTGCGCAAGCAATCCACGGCCTGTCTTCCGCTGCTGGGTCTGCTAATCGGCGCGGTCTGGCTGGGAATCGCCGCCCTGGCGCGTGCGATTCTGCCGCTGCCGCTTGCGTCGGCGGTGGTCGCGGCCTATCCGTTCCTGATCACGGGCTTCATCCATCTGGACGGCTACATGGACGCCAGCGACGCGCTCTTGTCCTGGCGGAACCGCGAGGAGCGCTTGCGCATCCTGAAGGATGTGCACGTGGGCTCCTTCGCCGTGGTGATGATCGGCCTGCTGTTTCTGTTCCAATTCGCAGCCTGCCTGTCGGTGACGAAGCTGTTCCCGCTGCTTATGATCCCGGTGCTGTCCCGCGCGGGCTCGGCGCTGTGTGTGCTGGCGATGAAGCCCCTGGGCCACAGCGAGTACGCTTCCGGCAACCAGAGCGCCCCGGACAGCCTGATCTGCGCCGTGCTGGCGATGGCCGCTGCGGCGCTGCTGGTGCTGACGCTGGTGTGCGGCTGGCGGGGCCTGATTGTGGGCGCTGCGGTGGTTCTGGGCTACGCCCTCGCCATGTGGCGCTGCGTGCGCTCGCTGGGCGGCGTGTCCGGCGATCTGGCGGGCTTTTCGCTGACGGTGGCGGAGCTGTGCGGGCTGATCGCTCTCTCGATGATCTGAAGGAGTGCATAAATATGATCTTTGTATTTGGCGGCGCGTATCAGGGTATGGAGGAGTACGCCTGCGAACAGTGCGGCGCGAAGGAAATCGTGCAGCTCACTGAAAATGACGCGCAGATCGACTTCTCCACCGGCGCAGTGGCGGGTCTGGAGCGCTTCGTGCTGGGCTGCGTGCGCCGGGGTGAGAGCGCGCGGGAGTATTTCGAGAACCATCGCGATGCATGGAAGGACGCGGTGCTCATCGGCACGGACTTCTCCTGTGGACTGGTGCCCATGGAGGCGGAGAATCGCCTGTGGCGGGAGGAGAACGGCCGATTGAACAATTTTCTGGCGGGCGAGGCCGAGCGCGTAGTGCGCATGTTCTGCGGCATCGCCCAGGTGATCAAATGAGGCTGGTGCTGCTGCGCCACGGGAGAACGGCGGCCAACGAGGCGCGGCTCTACTGCGGTGCGACGGACGTGGCGCTGTCGGAGGCGGGGCGTGCGCAATTGATCCTGCGCAGGGGGTGTGTGCGCTACCCGGAGGTGGACGGCCTGCTCCGGGTCACCAGCGGCATGCTTCGCGCGGACGAGACGCTGCGCATCCTCTTTGACGCGGAGCCGGAGCTGCGGCTTCCCGGACTGCGGGAGATGAACTTCGGGCGCTTCGAAATGCACAGTTATGAGCAGCTCAAGGGCGATGCGGACTACCAGAAATGGATCATGGACGCAAGCGGCGATGTCTCCACGCCCGGCGGGGAATCCACGAATGCCTTTCACCGGCGCGTGAACGCGGCCTTCGACGGCCTGCGTCGGGACGCGCTGGTGGTGTGCCACGGCGGGGTCATCGCCGCTCGCATGGGGAACTTATTTCCACAGGAGAACAAGAATCTGTACCAGTGGCAGCCGGACTCCGGCCTGGGCTATGTGCTGGAGGAGAACAGCGGCGCATGGAGCTATACGACCATCGGGGAGGAATGAAAAATGCGGCATCCGGATCGGGAGATTACAGATATTCAGGAGATTGCGAAGGTCTTTGAACGGGCGGACACCATCCGCATCGGCATGCACGGCGGGGACTATCCCTACGTGGTACCCGTGTCCTTCGGCTGGGAGCTGGTGGATGGCAAGATTGCCGTCTACTTCCACGGCGCGCGCAGGGGCATGAAATACGACCTGCTGCGGGCGGATCCCCGGGTATGCGTGGAGGCCGACGTGCTGCACGGCTACGTGCCCGTCGGCGACAGCTACACCTCGGACTACGAGAGCGCCATCGGCTTCGGCGAGGCGGAGAGCCTGACGGGTGCGGAGGCGGTGCACGGCATGCAACTGCTGCTGCGCCACTGCGGCACGCCGGAGGACGGCGCGGAGAGGTGCATTCTGCGGGATATCACCGAAATGACCCGCGTGGTGCTTGTTCAGGTCACGGGCAAGCGCAGGTTCCAGAGGGACTGAAGCTGCTGCATAAAAAAACTGTGGACAGGAAGCTGTCGTCGATTCAGGGGGATCGTCGGCAGCTTTTCCATGCCTCCGACCGTGCCGCGCCGCGTTGGCAGGGCGGCAAACCGGGGCCTGTCAAGGAGAGCCAACCGTTATTTTTGCAACAAAACCTACGAATTTTGAAGAATTGTGAGAAAAGCTGCGGAAACATGCTATATTGGAAGCATGAAGTGCTACATAGGCAGAAAATAGGTCTCGCGCTGCAGTTGCGGAGAACCGTGAGGGTTGGTTGGAAGTATGCATTATCTGTCCGATTTCAAGGATTGCGCCGGGCGACCGGTCAATCAGCGGCAAATCAAGGAAGAAAAACTGAAGCAGCTGTTCGATCTGCTGTATGCGGCGGGTGAGATGGCGCGCGCCGATCTCGCGCGCGCGACGGGTCTGAGCCCGACCACGGTCTCGGCGCTGGTGGAGGAGCTGATCCGAAGGGGGATCTTCGTGGAAACGGGCTACGCACCCGCGAAGCAGGGTGGACGCAGGCCCATCAAGCTGTGCGTCAACGCCCAGGGCCGCCAGATTCCTGCCTTCACGCTTCGTGGCGACGGCGTGCGCTACGAGCTTTACAACCTGGGCATGGAGGTGCTGGAGGCTTTCGACCTGCGCTTCACCGACGGGGAGCTGGAGCACAGCGACGAGGCCTGTGTGCGCCTGATCACCGACGTTTTGAACGGGCGCTCAAAGTGCTTCTCTCCGCAGCTTGCGGCGGGGGTGTGCATCTGCATTCCGGGTATCTACAAGCCCGATCACAGGGCGTTCATGCTTGACTCCGGCAGCGAATTGCGGCTGGAGGTGCTGGAGGCGCTGGAACGGGAGCTGCATATGCCGCTTTTTCTGGGCAACGAGCTGCATTGCATCACCTATATGGAAGCGATGCGCAGCGAGGAAACGGAATCCAGCGGCTTGATCTATGTGAACGTGTCCCGGCAGGTGGAGGCGTGTCTCTATGTCAACGGCGACGTGTACACCGGCAGGGACAACTATGCCGGACAGATGGGCCACGTCTCCATCAATTACCGCGGCCGCGCGTGCAGCTGCGGAGGTCGGGGCTGTCTGGAACGGTACGTGAACACCGACGCGGTGCTGGAGCGCATCGCGGAGGCTGCGGCCTTCAAGCGCTGCTGGACGCTGGAGCAGCTGACGGGCGGCGACATGGGCAGGTTGACGGTCGAGATGATCGGAAGGGCCTACGAGGCGGGCGAGCCGGTGGTCGTCGAGGTGATCGACGATATCGCGGAGCAGCTGTTCGCGGGTGTATATGCCATGGTGAGCATCACCGGCGTGGGTCGCATTGCGCTCGGCGGCGACATTGCGCGGATGGGCCCGCGCTTTCTGGAGCGCATGCAGGCGCTCGCCGGACAGACCAACGGCCATCACCTGCTGCGGGGCATCACGATCGCGTACAGCGATCTGGGATCGGATACGGTCAGCACGGGGTTGGTCTCCTACTTCATCAAAAAGCGCTTTGAGATCAACCGGAGATGAATCCGAAAAAAACAAGGGTACATCGAAACTTCTGTTTGGACTGATCCCAGACCAACGGACAAAGGAAAAAAGAGACCTCCTGTTGTAGA
>JAUNNK010000158.1 GCA_030537335.1 Clostridia bacterium | reverse complement strand
TGGATGAACTGGCAGACGGCGCAGGCGAACTCAACGACGGCGCGGGCGAGCTGTCCGACGGTCTGGACGAGATCGATTCCAACAGCGACGACCTCGTGGACGCCGCGGCGCAGATTCTGCAGACCGTGCTGGACACGGCAAACAATTCGCTGGCCGAGTCGAAATCGGATTTCGATAAATTGGACATCGAGCTGAGAACGCTGACCGTGGAGAACTACGACGAGGAGATCGAGCGCCTGGAGCGCGAGCTGCTGGCGAATGTGGAGGACTACATCTACGAACAGGCGGACAGGACGCTGAAGAGCAAGGTAAACGCCGCCGTGTATGCGGAGGTCGTCTCCCAGGTGCGGCAGGCGGCGCGCGAAAAGGTCGAAGCGCAGGTCATCGAGGTTGTGGAGGCCGAGGTTCGCAAGCAGGTGGAAGCGGGTGCATCGGAGCTGGTCACCTCCAAAGTGCTGGAGGGCGCGCGGGCGAAGGCTCGCGAACAGGTAGAAGCTGCTGTCGAAGCACAGGTGCAGGCCGCCGTGGAAGCCGCGGCACGCCAGAAGATTGAAGCCGCCGTGCGCAATCCCGACGAAGCGACGCTGAACGCCCAGATCGACCAGCAGATGCAATCTGCCGCGGTGCAGGCGGAAATCGAAGCAAATGTCCGGCAGCAGATGCAGTCCGACGCGGTACAGGCCATGATCGACGCGCAACTGGAGCCGATCGTCCGCGAAAAGGTGGAGGCGGCGTACAGTGCGCAGATTCGCGAACAGGTCGCGGCCGGCGTCCAAGAGGCGGTCACAGCCGAGGTGCGCGCCGCTGTCGAAGCGGAGATCCGCAGGGAAATCGAGGCCGCGCTGACGCAGCCTGATCCGACGAAAACGCCCGAACCGACGAACGCTCCTGAACCTACCGACGCGCCTGAACCCTCGGAGGCTCCCGAGCCCACAAATACACCCGAAACGACCAATGCGCCTGAAGCGACGAATAGCCCCGAATCCAACGAAGATTCCAAGCCCGAAGTTCCTGACTCCTCTGAAGCTGACGATTCCGAGGAGACTGCTTCCACCGTGGAATCCCTCGCGCTGAACCTGCTGTTCCCCGCAGCGAACGCGGAGGGCGAGGATGTGCAGGCAAAGATTGACGCGATGGTCCGGGAAAAGATGGCCTCCGCCGAAGTGCAGGCGCTGATCTCTCAAAAGGTCGCTTCGACGATGGCCTCTGCGGAGGTGCAGGCGAAAATCGATTCGACCACCCGCGATCAGCTCGCATCCTCTGACATTCAGGCCGCTATGACGGCGGAAATCCAAAAGCAGATGGCCGATCCTTCCGTGCGCAGCCAGGCCGAGGCGGCCGCCGAGCAGCAAGTCCGCAAGAAGGTCGAGGAAGCCGCGCGCGAAAAGATCCGCAGCGCAATCCTCTCGCTCACCGAGGATGAAATCGCCGCCGTCGTGGAAGAGAAAATGGCCTCTGCCGAAATCCGGGCGCAGATCGAGGCAGAGACGAAGAATCAGATGGGCTCCGACAGCATCCGGGCGACCATTGAGGCGGAAACCGGGAAGCAGGTGCAAACTGAGGCGGTGCAGCAGATGATCGCCGAAGAGATTCAGAAGCAGATGGACTCCGAAGCGGTGCATAAGACGGTGGAGGCCGAGGTTGCCAATCAGATGCAGTCGGAGATGATCCAGAGCAAAATTACGGAGAATGTGGACATTCAGATGGAGACCGAGCAGGTTCAGACGCTGATCGACCAAAATATCCGTGAGCAGATGGCTTCCTCAAAGGTGCAGAATATCATTGCCGAAGAGATCGAGAAAAACCGCCACGGCGCAGAATATATGAACAGCGTTGCGGAAGCCCTTGAGGAAAACGGCGAGGATGGCGAGGCCTACCGGGCTCTGGTGGAGCTGCACGACACGCTGGACGACATGGTGGAATTCTATGAAGGCGTGGTGGACTACACGGATGCTGTCGGCGAAGCTGCCGAGGGTGCGCATGAACTGTTGGACGGCACGGGCGAACTCGTGGATGGTGTAGGCGAGTTGAAGGACGGCGTCCTGGAGCTCCAGGATGGTGCGCAGCAGCTCTATGACGGCTGTGTCGAGTTGAGCGATGGTCTGAACGAGTTCAATGAGGAGGCGATCCAGAAGATCCTGGATGCCCTCGACGGCGATCTCGTAGATCTGGCCGATCGTGCCGATGCAATGTTCGACCTTGTGAAGGGGTATAACTCCTATGCCGGAATTGCCGATGACATGAGCGGAAGGGTACAGTTCCTGATCAACACTGCGGGAATCTGACCGAAGCGAAACAGAATTTCATCCTCCCTGACCAGAATCGGGGAGGATTTTTCAACGCTTTCCAGCCGGGGTGGATCAAAGTGCAGGATGCGGATTGCTCTGCCTCGCGCACTTTTGATACACTTCAATTCGTCGTCGGTGATGACCACATATATCGAGGCGTCTTTATGGACGGCTACTGCTTCAGCATGATCTTTTCCACGCGCCATGCGCCGCCGTCGATGTGCAGCAGCGCAAAGCTGATCTCCTGATCGAACCTGCGCTTTCCGCAGCTGCCGGGATTCAGCCAGAGCCGTCCGTCGATGGTCTGCTCGAAGTATTTGTGGGAGTGGCCGAACACGATCAGCTGCGCGTCGCCCAGCTCCTTCGGCAGCTCGCGCTTGTTGTGAATCATCAGAATCCGCACGCCGCCAAGCTCCACGCGGAGGGTCTGGGGCTGCGCTTCCGCCCAGTCCTTGTCGTTGTTGCCGCGCACCACATGCAGCGGTGCGATGGTGCGCAGCGCATCCAGAATTTCGGGTTTGTTGACGTCGCCCGCGTGCAGGATTGCATCGCAGCCATGTAACACTTCCACGACCTCCGGGCGCAACAGCCCGTGGGTGTCTGAAATCACGCCGATCTTCATTTCTGTTTTCCTCCGTCAAAGGGATGCTTCCGTCCCGCGAAGCGCAGGGCAGTCGATCTCCAGAATGTCATCGATGGGGATCTCCCGTCCGTCCGTCAGGATCACCCGACGGGCAGGCATATCAATGCGCTTCACACGAGCCGTGCAGGAGACGTATTCGCCGCCCTCCTTGCGCGCATCGGGGACAAAGTAGACGAACGCAGCCTCCGGGGCTTCTCCTTCTGCCAGAGCGCGCAGTTTCCTGCCGATTTCCGCCTGCTCGTCCTCGCTCAGATGGATTCGCCGGTGCGTCTGACGCGCGGTCTCGCGGATTGCCGCATCGTAGCCTGTCAGTGCGGCGAAGGGTGAAAACTGCGCTGCGCGGTTGCGCATGGACATCCGCGGATGCTTTTCGGAGACATGGTGGGGGAGGTGGATGATGTCCTCGTAGTCGCTCATGCCTTGTGTCCTCCGATCTGCCGGTTCCGGTCCCTGGCCGTCGCGCCCTCCATCAGGCTCGTGCCCTTCAGGATGGCGTTCTTTCCAAACTTCCTGCGTATCTCCAGAATCGCCTGCTGGCCCTGCTTCTCCCGCGCCAGCGCGGCCTCCTCCGCTGCTCTCTGCTGCTCCAGCGCCGCGTAATCCGTGAACATATCCAGCTGCTCGGGCGCGTCCTGCACCGCCTCGCGCTCGTCCGCCTCGTTGAGCGCCGCAAGATTGAGCCTGCGAACCGACAGGCGCGGATCGACAATCCGGTCGTACAGCTCCAGCGCCGCCTCCGCAATCCGCCTTGCTGACGATGTTCGCCGCTCCAGGCGCTGCGTTCCGTGGGCGGGCTTGGGGGTCCTACGCCCGTAGCGGTCGGCCTTGACCTCGCCCGTGTAGGCACCGCCGTCGGCGACGTTGCCGTTGTCGTAGCCGACGTCCAGCACCAGCTGATCTGTCGTGAGACGCTTGTCCACCAGCTCCAGCGCCAGCGCGTCGGCCATCTCCCGGACGACAAGTCTGGCCTTCCCGAAGGAATAGGGGCAGGACAGCACCTGACCGGAGCCGATGCTGCTGGAATCGGGCCGGTATGCCTTGATGTCGGCGATGGCGCAGGGCTCCCAGCCCCAGGCATGGTCGATGAGCAGCTCCGCGTTCACGCCGAACAGGTCGTACAGCACGTCCTCGTCCCGCACGGACTGCCGCGCCACGTCGCCCATGGTGAACATGCCGTGCTCCTCTAGCTTCCGGGCATAGCCCCTGCCCACGCGCCAGAAGTCCGTCAGCGGGCGATGGTTCCACAGCTGCCTGCGGTAGCTCATCTCGTCCAGCTCAGCGATGCGCACGCCGTTTTCGTCCGGCTCGATGTGCTTGGCCCAGACGTCCATGGCCACCTTGCACAGGTAGAGGTTTGGCCCAATGCCCGCCGTGGCCGTGATGCCGGTGCTCCGGAGCACGTCGAGAATGATCTCCATGGCGAGGTCGCGGGCGGTGAGGCCCGAAGCCTTCAGGTATTCTGTCGCGTCGATGAACACCTCGTCGATGGAGTAGACGTGAATGTCCTTCTCGTCCACGTAGTTCAGGTAGATTTGATAGATGCGCGTGCTGTATTCGATGTAGAAGGCCATGCGCGGCGGCGCAACAAAGTAATCGAGCGCCAAGTTGGCATTCTCTTGCAGTTCCGAAGCGAAGTGAGAAGCTCCTTGAAAGCGCCGTCCGGATGCGCGCTTCTGACGATCTGCATTGATTGCCCGCACGCGCTGGATTACTTCAAATAGCCGTGGCCGGCCAGGAATTCCTTGCGCCTTAAGCGCCGGAGATACCGCCAGACAGATCGTCTTTTCCGTCCGGCTCTCGTCCGCCACCACCAAGTGGGCATTCATGGGATCCAGTCCGCGCTCCACGCATTCGACGGAGGCATAGAAGGATTTCAGATCAATGGCAATGTACGTCCGCTGTTCCATGTCTCCGCCTCCTCGCTTTCAGTCAATTCCATTATACCCGGAATCCGAATCCCATGGAAGCGAACAGAATGCGAATTTCTTGGGATGTCTCTGTTCTTGAGATAAGGATAAGCGGGAGCACACATAAGCGACCGAGATATAATGTCCATAAATCTCGTTTCATGTCATTCATGCAGCGCATGTCTATGATATAATTTGTATTACCATGCTTGAGGAGGTGCTATTGTGATTTCCTACACCCGTTTATGAAAACTCCTTGAGAGAAAGGGGTATTCTCCGAAGGATATTATTTGGCTCGCTGGGATCAGCGAATCAACCTATCGTAAGTTGAAAGCTAA
Source organism: Clostridia bacterium (assembly GCA_030537335.1). Taxonomy (GTDB): domain Bacteria; phylum Bacillota; class Clostridia; order Christensenellales; family Aristaeellaceae; genus SFTH01. Next base: position 178 of record JAUNNK010000158.1, on the reverse strand, counting down.
CGACGCTGTTCGAATAGATGTTCTGGAACGCATTTGCAAGGCATTAAATGCCGACATCGGGGATGTATGCAGTTTCAGAAAGGAATAGATTTATCTTTGCTACTTAAAAAACTCGAACCACAGGGGCTCTATAATAAAAGTTGGGGTGAGCCCAAAAGGGAAGACAAAGTAAGCCCCA
>JAUNNK010000017.1 GCA_030537335.1 Clostridia bacterium | reverse complement strand
GTGGCTGAAGATCCAGGCCATGGCGATCTGCGCCACGGGCACGTTCTTCTCCTTCGCCAGGATCTCGCAGCGGCGCAGGCGCTCGAAGTTCTCCGGGCAGCAGTAGCCCTTCACGCCGGCCTCGTCCAGCAGCTCGCCTGCGCGCTCCGGATGGGCGCTCTCCAGACGACCGGAGAAGAAGCCGCGGGCCAGCGGGGAGTAGGCGAATACCGGGATGTGGTTCTCGGCGTAGAATCGGCGTGCGGCCCTGCCGTTGGGGCCGGAGATGGTTACGCAGCCGCCGCCCCAGGGATCGTTCACCTGATCTGCCAGGCCGAAGTTGGGGCTGACCACGCTGAAGGGCTGCAGGCCGTGCTTCAGGGCGTAGTCGTTGGCCTCCTGAAAGCGCTCGAGGGTCCAGTTGGACGCGCCGATGGCCCCGATCTTGCCCTCGTCGTACAGGCGGTTGAGCACGTCCACGATGGGCCCGACGGGCACCGTGGGATCATCGCGGTGGAGCAGATACATGTCCAGATGATCCGTCTTGAGCTTGGCCAGGGTGTTGTGGCAGTCGTGCAGGATGTCGAAGTCGGTGACGCGCTTGCGCCAGCGGTTGTGGTGCGCGCCCTTTGCAAGGATAACGACCTTGTCCCGCAGTCCGCGCGCCTCCATCCACTCGCCGAGAGGCTCCTCGCCGTAGTGATCGGCGCAGTCGAAGCAGTTCACGCCCAGGGCGTACATGGAGTCCAGCAGCGCAAAGGCGGTTTCAAGGCGCTGGTCGAAGTCCGGCGCGCTTTCGTAGACTGAGCGGAATGCGGCGAACATCTTCGGCGTGGCGGTGCCGAACACGATGCGGGAAACGGGCTTGTCCACGTGGGGCACGGATGCATAGATCATGCTTGAACCTCCTTATGCGCTCTGACGGGCCTGCTTGGCAGCGGCAGCCTCGCGCTTCTGCTGCTCCTTGCGGGCCTTGCGTTCGTCGCGGGTGCCGATCCAGCCGATCAGCATCAGCACGATGGACACGGCGTAGACCGCGACCAGCGGCAGCGTCAGTGCCTCGGTCTTGAGCAGAATCAGCTCGATTGCGTAGGCGATGGAGCCGAGAATCATGATCCACTGGCCAATGTTGAATATCTTTTCAGCGTTTTTCATGGGTATTTCCTCACTTTGGCGTTATTCGCCGGTTCCGACCGGTTACATAATAAACAGCAATTGATGCGGCATGCCCGGGGCACGCCGGGTCGTCCGCCTGTACGCGGCGTGACAACTGTGCTATAATGTATTATAGCACAATCACCGGTGGCTTTCCATAGGCAAACCGGGACTTTTTGGTGGCGTTACAAAAGAAGGGGGACAAGGGTATGAGCAATACGATGCTGGCATTTTTCGGCGCGGTGATTCCGCTGGTGGGAACCACGCTGGGCGCGGCGATGGTCTTTTTTCTGCGGGGCGTGATGAAGCCGAAGCTTCAAAAGGCGCTGTTGGGCTTCGCGTCGGGCGTGATGATCGCGGCCTCGGTGTGGTCGCTGCTGATCCCGTCCATCGAGATGGCGGAGGCCTCCGGCGGCATGGCCTGGCTCCCGGCGGCGGTGGGCTTTCTGGCAGGCGTGGGCTTTCTGCTGCTGCTGGACACGCTCATCCCCCACATGCACATGGATTCCGACTGCCCCGAGGGCTGCCACTGCGGCCTGGGCAAGTCCAAGATGCTGGTGCTGGCAGTGGCGCTGCACAACCTGCCCGAGGGCATGGCGGTGGGCGTGGTGCTGGCGGGTATGCTCTCCGGCAGTGCGCTGATCTCCACGGCGGGCGCATTTGCACTGGCCATCGGCATCGCCATCCAGAACTTCCCCGAGGGCGCGATCATCTCCATGCCGCTGGTGGGCACCGGCCTCACCCGCAAGCGGGCCTTCGCCTACGGCTTCCTCTCCGGCGTGGTGGAGCCGCTAGGCGCGCTCATTACGGTGCTGCTCACCTCGCTGATTCAGCCCGCGCTGCCCTTCATCCTGGCCTTCGCTGCGGGCGCGATGATCTACGTGGTGGTCGAGGAGCTGATCCCCGAATCCCAAGCGGGCGCGCACTCCAACATCGGAACCATCGGCGCGGCGCTGGGCTTCGCGCTGATGATGGTGCTGGACGTGGCGCTGGGATAAGTTTTTGTGGCGGGGGAGGATCTCCCCAGACAAAAACAAGCGCGGGAACTGTCATTGCGGCAGTTCCCGCGCTTGATATTATCCTTTTACGCCTCGACTTCCTTGGCCACGTCTACCCAGGCGGTGTAGCCGGAGAGCTCCTCCAGCTCCGGGATGGTCAGCTCGATGGCGCTGTTGCTGCTGCCTGCGGCGGGGTACACCGTCTCGAAGCGCTTCAGGGACACATCCAGATAGACCTTCACGCCCTCGTTCACACCGAAGGGGCACACGCCGCCCACCGCATGGCCGACCATCTCCGCAGCCTGATCGGCGGTGAGCATCTTGGCCTTGGTGTGGAATGCGTCCTTGAACTTGCGGTTGTCCACGCGGATGTCGCCCGCGGCCACCACCAGCACCGCGCCGCCGTCCACCAGATAGGACAGCGTCTTGGCGATGCGCGCGCCCTCCACGTTCAGCGCCTGGGCGGCCAGCTCCACGGTGGCGCTGGAGACGTCAAATTCCTGTATCCGATCCTGCATATTCCACTTCTGCAAATAGTTGCGCACGCGCTCGATGGACATGGTATATCTTCCTCCATAGTTGTCATTTCCTGCAATTATAGCATGAAAAAACCGAATATTCAATTCGCAGGATGCCGAAATGCGCGGCTTTTTCCGAAAATTTTGGCATATTTGGAAAAAATTGGCATGAAAGCGGATGGAACTGTTGCAGCCATATACAGTCTAACCGAGGCAAGAAAGCTGAAAAGGAGACTGAAAATATGCGTCGGATGATGTGGAACAAGCTGCTGCGCCGGTTCTGTGTACTGGGCCTGGGCGCCGCTGCGTTGCTGGCGGGAGGCCAGGCGCTGCGAACCTCAGCTCCGGTGGAGCGCGTCGTGGAGGCTGCGGCACAGCCTGCAATCGACCTGCCCCTGGCGAACCTGCCGGAACAGGAAGTTGTCAGCGACGAAGCAATTCGCCGGATCGACCCCGACAAGCCGATGATCGCCCTCACCTTTGACGACGGCCCCGGCCCGGGCACCCGGCGCATTCTGCGCGCTTTGGAGGCGGTGGATGGCCGCGCGACCTTCTGCATGGTGGGCGACCGAGTGCGCGATTACGCCCAGACTGCGCGCATGGTGGCATCTCAGGGCAGCGAGATCGCCACCCACAGCCTGACCCATCCCAACCTGGCGAAGCTGAGCGCCGGGGAGGTGCGCGCCGAGCTGGAAAAGAGCATCGCGGCGATTGAGGAAACCACCGGCGTGCGGCCCGGCGTGCTGCGGCCGCCCTACGGCAGCACCAGTGAGACCGTGCAGCAGATCTGCCGGGAGTTGGGCGTGGTCATCGCCAATTGGAACGTGGACACCGAGGACTGGCGCGTGCGGGACGCGGAGACCATCCTGAATCACGTGCTGGACAACGCCCGGGACGGCGCGATTGTGCTCTGCCACGACCTCTACCCGGAGACGGCGGCGGCCATGGAGCGGGCGGTGGAGGCGCTGGCGGAGCGTGGCTACCAGCTGGTGAGCGTATCGGAGCTGCTTCAGGCCCGCGCGGGCGGCGGCAGCGCCGGAAAAATTTACTACGCCGCGTAATTTTCCGCAGGTTTTTGTGTCAAAGCGCTTTTGCGATGGATTTCGGTTGCAGAACAGTGCGGATTTTGCTATAATAGAAGCAGAGAGGAGGCGGGCGCATGGGAATCTATCTTCCGGTACCGGTTGTGGCGGCGGTTCTGGCCTTTTTCTACGGGAGAACCATCCACAATGCGTGGCTGCCCGCCATCATCACCTTTGTGTGCGTGCTGGTAGGGGGCCTGCTCTTTCAGGGCGTGGGTCAGATCGCCGGCGTGGTGGTCAGCGCGCTGATCATCTTCCTGCTGTTCACCCATCCGGCCCAGAAGCGCGCGGCGGAGGAGGCTGCGGCGCGGGAGAAGGACGCGTCCACCTTGCCCAACGAGGAGGACGCCTGATCGAGAAATTGAGAGGGTCTGCCCGGAGCATTCCGGCGCAGGCCCTCTGTGATTTTGGCAGTAAGCCGCTCAGCTTCGCCTGCGGTACTGGGCGGGGGTGCAGCCGAATTCCCTGCGAAAGACCTTGACGAAGTAGCTTGCGTCGGTGAAGCCGCAGGCGGCGGCGATCTCCCCGGCGCTCATGGCGCTCTCCCGCAGCAGGCGCGCGGCGGCGTCGACCCGGTGGCGGGTCAGGTACTCGGTGGGGGTGACGTCCAGCGAACGAGTGAAGCAGCGGAAGCACTCGCGCTCGCAGACCCCGGCAGCAGCGGCCACGTCGCGCACGCGGATGGGCTGGGCGTAGTTTTCGTGGATGAAGCTGAGCATGGCCTTCAGGCGCAGGCTGCTCCCCCGGGGCGCGCCGCCAGCGTGCAGCTCGGGCGCGGCCATGCGGTAGAGCAGCGCCCAGGCGGTGCTCAATCCGGCGCAGACCTCCAGCTCGTAGCCCTCCGCATCCCCCTCAGCGGCTGCAAAGGCGGCGTTGAGGGCATTGAGCAACGGCTGGGCGGCGGGATCCTGTGCGCGGAGGATGTGCGCGCTCAGGCTTGCGCAGCTCTCGATGGGCCCGATGTAGCGCCTTCCAATCAGCCCGGCCCCGGAGAGCAGCGCGCCATCAAGGAGCTGGGTGCGGGTGCAGCCGCAGTCGCTGTCGGGCGCTGCGATCACCTGGTGCAGCACGTTGGCGTTGACAAAGAAGCCGTCACCCTCGTGCAGCAGCACGCTCTCCCTCTCCAGATCCAGCTCGACGTGGCCTCGGTGGATGACAGCGAACTCGAAGTAATCGTGCCAGTGCCACAGCGCGCCCCGGTTGGGATAGCGGGTCAGCTCGCCCTCCATGGCGGAGTAGGGGAAGTCCGGGCTTTGGATGCGCACCAGCTCCCGCTGGCGCGGGGTCAAGGGGACGCTGTCGGTATGCAGAATCATGCGTTTTCTCCAAATGTTGTCGGCATTTTACCGAATCAGGTCGCAATTATCGCTTTTCTTTTCCTTGTATATGCAGTATACTTCCATTATACCAGCTGCGCAGCCAAGGCGCAAGCGGGTGGATTCGGCGGCGCAATCCGCTTGCGCCTACCGGATTTTCTTCAAAAAAGGCGCCCTCTCCCTGTTTTCGCACTTTTCAGGGGGAGGACGCCGATTTTTTCCCGGGATGCTTCGGGATTTGTCGGAATATTGTCGGATTGTGCCGATATTTGTACTTTTACGCCTTCGGAACGTCGCCGTCCGGCACGTCCAGCACCATCTGGGCGTAGGGCAGGCGCTCAAAGCCCATGCTGCGGTAGAGCTTTTCTGCGCGGACGTTGTCCGGCTCGATCTCCAGGCGGTAGCGGGCTGCGGGCAGCAGCTCCTTCAGGTTCCGGAACAGCTCGTGTCCCAGGCCTCGGCCACGGAATTCGGGCTTGATGTAGACCTCGTCGATCCACACCGCCGCTCCGCCGGCCTCCTGAGAGTAGGTTCTGCACAGCAGGGCGTAACCGGCGACCTGTCCGTCGGCCTCGAAGATCAGGCCCTGCATGTAGTCGCCGGAGCGCATCATCTCGTCAAAGCCGCGCACGAGATAGCTGTCCGGCACGGGATGCATCACGGCGGGGGAGTGGTAGAAATCGTGGGCCATGCGCAGGTAGACTGCGCGATCGGTTTCCTGAATTCTGCGAATCATTTCTCGGTTTCCTTCAAATAGAAATTATTATTCCACCTCGGCCTCGTCCTCGATGCCGCCGCGCGTGGGGATGTTCAGCGGTACGAATTCGCCCCGGCGGCTGTGGGCGCGCTGCACCTGCAGGGCATGCTCCACGGTCACGTCGTGGGAGGCGCGGATGCGGCGCATCAGCATGGTCACGATGCGCTCCATGTTGCTGCCGGCGCGGTAATCGGTCTCCACAGAGAAGTCCGCGCGCCCTTGCAAGAGCAGATCGTCGGCCAGCTCGGTCTCCCCGGGCGGGTGCACTGCGATGGCAAAGCCGCCCTTCTGCTTGGTCATCTTCATGCATGGCACGTCGGTCAGGCCGTCCGCGATGTAGATCATGTTGGAGAAGGGGATGCGGCGCTTGTACTCCGGGGTGAAGGCGTTCAGATCCCGGTCGTTGGTCACATCCAGGATGCCCTTGTTGATGCGGAACAGGTACTGGGTCTTGGAGGTGTAGTTCACCGCGGAGCAGGGCCACACCGGAAGCCCCGATTCGTCGTAATAGAAGGACGCGGCGAAGATGGCCTTGAACTCATGGCCGATGCGGCTGCCCTCGATGATCTCGGTCTGGCCGGAGGAGATGATGTAGTGCTCCACATCCACGTCCAGGCTGCGGCCGATCTCCCGAATGCGGCCGAACCAGTCCTCCACGCCGGGGAAGAACTCCACGCCCTTGCCTAGCTCGTGCAGCGCGTCCCGGGTCAGGCGCATGTTGCCCTTGGCCATGCGCTGCATCAGATAGAGGTAGGTCAGCACGCCGTCCATCTGGTTCTCCTGGGTGAATCTCTGGCACGCGCCCCAGAACTCGTTGGGCTCCACGTTGATGCCCGGCAGGAAGGTGTACTCCTGCATGTCCTTGGGGGACAGCGTCTTGTCAAAATCGTAGATCAGTGCGACGATGGGCCTGGACACGGTGAAAACCTCCCTTCACGGCGGCGAGGGCTGTTGAAAAACGCGCGGGCGCACCGCATGCACGCCCGCGTGGGTTGAACTTATGATCGGCCTGCTTACTGCGCGGGCACGTCCTGCACGGGCGCGTCGGTGGCGGCGGCGCCGTCGCTCACCGGATTGGCCTGAATATTTTCAACGGACTGAATCACCTCAGGCTCCGGGGTCGACGCGGCGGACGGCGTGGGCGAGGCCACGCCTGCGGCGTAGGGCGCGCTGTCGGAGAACAGCAGGGTCTGGGTGTTGCTGTCGGCGATGCCGCTGGCCTCGAGACCGGCGCGCTCCTGGAAGGCCTTCACGGCGGTCTGGGTCTTGCCGCCGAATGCGCCGTCGCGGTCGCTGTTCAGGTAGCCCAGCTGGTACAGGCGCTCCTGGAGCTTAAGCACGTCGTCGCTCTTGTCGCCCTTCTGCAGGATGGTGTAGGCCACGGGGGTCTGGGTCGGCTCGGGGGTCGAGCTCTGCACGGTGACCTTCTGGCCGCTGATGATGGCGGTCAGCTCGGCGGCGGACTTGGCGCTCTCCAGCTGCGTGATGGCGTTGCTGATGATCTGCCAGTTTGCCTCGGACTTGGACACGGCGTTCGCGTCGCCCACGGACATGGCGTCCATGGTAATGGCGCTGTAAATGCTCTCCTGAATGGTGCTCAGGGCGGAGAGGAAGGTCGCGTCGTTGGCGGCGGGCTCGGCGGGCATCAGCGCGTCGATTTCGGCCTGATCCTGGGTCAGCGCGTTCACCATGGCCAGCGTGCCGTCGGAGGTGTACTGACCGATGCGCGCGTTGATGTAATCGCTCTGCACGTGGGACTTGATCAGCGCCACGCCCTGCTCATAGAAGCTCTCGGTCACGCCCTCGATGGGCGCGGAGCTCTGGCTGCCGCGGATGTAGCCGATCCACTTGATCGCGCCGAACACCACGGCGGCGACAACCACCAGCGCGATGAGGATCTTCACGATCTGGGAAACACCGAAGCGGCCTGCCCGGCGGTAATCCTCGTAGTCCTGATCGTCGATGTCGTCGAACACGCCGTCCTGCGGATCGTCCGCATAGCCGTCGTAGGGGCGGTTCTCATTGTCGTCCCCGGCATAATCCGATTCTGGCTCCCCGGCGCGATCCTCCGGGCGCTCCTGATAATCATCGTACACGGGCGCGGCGCCGCGGCGATGGCGGCCGCCCCTGCGGGACTGGTCGTCCTCCAGCTTGCGGATGTACTCGCTCACGTCCCGGGAGATGCCCGCGCGTCCGGCGGACTGGATCGGGCGGCTGCGGAACTGGGAGAGGTCGATGGCCTCGTCGGGCTGCAGTTCCTCGTCGATGGCCTCCAGTGTATCCTGGGTGGCGCGGAAGATGGGCTCGCCGCCTGCAAAGGCGCGCTCGTCGGCGGGGCGCTCCGGCTGGTCCGGCTCGGGTTCGGCTTCCGGCTCGGGCGACATAGCCGCGCGCACGTCCCTGCGCACGTTCTCGGGCATGGAGCCGCCCTCGTACACGGGTCGGTAGGTGGTGCGGCTGTCGGGCGCGCCGCCCTCCTGGGCTGCGTCGTCCATGCTGGTATAGGTGGTGCGCGTATAGCCGTTCAGCGGCTCAAAGCTCGTCTGACCGGGCGCAATTGTAAACTGGGCAGAGGTATACGGGATGCCTCCGAAGCGGTTGTCGCCGATGGGCGCCTGGCAGCTCGGACAGATCTGGTCGTCCGGCCGGATGGTTTTCCCGCACTTCGAGCAAAACATGCGATGTCCTCCTCTTTCGTTCCAGCGTTTGAATTTCAATTGAAAACACATAGAACCATTCTATTTTACATAATAGAATGGTTCTAACTATACGTCAAGAATTTTATTGTGACTTTCCTTGGACAATTCCTGTCAAAATCAATAAGTAGGAATTCGTTCGGCGAGGGGATCTGCGCGCAGGGAAATCAGCCCGTGTACACCGGCGGATTGCAGTTCTTGCAGGCACCCATGCCCTCGTTCATGGCCTCGCGGATGGTCAGCGCGCGGCGGTTGGACTGGGTGCCGCAGATTTCGGCGGCGTGGTAGTACTTGGCGTTGGAGTAGACCGAATACACGATGGTGTTCAGGATGGCCTCCTGCTCGGCGGCGTGCTGGGCCTCGGCCTCCTCGTCGGTGAGGGGAACCTCGGTGGCGGCGGCAGCGGCGTCGGCGGCCTGCTGCTGGGCAAGCAGCTGGTCGATGTTGGACAGCGCGGTCACGATGCCGTCGTCCGGGGCGATGGTTACGGCCACAGGCAGGTGCGCCATGGGAGCCTCCTGGGGCAGCTCGGCTGTGGGCAGCAGGAGCGCCAGCAGCACCGCCATCTCGATGGTGGCCACGCAGCTGAGCAGCACGCGCCCGCGGGTGCGGAACACGCCCCTGCGCCACAGATAGGCGATGCCGATGGGCGGCAGCAGCAGGGTCAGCAAGAGTCCCCCCAGCGCGCGATTGCTGCGGCGGGTTCGCTCCGGCGTATCCATATTGGGGGTGTAGGCCGAGCCGTGGGTGGCGGTGTTGCGTTCCTTCATGGGCTTCAGGCTTCCTTTCGCTGGGCCTTGAGCTGTTCGAGGGCGGTGGCCAGCTGATCCGGGCAGGACGTGCCTGCGCGGCACTGGATGCCCTTGCACTTGGCGATCACGTCGTCGATCTTCATGCCCTCCACCAGAATGGAGATGCCCTGGGTGTTGCCGTGGCAGCCGCCGATGAACTCCACGTGCTTGATGGTGTCCGCGTCGGCGTCGATCAGAATCATCTGGGAACAGGTTCCGTGGGTCTTGTATTTGAACATGGTCAAACCTCCTATGAATTCACTGATATTATATACGGACGGCGCAGCAAAGTCAAGAATGGCTCGCAGGGCGCAGATTCTTGCGCGCCGGGGCTTGAAATTCTGTCGAAATGGTTGTATCATGATAATCGGAATAGAACGATTTTCAGGAGGTTGAATTCCGATGAGCATCATCAAGACCAGCTTTGGCCGCCTTCCCGACGGCCGCGAGGCGGATCTGTACATTCTGAAGAACGTGGCGGGCGCGTCCGTGGAGATCACCAACTACGGTGGCATCCTGCGCGCCATCAACGTGCCGGACAAGAACGGCGAACTGGGCAACGTGCTGCTGGGCTACAAGGACGTGAGCGGCTATGAGCCCTGCTGCGGCTATCTGGGCGCGCTGATCGGTCGCGTGGGCAACCGCATCGCAAAGGGCGAGTGCACCGTGGAGGGCCAGGAGCTGCACCTGGCGAAGAACGAGGGCGGCAAGAACCACCTGCACGGCGGCAACCTGGGCTTCAACCGGAAGTTCTGGGACGCAACCCCCGTGGAGGGCATCTGCGAGGACAGCCTGATCCTGAAGCTCGTCTCCCCCGACGGCGAGGAGGGCTATCCGGGCACGCTGAAGGTCATGGTCACCTACACCTGGACCGATGAGAACGAGCTCATCATCCGCTACGAGGCCGTCTCCGACAAGGACACCCTCTGCAACCTGACCAACCACTCCTACTTCAATCTGGAGGGCGAGGGCAGCGGCACCGTGCTGGATCATACCTTCGAGATCAACGCCGATACCTTCACCGTGGGCGACAGCGAGCTGATCCCCACCGGCGAGCAGCGCGACGTGACAGGCACGCCCTTCGACTTCCGCAACGCCACCCGTCTGGGCGACGTGATCGCGCAGACCGAGGAGAACGACCAGCTGCGCGCCGGTCACGGCGTGGATCACAACTTCAACATCAACGATCCCGAGGCCGGTCTGCGCTTTGCCGTCGAGGTCAACGCACCTGTCAGCGGCCGCGTGATGAACGTGTTCACCGACATGCCTGCCGTGCAGTTCTACGCCGGCTGCTGCCTCGACAGCATTAACGAGGGCTCCTGCGGACGCAAGTACGGCCGCTTCGAGGGCTTCTGCCTCGAAACCCAGTACGCCCCCGATTCCATCAACCATCCCAACTTCCCCGACAGCGTGCTCTACGCCGGCGAGAAGTACGACTATACCACGGTCTTCGCCTTCGACACCGTGGAGGAGTGAGGGGGTACGCTTAGGGGCTACGTCAGGGGCGCTGCCCCTGAAACCCCGCTTAAGGGCATGATGCCCTTAAGAATCCCCATATAAGCGCGCAATGCGCGCTTGAAAGAAAAAATATATTGGATTTATGGCGTGATGAAGCGCCGTAGATCGGAATCATATAAATAATTATTTCTGGCGCGCATTGCGCGCCATACTGAGGGGTTCAGGGGGAATCATTCCCCCTGACAGGGGTTTCAGGGGACAGCGTCCCCTGAGCGTAACCCCCCCCAGCAACGAGAGGAGTTTTTCAACCATGGAGGTACGCACCCGCTTTGCGCCCAGCCCGACGGGCTACATGCACCTGGGCAACCTGCGCACCGCGCTCTACACCTATCTGTACGCCCGCCGCACGGGCGGCAAGTTCATTCTGCGCATCGAGGACACGGATCAGAAGCGCGAGGTCAAGGACGCCGTGAGCGTGATCTACAATTCGCTGAAGATTGCGGGCTTGAGCCACGACGAGGGCCCGGACGTGGGCGGTCCCTGCGGCCCCTACGTGCAGTCCGAGCGCAAGGACACCTACCTGCCCTATGCGAAGCAGCTGGTGGAATCCGGCCACGCATACTACTGCTTCTGCACCAAGGAGCGCCTGGAGGAGGCCCGCGCCGAGGCTGAAAAAAAGGGCGAGACCTTCAAGTACGACAAGCACTGTCTGCACCTGAGCAAGGAGGAGGTTCAGGCGAAGCTGGACGCGGGCGAACCCTACGTCATCCGCCAGAACATCCCCACCGAGGGCAAAGCGGGCTTCGACGACGTGATCTACGGTCACGTGGAGGTGGACTGCGACACGCTGGACGACAACGTGCTGATCAAGGCTGACGGCCTGCCCACCTACAACTTCGCCAACGTCATCGACGACCATCTGATGGGCATCACCCACGTGATGCGCGGCAACGAGTACCTGTCCTCCGCGCCGAAGTACAACCTGCTCTACGAGGCGCTGGGCTGGACGCCGCCCACCTACGTGCACCTGACCCCCGTGATGGTGGAGGGCACCTCGAAGAATAAAAAGACCGGCGAATACCTGATGGAGACGGACGAGAACGGAAATCCCGTGCTGGACGAGAATGGCAATCCCGTCAAGGCCATCGTCAAGCGCAAGATGAGCAAGAGCCAGGGCGATCCCTCCTTCGAGGATCTGCTCAGCGAGGGCTACCTCAGCGAGGCCATCGTCAACTATCTGGTGCTGCTGGGCTGGAGCCCGCGCGGCGAGCGCGAGTTCTACAGCCTGAAGGAGCTGGAGGAGGTCTTTGATCTCGAGGGCCTGAGCAAGAGCCCGAGCTTTTTCAGCGGCGAAAAGATGCGCTGGTTCAACGCCGAGTACATCCGCAAGCTGAGCCCGGAGCAGTATCTTACGCACGCGACGCCGTGGCTGGAAAAGGTGCTGGATCCCGCGAAGTTCGACTTCAAGCGCCTGGGTGAGCTTTTGCAGAACCGCACGGAGGTGTTCTCCCAGCTGCCCGACATGGTGCGCTTCCTGGCGGAGATTCCGGAATTCTCCAACGATCTCTACGTCAACAAGAAGCAGAAGAGCACGCTGGAGAGCGCAAAGGCCGCGCTGACGGCGCTCAAACCGGTGCTGGAGGGCATCGGGGACTGGTCTGAGGAGAGCATCCACGACACCGTGATGGCCGCCATTCCCGCCACTGGCATGAAGAACGGTCAGGTGCTCTGGCCGATGCGCATCGCCATCTCCGGACAGATGTCCACCCCCGGCGGCGCGTTTGAAATCGCCTACCTGCTGGGCAAGGACGAGACCATGAAGAGGTTGGACGCCGCGCTGGCGAGATTGTGAGCAGAACCCTATAAAGCCCACAATCGCGAAAACACCAACCGAATAAATAGACAGTGGTTGGTGTTTTCGCTTACTGCGTCAGCTGCGGCTGTAAATCATAGTCACTTACGTCTGTGTAAGCTCCTATAATTTACAGCCTTGCTTTCTTGTCTTGCAGACTTTCTAGGGTCTGCTGATCCGGTTCACATGAGGGCCGCGCAGGTTTCTGCGCGGCCCTTCTGCGCCAAGTTTTAACCCGAAAGGGATGTTATTTACCATCTGCCGACGCTATAATGATGATGCTTTTCAACATTGGGAAATTGTAGAGGTACATATCCTTGAAAAAGAAAGAAATCATCAATCCGGCGCATCCAGAGCATCCGCATGCGCCGATGTTTACGAAGCGACAGATTTGGGCGCTGCTGATTCCGCTGATGATCGAGCAGGTGCTCAATTCGCTGATGGGAACTGCGGACACGATGATGGTGTCCAACGCAGGCTCTGCGGCGATTTCGGCGGTGTCGCTGGTGGATGCGATCAACGTGCTGCTGATCAACGTCTTTGCCGCCATGGCCACCGGCGGCACGATCATCTGCGCCCAGTATCTGGGCCGCAAGGACAGGAAAGAGGCCGTGGAGACGGGCCGCCAGCTGCTGCTGACGGTGTTCACCATCGCTACGGCGGTGACGCTGGTGTGTGCGCTGCTGCGCGGGCCGCTGCTGCGGCTGATCTTCGGCCGGGTGGAAATGGAGGTCATGAAGAACGCCAAGGTCTATCTGCTGATCACGGCGCTGTCCTATCCCTTCATCGCGATGTACAATGCGGGCGCGGCGCTGTTCCGTGTGGACGGCAACTCGCGCCTGCCGATGCTGATTTCGGTGGTGTGCAACCTGATCAACATCGTAGGAAACGCCCTGCTGATCTTCGGCCTGCACATGGGCGTGGTGGGCGCGGCGTTGGCCACGCTCATCTCCCGTGTGCTCAGCGCCGTGGCGGTGCTGTACTTCCTGCGCCAGCCCCGGCAGACCATCGTCATCCGCGACTACTTCAAAATCCGGCCGAAGTTCCCCCGCATCCTGAACATCCTGGCGGTGGGCATCCCTACGGGCATCGAAAACGGCATGTTCCAGTTCGGCAAGCTGGTGATCCAGTCCTCCGTGTCCACGCTGGGCACCACGGCCATCGCAGCGCAGGCGATGACCAGTACGCTGGAGCTGGTGAGCAGCCAGGCACCCATCGGCCTGGGCCTGGGCATGATGACCATCGTGGGCCAGTGCATGGGCGCGGGACGCCTGGAGGAGGCCCGGCAAAACATCAAGCGCCTGTGCGTCGATTCGGAGATCGTGATGGTGATATGTTGCGCGCTGATCGCGCTGCTGGTGCGGCCCATCACCGTGCTGGGCGGCATGGAGCCTGCGGCTGCGGATATGGCCGTATGGATGACCTACATCATCTGCATCGTCAAGCCCCTGGTCTGGATGCCGGCCTTCATTCCCGCCTACGGCATGCGCGCTGCGGGCGACGTGCGCTTCTCCATGATGGTTTCCAGCTGCACCATGTGGCTGTGCCGCGTGGTGACGGCTGTGGTGCTGATTCGCGTATTCGGCTTCGGCCCCATCGCCGTGTGGATCGGCATGTTCTTCGACTGGACGATGCGATCGGTGATCTTCACCCTGCGCTTCAAAAGCGGCAGGTGGGCGGAGAAGAAGGTGCTGAAGGAAGCCGCGTAAATGTCCCGTAACGCATGAAACCCCCGGAGATGAATTTCTTCATTCCGGGGGTTTCGCATGTCCAAAATTTGTTGATTTATACAGTAAAGAAGGCGGCCTCCACGCGGGCGCAGAACTCGTGATAGAGGCGGATGTGCTCCTCCTGCACCAGGTAGGTCTCGGTTTCGGAGGACTCGATCAGCACGTCGCAGTACTGCTTCAATTTGCCGCCGCCCTCGCCGGTGAGGCCGATGCAGGTCGCGCCCTTCATCTTCGCGGCGCGCAGCGCCAGGATCACGTTCTTTGCATTGCCAGAGGTGGTGATGCCGATGATCACGTCGCCAGGGTTTGCGTAGGCCATGACCTGCTGGGCGTACATCAGTTCCCCGCCCAGGTCGTTCACCACCGCCGCGATCACCGCGCCCTGGGCGGTGAGGTCGATGGCGGGCAGGCCCAGCTGCAGCGGCAGGTGGTCCATGGCTTCGTCCCATTCTGCAGGCAGCGGGCGCTTCTTCAAAAAGCCCTTCACCAGTTCACCCACGATGTGCGCGCTGTCGGAGGCGCTGCCGCCGTTGCCGCACACCAGCAGCTTGCCGCCGTTCTTGTAGGATTCGATCATGATTTCGATGGCGCGGTCCAGCGCCGGATTGTTTGCGTTCATCTCAATTCCCTCACTTGTCGCAGAGTTTTTTCCAGAGGTTGGGGATGGTCTCCTGGTGGTCGCCGCAGAAGTGCTGGCCCCAGCCGCCGCAGGACACTGGACGGTTGACGATGTTCTTGCGCGGGCGGTAGTAGTACTGGGGATGCTCGTAGCCCAGCGGACGGCGGAAGTCGCCCAGGTCGATCAGGTCGAAGTTGGCCGTGGTGATGTCAAAGGTGGGGTATTTCAGGTTGCGGGCGATGGACAGCGCCTTCAGGAAGACCTCCGGGCCGATCACGCCGGAGCCGAAGTTCATGTAAACGCCCTTGTCCATGTGTGCCACCGACCAGCAGATCTTGTGGAAGTCGATGCCGCTGGCCTTGCCGATGTCCTCGAAGCTGCACGTG
Organism: Clostridia bacterium; assembly: GCA_030537335.1. GTDB lineage: Bacteria > Bacillota > Clostridia > Christensenellales > Aristaeellaceae > SFTH01. Next base: position 16,174 of record JAUNNK010000017.1, on the reverse strand, counting down.
GGATGCTGGTGGATGATGTCGGTGCCCAGCGCGATGTGGTAGGTGGCGGGGATGTCCAGCTTGTAGGCGTTCCAGAGCACGCAGTCCTCCCGGTAGGGGAAGCGCTCGGGATGCTCGTCGATGTACTTGCCCAGACTTTCGCCGTAGCCCAGGCCCTGGGCTGCGCCCTGCTGAATGGCCTCATTCATCCAGCCGCCGGTCTCCTCCCACATGCCGAAGGAGCCGTCCTCGATGGCGGTGGGCACGTGCTCGCTGGTGCCGCCCAGGTAGGCCAGCTCGAAGTCGTGGATGGAGCAGGCGCCGTTGCCCGCGATGTGGGTGATGTAGCCCGCCTTCATCAGCGCGATCAGATAGCGGGACAGGCCGCACTTGATGACGTGCGCGCCCATGGACAGTATGATCTGATGTCCGCCCTCCTTCGCCGCCTGAATGCGGTGCACGAGCTCGTCAAATTCCGGGCTGCCCCAGTCCGGAACGGGGGTCTCTCCGGGGACGGCGAGGGTGTCGATGCGCACCAGATTGTGGCGGTTCTGGGCGCTGTAAGTGGTAATGCCGGAAAAGTCCAGCTGCATGCTTCTGCGGTTCATAGCTGCTCCCTCCATGTAAATCGGAAGATGATTCGTTGAATTCATTATAGTTTGCAGCCGCTGACTTGTCAATGATTGGAAAGTTTATTCCAATTTGATGTGTTTTTTATCGGATTTGCAGGATTTTTCATAAATGATATAGAAAATATGAGTAAAATTGGAACTTCCAAGGAAGGTGGCCGGGCGTGCGCGCAATCAATTCCAGCGTGATGAAACAATCGAATCGCAAAATGGTACTGGAGTGGATTCGCCGCAGGCCCATTTCGCGCGCGGAGCTGTCGGATTGCACGCAGCTGACGAGGGCCTCGATCACGCAAATCGTGGATGAGCTGATGGAGGAGGGCCTGGTCACCGAGACCGAGTCCGTGGGCCGAAACAAGCTGGGCCGGAAGCAGACCCAGCTGGCCATTGTCAAGGACGCGATGTACATCGCCGGGGTGAACCTGAGGCGCAAGGGCTACGATCTGGGCGTCATCAATCTGGCGGGCGAGGTGCTCTGGCAGCGCTCCGGGGCGACGCTGGGCCGGGAGGTCTGCACCGTGCTGGATGAGATCGCCGCGCAGCTCATGGACGCGGTGCGCACGCTGGAGATTCCGCCCGAGCGCTTTTACGGCGTGGGCGTGGGCGCGCCCGGACCGCTGGACCGGTGCGGGGGGACGATCCTGAACCCGCCGAACTTCCGACTCTGGCACAACGTGCCCATCGTGCAGATGCTGAAGGCGCGCACCGGCTGGAATGCGTTCCTGGCGAACGTGTCCAACGCCCATGCGCTGGAGGAGCTGTACTTTGGCATCGGTCGGGAGGGCGTTCAGAACTTCATGCTGCTGCGGGTGGACGAGGGCGTGGGCGCGGGCATCGTGCTGGGCGGGCGCCTGTTCAGCGGCCCCAGGGGCCAGTGCCCGGAGATCGGGCACGTGTCCATCGATCGCAACGGCCCGGCCTGCGCCTGTGGAAGGCGCGGCTGTTGGGAGCGGTACATCTCCTTCCCGGCGGTCTTGCAGGGCACGCCTTTCACCAGCTGGCCGCAGGTGATCGACGCTCTGGACGGGAATCCGGACGCCGACGCGCTCTTTGCGCGGGTTGCGGAGAATTTGGCCTTTGAAATCGCGAACATCGCGAACGTTTTTGGCTTGGATCGGATCGTGCTCAGCGGCAATTTCGTCTATGGCGGCGACCGGCTGGCCGCAGCGGTGAACCGCAAGATGCAGGGCCAGTGCCTGTGGGAGATGGGCGCACAGCCCGTGCTGCCTGGACGGCCGATGGAGACGGCCCGCATCGCGGCGATGGCCGCCTACCACAGCATCTTTTCAAGTTATTGAGCAGGATACAAAAAACGCCCGCATCGCTTTTCGATGCGGGCGCTGTTCTGCGTCGCTTACTTCAGATAGGTGTTCTTGATCCAGCCCAGGGTGCCCTTGTAGTTCACGCGGGTCCAGTAATTGCCGCGGGTGACGACGGTGACCACGGTGCCGCGGGGCAGAACCTTGATCACGTCGTAGGACAGGCCGCCGCCGGCGCGCATGTTGACGTAGCTCGCAGTGACGGTCATGGTCTTGGTGGAACCGGTGCTGGTGGAGGGCTTGGTGCGGGAGATGTAGCTCTTGCTCACGAAGCCCTGGGTGCCGGCGGAGTTCTTCACCAGATAGAACCGGCCGTTCTCGCCCAGCACGGTGACCTTCGTGCCCTTGGAGAGGGTGCCCATGGAGGCGGTGCTGGTGGAAGCGCCCGCGCGGAAGTTCACGCTGGCGGTGGTGTAGGCGGTGAAGTGGGAGTCGAAGTAGTCGGTGCCGGAGGCGTAGTTGGTGTCGCCGTCCTCGATGTACAGGTTCTTGATGTAGCCGATCTTGCCGTCGTCGGTCTCAACCTTGCTCCATACGTCGCCGTAGCGCAGCACGTCGATGTGGTCGCCGTCGTGCAGCGTGCCGAGGGAACGGTATTCCGTGCCGGGGCCCTTGCGCAGGTTCAGCGCGCCGCCGGAGTAGGCCAGCGATACGGTTTCGGCCAGGGCCGCGCCCGTGATCAGCGTCAGTACCAACAGAGCTGCGAGAATTGCTGCAAATTTCTTTTTCATGTCCAATACCCTCCAGTTTTTGAATTGTTTTCCTGTCTGCCTCTTAGACAGGAATATAAGCCAAACGGTTCCCGAAATCAAGGACTTTTTTCCATCTTTTTTCTGACTTGCATTCTGTGAAGAATTTGGAAGATTTCTTTGCAAACGGCGTTGCTTCGGCGGGCTGGGGCTGGTATAATGTAGATTAGAATTGTATGCTCAGGAGGGATAACATATGGCAACTTTCTTTGAGGAAAATCGTGCGCGCCTGGAGAACTTCAGCCGCGTCTCCAAGACCGTGGGCGGCCGCGCGGACTACGTGCAGGGCGGCGGCGGAAACACCTCCGTCAAGCTGGAGGGCGGCAACATGGCCATCAAGGCCTCCGGCTTCTGCCTGAAGGACATCGAGGTGGACAAGGCCTACGCGGTGCTGGACTACGAGGCCCTGCGCAGCTTCTACTATGGCTCCAACCCCGCCGACTTCGAGGACGTGGAGAAGACCGGCTCCGCCAAGGCGAAGGAGGTCACCAAGACCATCGAGGGCCTTGCGGCGCTGCGTCCCAGCGTGGAGGCGGGCTTCCACTCCATCCTGGACACCTACGTGGCCCACAGCCACAGCGTCTATGCCAATCTGGCGGCGTGCAGCGTGGAGTGCGGCGAGATCGTGAAGAAGGCGCTGGCGGACGCGCCCTACAGCTGGGGCATGGTTCCCTACACCGATCCCGGCGCGCGGCTCACCTTCTCCATCCGCGATGAGCTGGCCCGCGTGGAAAAGGAGACCGGCAAGCGCCCGGCGGCCATCTTCATGCAGAACCACGGCCTGATCGCCCATCACGACGATCCCGACGAGTGCCTGCGCATCCACGAGGACGTGAACAACCGCATCGCCGCAGCCTTCGGCCTCAGCGGAACCAGCTTCCCGGAGGTTTCCGTAAAGGAGATCGAGGGCGGTCTGGTCGAGGCCGACGCACCCTTCCTCAGCGAGATGCTCAAATCCGGCGCGTTCGACGAGAGGTTCTTCCTCGAAACGCCCCTGTACCCGGATCAGATGGTGTTCCTGATCGGCTCCTTCGCCTTCGGCAAGGGCACGCCCGAGCAGGATCAGTGCCTGGCCGACCCGGAGACCGGTCGCGTGGTGTTCAACATGGCCGCGTCCAAGGCCCAGGTCATCGCCGAGACCCTGACCGCCGTGGTGTTCATCGCCGACGCGATCCGCAAGAACGGCAAGACCCTGTCCACCATGGGCGAGGCCGCCAAGAAGTTCATCGCCAACTGGGAGAGCGAGAAGTACCGCAAGTCCCTGGCGGGCAAGAAGTAAGTCATATAGAATCGATGTGGGGAGCGCAGCTGCGCTCCCTCCATTCTTTGCGGAAATGGCGCGGTTTTGCCGTACGCTCGTTTCAGCTGTGCCGCGCGGGTTTATCAATATATTGAAAGCAGAAATAAATCGCGCAAGCCTTTAACCCGACTGCCCTATGCAATGTCAACTTTGCCTGCTATAATATATTGTAGGATCACAGGCGGAGGTGGGACGCATGCGGCTGGATAAGGCGCTCTCCCTGGCGGGCTACACCCGCTCGGAAGCCAAGGCGCTGATCGCGCGCGGGCGCGTGTGCGTCTCGGGCGAGGCTGTCCGGGATGCGGGCAGGAGCGTGCAGCTCTGCGAGGTTACCCTGGACGGCAGTCCCATCGACGCGCAGCAGGAGGTCTACCTGATGCTCCACAAGCCTGCGGGCGTGGTGACGGCCACGGAGGACAAGCGTCTGCCCACGGTGGTCTCGCTGCTGCCGGAGATGTACCAGCGGCGCAAGATCGGCCCTGTGGGACGGCTCGACCGGGACGTGACGGGGCTGGTGCTGCTGACCACCGACGGCCAGCTGGCGCACCGGCTGATCTCGCCGCGCTGGAAGGCGGAAAAGCAGTACCGCGCGCGCTGCGAGGGCGCGCTGGATGCGGGCGATGTGGAGGCCTTCGCGGCGGGGCTGGAGCTTTCGGACTTCACTGCGGCCCCGGCGAAATTGGAGATCCTGGAGGCGGGGGAGACCTCGCTGGCGGACGTGATTCTCACCGAGGGCAAGTTCCACCAGGTCAAGCGCATGTTTGCTGCGGTGGGACACCCGTTGATTTCACTTCAGCGCCTGCGCATCGGCTGCGTGACGCTGGACGAGGCGCTTGCACCCGGTCAGTTTCGCCGCCTGACGGATGCGGAGATCTCCGGCCTGAAGCAGAGCGCGCAGCTGTCCGACGGCTGAATTCCGGCGCGCAGGGAAGAGAAATTGCAGCCGCGACTGTGCATGTCGTGGATGAGATCATAAGGAGACAGACAGATGAACTACGAAAGCTCGCAGAGACCGCGTTCTTCCGCACCGGCGAACCGGCGCAGCTATGATATGGATCCGCCGCGCAGAGCGCCGCAGAGCAGCGTGCGCAGAAGTCCGCAGGGCGGCGCGCCCAGAAGAACCTCGGGAAACTCCTACGGCAGCAGCTACTCCCGTTCGCGCCGCAGGCGGCGGATGATGCAGCGCAGGATCCGTGCGATCGTGCTGCTGATTCTGCTGATCGTGATGATCGTGGTCATCGTGAACGTGGTGCGCGGATGCAGCAGGCCGGATCCCACCGCGAAGGCGGTCTTTGCGCCGACGGCTGCGCCCACGCAGGAGGTTCTTGCGCTGGCAAGCGCCGTGCCGGAGGCCACGCCCACGCCTACGCCGGAACCCACGCCCGAGCCCACGCCGGAGAGCTACGCCAACGCGGTGTACCGTCCGACGGCGCAGAACGGCATCCTGCCGGTGTTCAAGAAGTCCTCCACCGAGGAGAAGATCATCGCCATCACCGTGGACGACTGCTTCCAGGCACAGAACCTGGCTGCCATCGTGCAGCTGGCCATGGACTACGGCGGAAAGCTGACCATCTTCCCCATCGGCGAGAACGCGCTGAAGGATGCGCAGGCGGAGACGCTGCGCTACGCCTGGCAGAACGGCTTCGAGCTGGAGAACCACACCATGACCCACAACTCCCTCTACGCCATCAGCGACGAGCGTCTGGCGCAGGAGGTCTACTATCAGAATCTGGCGCTGAGCAAGATTCTGGGCGTGGAGTATCAGGCGCACTTCCTGCGTCCCCGCGGCGGCGACGCGCGCAACGACCAGCGCATGCAGGCCTACGCGCGCCAGATGGGCTACTACGGCATCGCCCACTGGAGCCACTCCGGCAGCGAGAAGAACAGCTCCGAGTCCTCGCTCCAGAAGTCCCTTGCACCGGGCGTCATCTACCTGTTCCACACCACGGACAAGGATCTGCGGCTGCTGAAATCCTTCATTCCCTACGCCGCGTCCCAGGGCTATCGGCTGGTGACGCTGAACGAGATGTTCGGCTATCCGGAGAACGAGACCGCGCCGCTGACCGAGCCCATCGAGGGCCGCACGCCCCCGGCGCTGGAGCCCTACACGCCCGTTCCGGTCACCTACAAAAAGACCACCTACGACCACGGCGTGATTGCGCTGCAGGAGCAGCTGATTGCGCTGGGCTACCTGAACGGCGAGGCCGAGGGTGCTGCGGACGGCGTGTACGGCGCAACCTGCGCCAGCGCCGTGAGCAGGTTCCAGAGCGACCACGGCATGAGCGCCACCGGCGAGGCCGACCCGGACACCCAGGCCCGGATCAAGGAGGCCTACGATGCTTTGCAGCCCGCCCAGCAGGCGGTTCCTGCGGCGGCAGACGCTTCGTCGGACGCCACGGCAGTATGAATATGCGACCCGCTGTTTCACGACGGCGGGTCGTTTCATCGATTGCGGCGCGCACAATTACGTGGTAAACAGCGTGGATTCCTTTTCTGATTTACTTAGATTTGACAGTCTCTCCGCACCCATGTTATAATGCTGCCGGAGCCGCAAGGCTCTCCGGCAGGAAGGAAGAAGATGGCGCTTGGCTTTTCACCTCTGATGCTCAACAAAAGCAAAGGAGGTGAGATCATGTCTGACTTCGAGATCATCTCTGTGGTCATAATGATTGCCTCTCTTGTGTTGAAAGCGATCCAGTTTGGTCGCAATTTTCATAACAGGAAAAAGTAAAAGCAAAGCCGCCATCCAGCGCTAACTGGTTGGCGGCCACTCTCTATTAGAGGGGAAAAGCCATCTCACAAGCGTCATCCCTTCCTGCCGTTATTATAGCACGCTTCGCATTCTGGTGTCAACCTGCGGTTCGGCATTTAACCGTGCGGGTCGTTTCATCGATTGCGGCGCGATCCCTGTTCAAATCCGCCGCGGTCTGCTATAATGGTACGGGGCGCATTGCGCCCGATTCGCACATTGCGGAGGATGAGTATGACGGAGCATTATTACAGTGAGAATCCCGGGGCTGCCCACGATGAGCGCGAGGTGATCTATCAGGCGCTGGGTCAGCGCTTTGTCTGCGTGACCGACGCGGGGGTCTTCTCCAGGGACGGTCTGGACATGGGCACGCGCATCCTGCTGGAGGCGCTGCCGGAGCTGCACGGGCGGATTCTGGATCTGGGCTGCGGCTGGGGCCCGGTGGGCGCAGCGCTGGGGAAGAAGTACCCCGAAGCGCAGCTCGTGCTGACCGACGTAAACAGCCGCGCGACGGAGCTGGCCGCGCGCAACCTCGCCGCCAACGGCGTGACGAACGCCACGGTGGTGCAGGGCGACGGCTTTGCGGCGGTGGAGGGCGGCTTCGACGCCATCGTGTTGAACCCGCCGATCCGTGCGGGCAAGGCGGTGATCTACGCCATGTTCGCACAGGCTGCGGCGCATCTGAATCAGGGCGGCGCGCTGTACATCGTGATCCGCAAGCAGCAGGGCGCGGAATCGGCGCAGAAGTACCTGAGCACGATCTACGCAGATGTGGAGCGCATCGCCCGGGAGAAGGGCTACTGGGTGTTGCGCTGCGCGAACCCGGAGAAAAAGCATGAAGAAGAGTAGAAAGATGGCGCTCACGGGCATGCTGTGCGCGCTGGCGGTGGTGCTCATGATGCTGGGCGGCGTCATACCGCTGGCGACCTTCTGCTGCCCGGCGCTGGCGGGGCTGATGCTGATCCCGGTGTTCGTGGAGTGCGGGGAGAAGCTGAGCTGGTGCGCCTATGCGGCCATCGCGGCGCTGAGCCTGATCCTCTGCCCGGACAAGGAGGCCGCGCTGCTGCTGGTCTTCATCGGCTACTACCCCATCCTGCGCTGGCGGCTGGATCAGCTGCGCAGTAGGCTTTTGCGGGTGGTCGCCAAGCTGGGCGTGTTCAATCTGGCGGTGGTCGCGATGTGTGCGCTGAGCATCCTCGTGCTGCACATGGAGCAGATTCTCGTGGAGTACCGGGAGATGGGCATTGCGCTGACCATCGCCTGCCTGCTGATCGGCAACGTGACGCTGCTGCTCTACGACCGACTGATTGCCATCATGACCGCGCTGTACGTGAACCGTCTGCGTGGACGGCTGATGAAGTAAATCCAAAATGAACCCTCTGCATGACGCTGAATCATGCAGAGGGTTTTGTCGTATGCCGTGCGGAATCAGAACTTCACCTTCACGCGTCGGGACTTCCTCGGCGGCTCCGGGGTCTTAACCATATCCGGATCTGTGCGCGGCTGTGTATCAGGCTCCGTTGCCTGCGCAGCTTCCGGCTTTACAGATGCCGCGCCGCCTCCGGGCAGGGCGGGTGTGTCGTCATCGAAGCCCTCGCGCTTCATGCCGGCGGCTTCCTTCATCATCTCGATCTCGCGCGCCTTCATGTTCTTGCCGTTGAACAGGTCGTAGAGCACGGGCACCACGAACAGCGTCATCAGCGTGGCGTAGCTCAGGCCGCCGATGGTGACCACGGCCATGGGCTGCATCATCTCCGCGCCCATGCCCCGTCCCAGAGCCATGGTACTCATGCCCAGGATGGTGGTCAGCGCCGTCATCAGAATCGGGCGCAGGCGGACGCGGCCGGTCTCGACCAGCGCCTCGCGCTTGGACAGGCCGCCGATGCGCAGCTGGTTCACGCTGTCGATGAACACGATGCCGTTGTTGACCACCACGCCGGAGAGCACCAGGAAGCCCAGCATGGCCACCAGCGAGAGATCCATGCCGGTGAGAATCAGCGCCAGCAGGCCGCCGGTGAAGGCCAGCGGAATGGTGAACAGCACGATGATCGGCGACTTGAAGGACTGGAACTGGGCCACCATGATCAGGAAGATGAACAGAATGGCGATGATGAGCATGGTGCCCAGATCGCTCATGTAGCCCATGACGGTCTCGTTTTCACCGGAGATGCCCACCTCGCAGCCCTCGGGCGGCTGGTAGGTCTCCAGCAGCGCCTCCAGATCCCGCTGCACCAGGTTGGCGCTGTAACCGTCGGCCACGTCGAAGCTGACGGACACGGTGCGCTTCTGGTTGGCGCGGCGGATGCTGGCGAGGCTCTCGCCCTCGGAGACGGTGGCGATGTCGCCGATGCGCACCTGCCTGGTGGAGCCGGCGGAGGTCACTTCGATCTCCATGTCCATCAGATCCTCAGGCGCGAGGTCGTTGTTGCGGTCCTCGGAGACGTAGATGGTGTACTTCTGTCCGTCCAGCGTAGCCTCGGTCAGCTCCACCGCTCCGTAGAGGCGCTGGGCAACGTACTGATACACCTGGGCCACGGACAGGGAATTGTCGTTGGCCAGCTCCTTGTCCACGGTGATCGCCAGCTTAGGCTCGGCGGACTCGGAGCCGTCGTCGATGTTCTCCGCACCATCCACCCGGGCGCACAGAGTAGCCACGCCGGTGGCGGCGGCGCGCAGGGAGTCGATGTCGTCGCCGGTGATGTCGATGGAGATGCCGCTGCCCGCCATGGCGCTCATGTCCATGGTGCTCTCCTTGGCGGAGAAGATCACGCGCTCGCCGTCCGCCCACTCGGCGGCGGCAGCGTTCAGATCCGCGACGATGTCCGCGTTGGTGCGGCCGTTCTCCGGCGCGACCAGCAGGTAGTAGGAGTAGCTGGAGCCGCCGCCCATGCTGCTCATCAGCGACATGCCGTCGCCGGAGAGGGCCACGTCGGTCACGCCCTCCACGTCCATGGCGCGCTCCATGAGGGTCAGGGCGATCTGCTGCTGCTCGCTTTCGCCGATGTTTTCATCCTTGAAGCTCAGCGAGGCGCTCATCTGCTCGGAATTGACGCTGGGCATGAAGGAGATGCCCATGTCCTTGACCTGGTACACGCTGAAGCCCAGCAGCGCAAGCGCCAGCAGCAGCACCAGAGCGCGCACGCGCAGCGCGCCGCGCAGCAGGGCGGTGTAGCCCTTTTGAATTTTGGAGAAGATGCGCTGCTTTCTGGGCTTGGACTTCTTGAACAGCGCCGCCGAGGCGGAGGGCACCACGGTCATGGCCACCAGCAGGCTTGCCAGCAGCGAGAAGGCGATGGTCAGGCCCATGTCGCTGAACAGGTCGCGTGCCATGCCCTCGACGAACACCACCGGCAGGAACACGCAGATCGTGGTCAGCGTGGAGGCGAACAGCGCGCCGGCCACCTGGTTCACGCCGCGGATGCTGGCGGTGAGGATGGGCAGGCCCTCCTCGTCGCGCAGGCGGTAGATGTTTTCGATGGACACGATGGAGTTGTCCACCAGCATGCCCACGCCCAGCGCCAGTCCCGAGAGGGACATGACGTTCAGCGTGATGCCGCTGAAGTACATGCATACGAAGGCAACCACGACGCTGGTGGGAATCGAGATGGCCACGATCAGCGTGGGCCGCCAGTCCAGCAGGAACAGAAGCAGGATGGCGATGGCCAGTATGCCGCCGTAGAGCAGGTTGCTGAGCACGGAGTCGATGATCAGCTTGATGTAATCGCCCTGGTTCATCATCTCCACCACGTGCAGGTTCGGATTTTCCGCCATCAGCCGTTCGCTCTCGGCGGTGATGTTCTCCGCGACCTCAGCGGTGGATGCGGTGGACTGCTTCTCAAAGGACAGCATCACGCCGTTCTCGCCGTTCACCAGCGTGAACAGGTCGGCGCTGTTGTCGCTGATCTCCACGCTGGCCACGTCCAGCAGGCGAATGTCGTCCACGCTGTCCAGACCCAGGCTCATCAGCTTGAGCTGCTTGAGCTCGGCCAGGGAGGCGAACTCCGTGCCCACGCTGACCAGATAGCGGTCCTCGCTGTTGGAGACGTAGCCCGCAGGCAGGTCCAGGTTCTGGGAGCCGAGGATGGCGGACACGGTCTGGGTGGTGATGATGCCGTCGATGCCGGCGTTCTCCAGCGCCTCGTCGCGATTCTCGATGAACTCGTTCCAGGCCTCGGCCAGCTCATCCTCGCCCTCGCGCAGGGCGGAGGATGCCTCGGCAAAGGCGCTCTCGGCCTGCTCTCGCGCGTCCAGCAGCTGCTGCCTGGCCTCGGCCAGGTTGGTGTCCTCGGTTATGCCCTCGATCATGCCGCCGGGCAGAACGCCCTGATTGAGCTTGTCCAGCATGGTATCGATGCTGGCGATGCCGGCTTCCAGCTGGGCCACCGCGCTCTGCGCCTGGGCGTACTGCGCCTCCAGCGCGCCGCCGTCGGAGATCAGGAGGTAGGCCTTGTATGCGTCGCTCTCCTTTATGGAGGCGATCTGTGCATCCAGCGCCGCGATCTGGGCGATGAGCGCCTCGCGGTCGCCGTTGCCCTCGATGGCCTGGGTCAGCTCGGCAATCTCCGCGTCCAGCTCCGCGATGCGCGCGTCGCAGAGGGCGATCTGCTTGTGGGCCTCCTCGATGCGGCCCTGCACGGCGATTTCGCCGCCGTCCAGCAGCGCCAGGGAGTCTTTCGCCTCCTGAAGCGCCGCGCTCTGCTCGTTCAGCGTCTCCCGCAGCGCGTCGTGGCGGGCGGACAGCGCGTCCACGTCCGCCTGTGCGCTCTCGAGGATCGCCTGTTCGGCGGCCAGCTGCGCGCGAAGCTCCTCCAGCGTCGCACCCTCGGCGCGTGCGGAGCCGCCCAGCAGCAGCGCCAGAAGCTCGGTCGGCTCCCCGGTCTCCGCCGCGCGGGTGGCGTCCACCACCGCCTCCATGGTGGGCGCGGCGGTGATTTCGACGCTGGGCGCAGGGCTTGCTTCGGCTTCGGGAGTGGCGGTCGCATTGGGTTCGAAGGTATCGGTGGGAATCGGGGTATCGGTGGGCGCGGCGGTGGCCTGCGCCTTCTCCAGCGCCTCGATCTGGGCGCTCAGACTGTCGACCTCCCGACGGGCAGCGTCGCGGGTGTTGATGGCGCTCTCCAGCTGGCTGCGCACGTCGGAGAGCTCGGCCTCGTTGGCGACGACGTCGCTTTCAAGCTGTGCGATGGTCGCCTTCAGGGACTCCGCGTCCAGCAGCATCAGATCCTCAATATACTTTTCCTGCGCGGCCTTCAGCTCGGCCTGCTCCTGGCGGGCCTTCTGCGCGTCCTCCAGCTGCTTGAGCAGCGCGTCCGAGGGCGCTTCGCCGTCCAGCGCGTCCAGCTGAGCCTGCAGCGCGTCGCGCTGGGTCTCCAGGGCGCTCAGCGTCTCGGCCACCTGCTTGAGCTGCGCCTTCTCCTCCTCCGACATGTTCACCATGCCCCCCAGCTGCGCGAGTGCCGCCTGCGCACTCTCCAGCTGGGCGCTCAGCTCCGCGCGCTGGGCGGTGAGCTGCTCGATGGCACCGGGGAGCTGGGCGCTGCCCGCCTCGATGGAAGCCAGGCCCTCATCAATCTGGGCGAAGGTGCTCGCGCGCATGCGGCTCAGCTGGGACTTGCCCGAGGAGAGCTGGCTCTGCGCGTCCTTCAATTGATCCTCCACGTCGGCCAGCTCCTCGTCCACCTCCCGGAGGATGGCGCTGTTCAGCGCGTCGATGCGGCTCTGTTCGATGGTGATGTCCACCTGCTGGGTCAGGATGCCCGAGGCTGTGACGCGGGCCACGCCGTCCACGGCCTCGTACTTGGATACCAGCGTGTTTTCCACGTAGTCGGACAGCTCGTAGAGATCCGCGCCGTCCAGCGACACTGTGGCGATGCTCACAGGCAGCATGTCCGGATTCAGCTTCATTACCACCGGCGTGCCGATGGAATCGTCCCAGTCGCCCTCCAGCTGATCGATCTGGGAGGAGATTTCCAGGAGCGCGGTGTTCATGTCCGCGCCGTTTGCGTACTCCAGCACCACCAGCGACAGGTTCTCGCTGGAGGTGGAGGAGATGTTGTTCACGTCCGTGAGGGTGGCGAAGGCGGCCTCCAGCGGGCGGGTCACGTCGCTCTCCACGCGCTCGGGGGTCGCGCCCACATAGCTGGTGTAGACGATGACGTAGGGCAGATCCATGCTGGGCAGCAGATCCGTGGTCATATTTTGGAAGGAGATCACGCCCAGCGCAATGACCAGTATGATTCCGACGATTACGGTGTAGGGTTTTTTGACGCTGAATTTGGCTAGCATTTGTTTTTTTCCTCCGTCGCCGATGAGTTGCACGCATCTTCCTCGGTCACGCTTACGAGCGCGTCCACGAATTCGCTCAGCAGGTCGCCCAGCAGGGCCGCGCGCTCCACACCGATGCGGCGAACGGCACGCTCAATGTAGACCATGCGAGATTTCATGATCTGCTGGAAGGTGTTTTCGCCCTCCGGCGTCGCCTGTATGTAGACCACGCGCCGGTCGCTCCTGCTGTGGGTGCGCCTGACCAGTCCGTTTTTTACCAGATGGTTTACCATCTGGGTCGCCGCGGGCTTTGAGATCGCCAGAGAGCGGCTTACGTCCGTCATGCGCAGGCGGATGGGCGCGGCTGCTTCCTCGCGGGAGAGCAGCAGGGCCAGCAGGGCGATGTCGTTGGAGTATACCTCCTCTCCGTCCGCATCCGTCTGCTGCACACGTGCAATCTTGCCAATTCGCGTTATCAGCGAATAGAGATATCTCGTGGCTTCTGCGTACATGAAATTACACCTCAAAATAGTTTCGAAATTTAACTATTATAATATCGAACCATCTGCATATATGCAAGAAAATTCCTGTTAATTGGAAGGGGCGAGGCTGTGGCATGGAGGCCCCATACAGATGGCAAAGCCGCCCCGGGAATCCGGAGCGGCCCAGACTGTCGAAAAACCCGAAGGAGAGCGCGAGAGGGCCGCAGCCCTTTCGTATTAAAATCGTACCCGGCGGCGTGTACGCCGGGGGCGGGCGATTTTTACGGCGGAAAATTTAATTTTCCAGAGGAAAAATCGATTCTTTGCAGTCTCCGCGCCCGGAAATCCTTCAGGATTTTAGCGGAGACTGGTAGGGGTGGCAGTGGCGGGGGAGATAACTCCCCCGTCCACCAGCTTGTCAAAAAGACTTTTTTGACAAGCTGAGCCGCCCCGGGAATCCGGAGCGGCCTTGTATGTACCGTGGAGTATCACAGAGAGATGGGCAGGAACGCCAGAATCACGGCGATCACGATGGACGGCAGCAGGTTCGCCACGCGCACCTTCTTGCCCCAAACCAGATTCAGACCCACGCAAAAGATCAGGATCGAGCCGATCAGGGACAGGTTCGCCAGCGCCGCATCGGTCATCAGCGGCCGGATCAGCCGGGCCAGCAGGGTCATCGCGCCCTGAAAGCAGCCCACCGGTATGGCGGAGAAGATGCAGCCCTTGCCCATGGAGCAGGTCATCACCAGCACGATGATCAGATCCAGCACCGCCTTGGTGGCGAGAATGGAAAAATCGCCGAAGATGCCGTCCTGGATTGAGCCGACGATGGCCATCGCGCCGATGCTGACCGTGAGCGAGGCTGTGACGAAGCCTTCCACAAAGCTGCGCTCCCCGGCATTGCCCGTGCGAATCTTCAGCCATTGACCAAAGCGCTCGAACTTGTCCTCCAGGTTCAGCAGCTCGCCCAGCAGCGCGCCCAGCGCCAGACAGGCCACCACCAGCATGGATCGTCCGCTGGACAGCGCGCCGTCCTGAATCGAGAGCATGCCCTGGAGCGCGCCCGCGATGCCGATGAACAGCACGCTCACGCCGCAGGCCATGTTCAGCGTGTCCTGATAGCGCTCCTTCAGAAAGCGGCCGCAACCGCACCCCAGCAGTCCGCCGGCGACGATTCCGGCCACGTTCAGTATCGTTCCCAATCCAATCATGATTGCTTCACCCCGTTGTTGCGCCTGCGGCAGATGTGCTGCCGCCTGAAACTTCCGACGCGCCGCCTCAGATGATCACGCCGCTGAGATGGTCGATCTCGTGCTGGATGATCTGCGCCGTCCAGCCGCTGAAGTTGCGGATGCGCGTCTTCATCTCCCGGGTCTGCCACTGCACCTTGATCTCCCGGTAGCGCTTCGCCTTCCGCGTGCCGGTCAGCGACAGGCAGCCCTCCTCGGCCTCGTAGGGTTCCGCGCGGCGCAGGATCCTCGGGTTGAACATTTCCATGTAGCCGTCCTCGGCCTCGAAGGCGATGATGCACTTCGCCTGGCCGATCATGTTCGCCGCCATGCCCACGCATCTTCCGGCGTTGGAACGCAGCGTTTCCAGCAGATCGTCCGCAATCTGCGCGTCCGCCGCCGTCGCAGGCGCGGATTCCCTCCGCAGAAACTCCAGATCCCGCATGATGGGTTGTACCATCGTCCTTCGCCTCCCATTCTTTTCCAATTTTGCATTATAGCACAGCTTCCCCCCTGTGTCCACAAGATTCCTTTATTTTCATATTCAACCTATTGACAATATGGGAATAATGTGGTAATATAGATGCATCGCCACGCTTTGTGAATTGGAATGCGACGCGATGAAACCGCCGAAAGGATGCAAAAACATGAGTTTCTACTTTGAAAAGCTGGTGCGGGCTAATTTCCGCTTCGGACGAATGTGATCCCGGGAACGCAAACCACACGAACCCATCCGACACATTCAAAAGAAGAAAGGAAGCATCATCATGTCGAATTACAAGTTTGAAACCCTGCAGCTCCACGTTGGCCAGGAGACTCCCGATCCGGCGACCGATTCCCGCGCAGTTCCGATTTACGCCACCACTTCCTACGTGTTCCGCAACTGCGAGCACGCTGCAGCGCGCTTCGGCCTGACCGACGCGGGCAACATCTACGGCCGCCTGACCAACTCCACCCAGGATGTGTTTGAGAAGCGCATCGCGGCGCTGGAGGGCGGCGTGGCCGGCCTGGCCGTCGCCTCGGGCGCGGCGGCGATTTCCTACACCCTTCAGGCGCTGGGCCAGAACGGCGGACACTTCGTCTCTCAGAAGACGATCTATGGCGGCAGCTACAACCTGCTGGCCCACACGCTGACCAACTTCGGCATCACCGCGACCTTCGTAAACATTCACGATCTTGCTGAGGTGGAGGCCGCCATTCAGGACAACACCCGCGCCATCTACATCGAGACGCTGGGCAACCCCAACAGCGACATCCCGGACATCGACGCCTTGGCGGAGCTGGCCCATAAGCATGGACTTCCGCTGGTGGTGGACAACACCTTCGGCACGCCCTATCTGATCCGCCCCATCGAGCACGGCGCGGACATCGTGGTGCACTCCGCAACCAAGTTCATTGGCGGTCACGGTACCACCTTGGGCGGCGTGATCGTGGATTCCGGCAAGTTCGACTGGGCCGCATCCGGCAAGTA
>JAUNNK010000016.1 GCA_030537335.1 Clostridia bacterium | reverse complement strand
ACGCGCTGGATCCCATGGAAGAGCTTGTGGACGTGCTGCGCAGGGCCATCGATCCCAACGCACCCATCTCCGTCAAGGACGGCGGCATGATCCAGAAGGGATACAGCGCCGAGCTGGACGAGCTGCGCGACGTGTCCGAAAACGGCAGGGAGTACCTTGTGCAGATGGAGCAGAAGGAGCGGGAGGAGACCGGCATCAAGAACCTGAAGATCGGCTACAACCGGGTCTTCGGCTATTACATCGAGGTCACCAAGTCCTTTTACGACCAGGTGCCCTATCGCTACACCCGCAAGCAGACCCTGGCCAATGCCGAGCGCTTCATCACCGAGGAACTCAAGGAGCTGGAGAACAAGATTCTCGGCGCGCAGGAGAGCGCTACCCGTCTGGAGTACGAGCTGTTCTGTGAGATTCGCGGAACGCTCAAGGAGCTGCTGCCACGCTTGCAGCAGACTGCTCAGGCCATGAAGACGCTGGATGCGCTTTTGTCCCTTGCGAAGGTCGCCTCGGATTACAACTACGTCCGCCCCGCGATCAACGACGAGGGCCGCTACGAGATCACCGGCGGCCGGCATCCGGTGGTGGAGGACTCCATCGGCCGGGAGAAGTTCGTGCCCAACGATACCAGCCTCGACGCGGAGCATCGGGTCATGATCATCACCGGTCCCAACATGGCGGGCAAGTCCACCTACATGCGTCAGGTGGCGCTGATCGTGCTGATGGCCCACATCGGCTCCTTCGTGCCTGCCGAGCGCGCGGACGTCGCCCTGACGGACCGCATCTTCACCCGCATCGGCGCGTCGGACGACCTCTACGGCGGTCAGTCCACCTTCATGGTGGAGATGAGCGAGATGGCGACCATCCTCAAGTTCGCCACGCCCAAGAGCCTGCTGATCCTGGACGAGGTGGGGCGCGGCACCTCCACCTTCGACGGCCTGTCCATCGCCTGGGCGGCGGTGGAGTACATCGCCGGGGAGAAGTGCGGCGCGCGCACGCTGTTCGCCACCCACTACCACGAGCTCTCCGAGCTGGAGGGTCAGCTTGGCGGCGTGGTGAACTACCGAATCACCGCCAAGGAGATGGGCGAGGACGTGATCTTCCTGCGCAAGATCGTGCCCGGCGGTGCGGATCGCAGCTACGGCGTGGCGGTGGCGAAGCTGGCGGGCCTGCCCAAGACGCTGATCGCCCGGGCGCGGCAGATCATGGCGCGGCTGGAGGTGGATGACCAGCTCAACGGCTCCATCGGCCAGAGCATCCTCGAAAAGAAGAAGGCTCCCGACCGCCAGCTGGGCATTATGGACTTCAAGCCCATGCAGCTGGTGCAGGAGATTGCGGAGCTGGACGTGGTGAGCATGACGCCCATCGAGGCGCTGAACAAGCTGTTCGAGATCAACGAGAAGGCCAAGAGGATCTAGCCATGTGGGACACGTCCGTTGAAAAGGTTCATCTCGCCATGGAGCTGGACAGTCTGGAGAATCTTCCGCAGCATCCGCTGCCGCAGCGCTACGGCTGGCGCTTCTATCAGCCCGGCGACGAGATCCACTGGGCGCGCATCGAGACCTCGGCGGGGGAGTTTTCGCAGATTGAGGGCGGCCTGCGCCGCTTCGAGCGGGATTTTTCCGACCGGGAACCGTTGCCGGAGCGCATGATGTTCCTCATGGACGGCGGCGTGCCCTTTGCAACGGCCACGGCCTGGTTCGAGCCGGACGGCGCGGGGCTATTGCACTATGTCGCCGTCGACGCAGCCCATCAGGGACAGGGCCTGAGCCGTGCGCTGACTGGCCTCGGGATGAACCGCCTGCGCGAGCTGGGTCACAGAAATGCCCGCCTTGGTACCCAGACGTACAGCTGGGTGGCGATCCGGGTGTACCATGAATTCGGCTTCCGTCCGGTGATTCATGGGATGGACGATATGCGCGGCTGGCGCATCGTATCGGAAAAGACGGGAATTGACTTTTTGAAGGACGACTGACGGGAGGACAACATGCCGATTCGCATACTGGATGCGGCCACGGTGGGCCGAATTGCCGCCGGCGAGGTGGTGGAGCGCCCCAGCTCGGTGGTCAAGGAGCTGATCGAGAACGCGCTGGACGCCGGCGCGACCTCCATCACGGTCGAGGTGAAGGGCGGCGGCATCGACTATCTGCGCGTCACGGATAACGGCTGCGGCATCGAGCCGGGGCAGGTGCGCCTGGCCTTCGAAAACCACGCAACCTCGAAGCTCCAGCGCGCGGAGCAGCTGGACGACATCCGCACGCTGGGCTTTCGCGGCGAGGCGCTGCCCTCCATCGCGGCGGTCTCCAAGATCGAGATGACCACACGCGCCAAGGGGCAGGAGAGCGGCGTGCGCCTGCGCATGGAGGGCGGAAAGAACCCGCAGGTGCAGGAGACGGGCTGTCCCCAGGGAACCACGCTGGTGATGCGGGAGCTGTTCTTCAACGTGCCGGTGCGCCGGGCGTTTCTGAAGAAGCCCTCCTACGAGGGCGGATTGGTCAGCGACGCGGTTTCGCGCATGCTGCTGGGCAACCCGGGAGTCTCCATGCGCTTCATCAGCGGTGGGAACACGCTCTACCACAGCTTCGGTGACGGCAAGCTGCGCCACGCGGTGTTCGCGGTCTACGGACGTGAGGCGGCGGAGAAGATGGTGGAGGTGGACGCAAGCGAGGGCGGCGCGCGCATCTACGGCCTGATCGGCGTGGGCGAATTGGCCAAGGCCACGCGGGCCCATCAGCTCTTCTTCATCAACGGGCGCTCCGTGCGCTGTCCGATGGAGCAGGTCTGCCGCAGCCGCGTGACCATTGGCATGTACCCCATGTGCGTGCTGAATCTTGTGATCCCGGCGGGCTCAGTGGACGTAAATGTGCACCCCAACAAGCTGGAGGTGCGCTTCAGGGACGAGGAAATGATGCGCGGGGCCTGCGAACGGCTGCTGAATACCGCCTTCGCCGGGGAGCGCGTGCTGGACATGGAGCGCGCCGCAGCCGCGCCGGAGCGCGTGGAGCGACGCGCAGAGATGCGGGAGCTTCCGCTGGCGGATACATCCAAAGCTGTGCCCGAAGCGAGCGCGCAACCGCTTGCATCAAATGCGACCTCTGAACCCACAAATCCTGCAGCGGACGCGCAGCCGCAGGAGCCCGCAAAGGTGCCCACCCCGAAGCTCCCCAAGCCCGAGCAGACCCGAATGGAGCTGCATGCATCTCCGCGTCCCGGCGTGCTCCGGGAACAGCCGAACGTGATGGACAATCGGGAGATCAAGACGGTAAAGCTGCCGGAACACCCGCTGTCCATGGAACCGGCTCCTGCAAAGCGCGAAGATGCGACGCAGTCTGCACCTCAAAAACTGTCCGTGAATAGCGTACAGTCTGCCGCGCCGCAGATCGAGCCTCCAAGGCCCGTGGAAGACGCCGCGCCCGCACCCGAGGAGATTCCCTTCCGCATCCTCGGCGTGGCGTTCAGGACCTACATCCTGGTGGAGTGCGGGGATTCGCTGTTGCTGATCGACCAGCATGCCGCCCACGAGCGCCTGCAATATGAAAAGCTGATGGCACGGGCCAGCGCGGGCACGGCGTCCCAGCAGTTGCTCGCGCCCATCGTGATCCACCTCTCCGCCCGGGAGATGGCGGTGATTTCCGACAACCTCGAGCTGCTCGCGGAGGCGGGCTATGAGGTGGAACCCTTCGGCGAGCAGGACATCCGCGTGCGCGCGGTGCCCTTCGTGATGGGGAAGGCGGAGGTTCGCCCGCTGTTCCTGGAGATGATCCAGTCGCTGAACCAGCTCAAGGCCGCCACGGTGGATGCGCGCCGCAGCGAGATCATGCAGATGGCCTGCAAGAGTGCGGTGAAGGCGGGGGACAGCCTGTCCGATTCGGAGATTTCCGCGCTGATCGCCGACATGCAGAAGACCGGCGCGCCGCCGACCTGTCCCCATGGACGGCCCGTGGTCAAGACGCTCAGCAAACGCGATCTGGAAAAGATGTTCAAGCGCATCCAGTAGGGAGCAGTATGAAGCCTGAATTGATTGTGATCGCCGGGCCGACCGCGTCCGGCAAGACGGCCTGCGCAGTGGAGCTGTGCGGGCGCATCGGCGGGGAGGTCATCTCCGCCGATTCCATGCAGATCTATCGCGGCATGGACGTGCTCAGCGCCAAGCCCACGGCGGCGGAGATGCGGGGGATCCCTCACCACATGATTGGAATTGCCGATCCTGCGGAGAAGTTTTCCGCACCGCGCTACCGGGACATGGCGAAGCGCGCCATCGCGGACGTGATTGCGCGGGGGAAGCGGGCGGTGCTCTGCGGGGGCACGGGACTGTACATCAATGCCGTGACCCGCCCGATGGATTTCTCCGAGAAGTGTGACGAATCGCTGCGGAAGGAGCTGATGGCCATCGCGGACGCGCCCGGCGGGCGGCGCAGGCTGCACGACATGCTGCGTCAGATCGACCCCGAAGCGGCGGAGAAGCTGCACGAGAACGACGTGCGCCGGGTGAGCCGGGCCATCGAGGTATACCGTCTGACCGGGCGCACCCAGAGTGCGCAGGCGCAATTGGACGCGCAGCGGGAGGGCGACTACGACGAGACGCTGCTCGTGCTGCGCTGGCCCCGCGAGGAGCTGTACCGGCGCATCGACGCGCGGGTGGACGAAATGCTTGCATCCGGCCTGGTGGACGAGGTGCGCACGCTGCGCGCGGACGAGCGCAGCCATCCCACGGCGCTGCAAGCCATCGGCTACAAGGAGATCGCGGCGGCGCTGGACGGGAAGCTCACCATGGACGAGGCGGTAGCGCTGGTGAAGCAGCTCTCCCGCAACTACGCAAAGAAGCAGATGACCTGGTTCCAGCGGGATCCCCGCGCGGTGTGGATCGATGCGCAGGGCAAGACTGCGGCGCAGCTTGCGGACGAGATCTGCGCCCATCTGGAATCGAAGAGAGTATAAATCCGGAGGATAAGACAATGTACAATGCACAGATGCCGGAGGTCACGCCGGCGGTGGAAGCGCTGATTGCGCGCGCGGAGGCGGATTGCGCCGCGGCGTTTCACAGGATGGACGAAATCGAGGTGGCCAACACCCGCAAGGTGATCGCCGCCATGCAGAAGCATCGGGTCTCGGCGCGCCACTTCGCGCCCACCACGGGCTACGGCTACGACGACATCGGCCGCGACACCCTGGGCGAGCTCATCGCCGACGCGCTGGGCACGGAGTGCGCGCTCGTGCGCCCGCAGATCGCCTCGGGCACCCACGCGCTGGCGCTGTGCCTCTACGGCGTGCTGCGTCCGGGCGACGTGATGCTCTCCGGCGCGGGCAAGCCCTACGACACCATGGAGGAGGTCATCGGAATTGCGGGTCAGCCCGGCTGCGGCAGCCTGAAGGACTTCGGCGTATCGTATAAGCAAATCGAGCTGAAGAATGGGCGGGAGATCGATATCGACGGCATCGTCAAGGCGCTGACCCCCCAGGTGAAGCTGGTGCTCCTGCAGCGTAGCCGCGGCTACGACTGGCGGCCCTCGCTGTCCGTCGCGGAGCTGAACGCCGCCATCGACGCGATTCATGCCGCCAAGCCGGACGTGTGCGTGATGGTGGACAACTGCTACGGCGAGTTCACCAACCCCGAGGAGCCCCACGCCGACCTGATGGCCGGTTCTCTCATCAAGAACCCCGGCGGCGGCATCGCGCCCACCGGCGGCTACATCGCGGGCAGGAAGCGCTTCGTGGAGTTGGTGTCCTACCGCCTGACCTCGCCGGGCATCGGCGCGGAGGTCGGCTCCTATGCGGGCAGCTACCAGCCCTTCTATCAGGGCCTGTTCCAGGCGCCCCACACCGTGGCCCAGGCGGTCAAGAGCGCAATTCTGGCCTCCCGCGTGTTCGAGCTGCTCGGCTTTGACGTCAATCCCCGCTACGATGCGCCCCGCAACGACATCATCGAAGCCATTCGCTTCGGTGCGCCGGAGAAGCTGATCCGCTTCATTCAGTCGATTCAGTTCTGCTCCCCGGTGGACGCGGAGGCCGTGCCGGAGCCCTGGGCCATGCCGGGCTATCAGGATCCGGTCATCATGGCGGCGGGCACCTTCGTCTCGGGTGCATCCGTGGAGCTGAGCGCCGACGCGCCGGTGCGGGAACCCTACATCGCCTACCTTCAGGGCGCGCTGACCTACGCCCACGGCCGCATCGCCATCGCAGGCGCGGTGCAGCTGCTGGCCAACGAGGGATTGATCGAAATCAAATAGAATTGATAGGACTGTCTCAAAACGAAAATGTAGGGCGGGATGCCTTCATCCCGCCGCAAAGTATGGAACTGTTACGAAACGTAAAAGCGCTTGAGACAGCGCTGCATAGCTGTAGAGCGGGGCGCTTCATCCCGCCGCATGCAATTGAAAGACCGTCCCAAACGCTTGTGTCGTTTTGGGACGGTCTCGTTTGATTTCAGGGCTTGATCGCCCGAGTGGCGACATAGCTGGGCACGTGGAAGTCGTGCAGCCGTCCCTCGCCGTTGGTGTCCTCGTAGAGCCCGGTCAGCACAAACCCTGCCTCCAGCTGTCCGCCGATCTGCTCCTCCAGCGTGTGCGAGAACTGTACGCCGCTGTCCGTGGCCTCCAGCTGCGCCATCTGCTCCGGGTTTGCAAGCGGATCGAAGGGCAGGGGATTGATGAGCATGCGCTCGTCGTCGTCAAAGATGTAGTTCATGCCGTTGTCCAGGCCCGCCAGCAGCGTGCCGCCGGAGCGCAGCACGCGGAAGCACTCCCGCCAGATGGGTCGCACCTCGCGCACGTAACAGTTGGACACCGGATGGAAGATCAGATCAAATTCGCCGTCTGAAAAAGGCAGGGGCTTGCTCATGTCCGCGCGCACGATGCGGATGTCGTAGCCCTCGCGCTGGGAAACCATGCGTTCGCTCTCCAGCTGCTTCTCGGAGTAGTCCAGCACCGTGCAATCCGCGCCCAGGGCGGCAAAGATGGGCATCTGCTGTCCGCCGCCGCTGGCAAGGCCCAGCACGCGCTTGCCGCGAAGCTCGCCGAACCATTCGTGGGGAACGGTTTTCGTGGGGGTCAGCAGCACGTCCCACTGACTGCGCTGCGCCGCCTGATAGATTTCGTGGGAGATGGGCGTGCCCCACTCCCAGCCCGCCTCGATCCATCGGTCGATGGTGCGGGCGTTGATGTCCTGATAGTTCATATGTATCCTCCTCAGAATTGCCTGAACAGCGCAACGACCTTGCCCAAAACCTGGGCGCTGTCGGCGTAGATCGGCTCCATGTAGCGGTTCTCCGGCTGCAAACGCACCCGGTTTTCCTCAAAGAAGATGCGCTTGACGGTGGCCTCGTCCTCGATCATGGCCACCACCACCTCGCCGTTCTCGGCATTGTCCTGCTGGCGCACTACGATGATGTCGCCGTCCAGAATGCCGATTTCGATCATGCTCTCGCCCTGTACCCGCAGGCAGAACAGCTCGTCGTGTCCAACCATGTTCTGGGGCAGGGTGAGGTAGTCCTCGATGTTCTCGATGGCCAGGATCGGCAGGCCTGCCGTGACCTTGCCCACCAGCGGCACGCTGCGGCCCCGGGACACGCTGTTGTCCAGCACCTCCAGCGCGCGGGGCTTGGTGGAATCCCGGCGGATCAGGCCGCGCTTCTCCAGATTGTTCAGGTGGGCGTGCACCGTGGAGGTGGATTTCAACCCCACCGCCGCGCAGATCTCCCGCACCGACGGGGGATAGCCCTTCTCCTCGATCTCCCTGCGTATGAAGTCCAGTATCTTCTGTTGGTTCTCCTCCGATGCGCGCATGCGCCTCACCTCCATCCTGTAATGAATCCAGTATACCACAATACTCCCACAAATGCAAACGTTTGTTCGGTAATGTTCCGGGAATCTGAGCTTTTTTAACAACAAACTGTGACGGGGTTCTTAATTAGTATGAAAAGAGTGTCAAATATCAACTTGAAAACGGCCTCTTATGCTATACTATTTTTGAAGTTCGCATTGCAAATGTTTCAGAATGAAGCGGAAATCCGCCGCATAGATAGTCTGCGGAACCTGCGCCGCCGTTCCTGACGGCGGATAGCCGAGGTTCCCGGAGGGAGTGCGAGCGAATGGGGATGCATGTGCGGGATGCAGCCGCGCGGCGGCGCTATGGAAACCGGCCATGGATCGCATTGACAGCAGCCGTGCTGTTTGCGGGGCTGTTTTTGCAGATCACGATGCTCTCCCGGGTATCCTCGGTCAGCAAGCGCGCGTCGGCGCTGGAGAGTGAGACCGCCCGCCTGAACCGCGAGGCCGTCAATCTGGAACTGCGGGTCAACGAGTTTCACAATCTTGAAAGGATCGCTGAGCGCGCGCTGCAAATGGGCATGGTACAGCCCGACGAGGCACAGATTCGCTCGGTGCGCGTGGAAAAGACAGATGCTGATACGTCCACCCAAGCTGCCGGAGATTCCGGTGAAGAGAAGCTTCTGAACGAAGACTTTCCAGGCGGGGAGGGATGAGTATGGTTCTGACAGGGCCGGTCATCCGTCGCCGCCTTGCGCTGCTGATGGCGATCTTCTTTATGCTGTTTTTGCTGCTCGGCGGCCGCCTATTCCAATTGCAGATATTGGAGGCCGAGGAATTGCAGCTGCGGGCCCAGTCCCAGTGGACCAGCGAGAGCACGATCCAGCCCACCCGGGGCCGAATCCTCGACCGCAACGGCGCGGTGCTCGCCCAGAGCGCCACGGCCTACACGCTGTCGGTCAGTCCCCGGCAGGTGAAAAATGCCGCGGCGATGGCCCAGGTGCTCGCGCCGATCCTGGATATGGACGCTTCCGCCATCGAGCAGAAGGCCTCGGATACCAGCAAGGGCGGCGTGACGCTCAAGCGCCAGCTGGCAAGGGACGTGGCCCAGGAGCTCAAGTCGCTGATGGCGCAGGATGCGCAGGCCGACAATCCTGTGCTCACGGGCCTGTATCTGGAGGAGGAGAGCAAGAGATACTATCCCATGGGGGAGCTGGCCTGCCAGGTGCTGGGCCTGACCACCATCGACGGCGTGGGTCAGGCGGGGCTGGAGCAGTCGCTGGACAGCTACCTGTCCGGAAAAGCCGGGCGCGTGCTGGAGGAGATCGACGGCAAGGGTCGGGAGCTGGATTACTCCGCCAGCGAGTACATCGCGGCGGTGGAGGGCGGCAGCGTGACGCTGACCCTGGACGCGTCCATCCAGAGCTTTGCCGAGAAGGCCGCGCGGGAGGCGCTGTCGGTGAACAACGCCAAGGCGGTGCGGGTGCTGGTGATGGATCCGCAGACCGGCGAGATTCTGGCCATGGTCAACAAGCCGGACTATGACCTGAACGATCCGCCCCGGGACGACGTGGAGACGCTCACCGAGCTGATGCGCAACCGCTGCATCACCGACGCCTACGAGCCGGGCTCCACCTTCAAGATTCTCACCGCCTCCGCAGCGCTGGACAGCGGCGTGGTCACGCCGAATGAGGGTTTCTACTGCTCCGGCTCGATCTACGTGGAGGGTGGGCGCATCAAGTGCTGGGGCAGGCCCCACGAGGGCGAGACCTTCGCCCAGGCGCTTCAGAACTCCTGCAACCCGGTGTTCGTGGAGATGGGCCTGCGGCTGGGCGTGGAGCGCTTCTACGACTACATCGAGGCCTTCGGCCTGGGCAGTCCCACGGGCGTGGATCTGCGGGGCGAGGCCGGCGGCATCGTGATTCCGGAGAGCGCCTGCAAGCGCGTGGACATCGCCCGCATCGGCTTCGGCCAGTCCGTCGCCGTCACGCCGCTGCAGCTGCTGACGGCGGCCTGCGCGGCGGTCAACGGCGGGCGGCTGCTCACGCCATACATCGTCCGGGAGATCACCGACGGCAGCGGCGAGGTGATCCAGCGGGGAGAGACCGTGGTTCGCGGAAATCCCATCTCCGAAGCGACCTCCGCAACCATGCGGGTTCTTCTGGAGGGCGTGGTGGCCAACGGCGGCGGCAAGAACGCCGCGATTCCCGGATACCGCATCGGCGGCAAGACGGGCACGGCCCAGGTCTACGTGGACGGCGTGGTCTCCAGCGACAAGCACATCGGCTCGTTTCTGGGCTTTGCGCCCATCGATGATCCACAGATCGCCGTGCTGGTGATCGTGGAGGAGGCGGACGTGGCCATCGACTTCGGCAGCGTCACCGCTGCGCCCTACGCCCGGGACATCCTGGAGCAGTCGCTTCTGTACCTGGGAATCGCACCCAGCACCGACGAGCCGGAGCCGGAGCAGGTGTCCGTGCCGGACGTGACCGGCATGAACCTCAGCGACGCCTCCGCGGCGGTGAAGGCCGCTGGACTGGACTGCGTGTTCGACGGAGAGGGTGGAACTGTGACAAATCAGCTGCCTGCGGCGGGCGCAAGCATGACAAAAGGTGCGCTGATGATGCTGTATGTTGACAACTTAACAGATTTGCGCAATAATAGTAGGGTTCAGGTGCCGGATGTGACGGGCCTGTCCGTGCTGGAGGCCAACCGGATCCTGCGATCCTACGGACTCAGGATGCAAATCGAGGGCAGCGGGCTTGCGGTTGCGCAGGAGCCTGCCGCCGGGGACGAGGTCTTTCCGAGCGCATCGGTGACGGTCACATTTGAACCGCCGTGACGCGTCGGAGCAC
Organism: Clostridia bacterium; assembly: GCA_030537335.1. GTDB lineage: Bacteria > Bacillota > Clostridia > Christensenellales > Aristaeellaceae > SFTH01. Next base: position 21,101 of record JAUNNK010000016.1, on the reverse strand, counting down.
GTGAAACTGATTACAGGGGGATGCCGAATGAAGCTGAATGAATTGACTGGGAGCGTTCCCGGCAAGGTTCGGATAATCGGAGATCAAGATATAGAGATACGCAACATCTGCGGGGATTCCCGCAAGGTGCAGCCGGGCGACCTGTTCATCTGCACGCCGGGCCTGACCATGGACGCGCACAAGTTTGCTCCGCAGGCCGTGGAGCGCGGCGCGGTGGCGCTGCTGGTGGATCACCCGCTGGACATTGACGTGCCCCAGGCCGTGGTGGAGAACGTGCGTCTGGCTCAGTCCTACGTGGCGGCGCAGTTCCACGGAAATCCCGCCGAGAAGATGCACATGATCGGCATCACGGGCACCAAGGGCAAGACCACCACCAGCTTCCTGCTCAAGTCCATTCTGGAGGAGGCGGGGAAGAAGGTGGGCCTGATCGGCACGGTGTGCTCGATGATCGGCGACGAGGTGCTGCCCTCCAAGCTCACCACGCCGGATCCGCTGGACACCCAGAAGCTGCTGGCGGAGATGGCCGCAGCGGGCGTGGAGTACGTCATCATGGAGGTCTCCGCCCACGCGCTGGCGCTGGATCGGCTGGCGGGCATCCGCTTCGACGTGGGCGCGTTCTCGAACTTCTCCCAGGATCACCTGGACTTCTTCGAGGACATGGACGCGTACTTCGCCTGCAAGATGCGCTTCTTCGACCCGGAGATGACGGATAAAATCGTCTACAACGTGGACGACGACCACATCGCCCGGGGTATTGCGGAGCTTGGTCGTCCCGCGCTGCGGGTGGGCATCCGCGAGGGCAGCGACGTGTACGCCAACGACATCGAGATCAGCGAGCGCGGCTCCAACTTCCTGATGACCTGGCACAAGCACTTCCGCGTGTCCATCGCGCTGAAGCTGGCGGGCATCTTCAACGTCTACAATTCGCTGCTGGCGGCGGGCGTGTGCATCAGCCTGGGCATCGACCCGGAGGCCATCCGCCGGGGTCTGGAGGATGTGCGCGCGGTTCCCGGCAGAATCGAGCTATTGGAGACCGGAACGCCCTACCGGGTGATCCTGGACTACGCCCACTCGCCGGACAGCCTGGAGAACATCCTCAAGGCCGTGCGCGAGACCACCAAGGGCCGCATGATTGCGCTGTTCGGCTGCGGCGGCAACCGCGACCGGGCAAAGCGGCCGCTGATGGGCGAGATCGCCGGGGAGCTTGCGGACTACTGCATCCTCACCAGCGACAATCCCCGCAACGAGGATCCCATGGAGATCCTCTCCGCCATCGAGGAGGGCATTCGCGGCACGGGCTGCGAATACGTGGTGATCGAGAACCGCCGCGAGGCCATCAAATACGCGCTTGCGTGCGCACGGCCCTCGGACGTGGTGGTGCTGGCCGGCAAGGGCCACGAGACCTATCAGGAGATCAAGGGCGTGCGCCATCCGTTCAATGAGAAGATCGTGGTGGCGGAGCTTTTGAAGGAGCTTGCCCAGGGCGATGCGCCCGATCACAAATAATCGAAGACCATTTGGAGGGAACAGAAGATGCAGAGACTGATCTGGACGATCATCGCCGCCTTTGCGATGACGGTCGTACTCGGTCCGATTATGATTCCGTGGCTCAAGAAGCTGAAGTTTGGCCAGACGATCTACGACCTCGGCCCCGAGTCCCACAAGAAGAAGCAGGGCACGCCCACCATGGGCGGCATCATCTTTGCGATTCCTGCGCTGATCGCCGCCGTGGCCTTCGGCTATGGCGACACGCGCTTTGACTACCTGCTGATGATCGTCGTATCGGCGCTGGGCTTCGGCCTGGTGGGCTTCGTGGACGACTTCATCAAGGTCAAGCTCAAGCGCAGCCTGGGCCTCACCCCCATGCAGAAGATCGTGCCGCAGGTGGCGCTGGCGGCGGTGCTGTCCGTTTGGGCGTATAGGCATCCGTCCATCGGTTCCGCGCTCACGGTGCCCTTCTTCAACGTGGAGTGGAACCTGGGCTGGCTGTACATCCCCGTGATGATGTTCATCATGGTGGGCACGGTCAACTCCTCGAACCTGCTGGACGGCCTGGACGGCCTGCTCTCCGGCTGCTCGATGATCGACTTCATCACCATGATGCTGATCTGTCTGACGATGGCGGAGGCGGACCCGGCCAACCGCTCGAACCTGCTGAACGTGGCCATCTTTGCGGGAGCTATGGTCGGTGCGCTGATGAGCTTTCTGCGCTTCAACGGCTATCCGGCCCGCGTGTTCATGGGCGACGTCGGCTCCTTCTTCATCGGCGGCGCGCTGATGGGCATGGCGCTGGTCACGCGGCTGTCGCTGCTGCTGCCCGTGATTGCGCTGGCGATGTTCCTCTCCAGCCTGTCGGACATCATCCAGGTGGGCTACTTCAAATACACCAAGCGCAAGACCGGTACCGGCAAGCGCGTGTTCAAGATGGCGCCGCTGCACCACCACTTCGAGCTCTCCGGCATGCCGGAGACCCGCGTGGTGACGATGTACTACGTGGTCACTGCCGCGCTGTGCCTGCTGGCGCTGCTCGGCTTCGTGGCGTAATAGGGATTCATACAAGGGCGGACGGCGCGGCGGGTTTTCGCGGCCGGAACCGCCCTTTCCGGGATATGGAAGGAGATTGCATATGGCAAAGAGAGCGATGGTATTGGGCCTGGCGCGCAGCGGCATCGCCGTGACGCGCTTGTTGCTTCTGCGGGGCTGGGAGGTGCTGGCCTGCGACAGCAAGGAGCGCGAAGCCTTCAAGGGCGCGCTGGACGAGGTGGAGAAGCAGGGCGCGAAGCTGTGCCTGGGCGAAAAGGAGCCGGAGAAGCGCATCGAGGGTCTGGACGCGCTGATCGTCAGCCCCGGCATCCTGCCGGAGCACCCCGCGGTGCTGCGCGCCCGGGAGCTGGGCGTGGAGGTCATGGGCGAGATTGAGTACGCCTACCGCGAGTCCACCGGCATGCTGCTGGCGGTCACCGGCACCAACGGCAAGACCACCACAGTCACGCTCCTCGGTGAGATCTTCAAGAACGCGGGCAAGCGCACCCACGTGGTGGGCAACATCGGCACGCCCTACTCCGGCGCGGTGCCGGGAATGAAGCCCGGCGACGTGACCGTGTGCGAGATATCCTCCTTCATGATGGAGACCTCCTCGCTCTTCCATCCCCACGTCAGCGCGGTGCTGAACATCTCCGAGGATCACCTGAACCGCCACGGCACCATGGAGAAGTACATCGCCCTGAAGGAGCGCATCTTTGAAATGGAGGATGCAAATGACTTCGTGGTGCTCAACTGGGACGATCCGGTGACCCGCGATATGGCGCAGCACACGCGCGCGAAGGTCGTGTGGTTCTCCAGTAGAAATGAGGTGGAGTACGGCGCGTTCGTGCGGGACGGCAAGATCGTGTTCGGCACGCCCGCCAACTGCAAGGCCATCTGCGGGGCCGACGAGGTCTACATACCCGGCGAGCACAATCTGAAGAACGCGCTGGCCGCTGCTGCCATGGCCATGGTCGCGGGCATTCCCGGCCCGGTGATCCGCCACACGCTGCGCACCTTCAAGGGCGTGGAGCACCGCATCGAGTTCGTGCGGGAGCTGGACGGCGTGCAGTTCATCAACGACTCCAAGGGCACCAACGTGGATTCCAGCATCCAGGCCGTGCGCGCCATGAAGCGCCCCACGGTGCTGATCCTGGGCGGCTACGACAAGCACACCGATTTCACGCCGCTGTGCGAGGAGATCGTGAAGAATCCCATCGAGCAGGTGGTGCTCATCGGCGCGACCGCGAAGCAGTGCGAGGAGACGCTGGAGAAGGTGGGCTTCCACGCCTGGGAGCACGCGGGCTACGACTTTGAGAAGGCCGTGCGCCGCGCATTTGAGCTGGCGGAGGACGGCGGCACGGTGCTGCTCTCGCCCAGCTGCGCGAGCTTTGACATGTTTGACGACTACGAGGCCCGGGGCCGCATCTTCAAGGAGATCGTGAACCGGCTGGAGAGCAGAAGGGCTTGATGCTGCGTCCCGTTCGCGGGGCGAAGGCTGCGGCGAGGCCGCGGAAGAGATACACAACGCTGCGATATGTGGATCGGGGCGTACTGATCTGCTTTATCGCGCTGCTGGCCTGCGGACTGCTGGTGCTGTACGCGGCGAGCTATTACAATGCACAGGATCGCGGAAGCGCGCTCTCAGAAGTGATTTCACAGATGATGGGCATCGCTGCGGGCGCGATCCTGATGCTTTTTTTGCTGCACATCGACTACCGCATGCTGGCAAAGCCCCAGATCAGCACCATGTTGCTGCTTTTGAGCATCGCGCTTTTGATCCTGGTGGCGATTCCCGGAATCGGAAAGATGCTCAACGGTTCGCGGCGCTGGCTGCGCATCGGACCGGTGAGCTTCCAGCCGTCGGAGCTGGCGAAATACGCCTCCATCCTGCACCTTGCGCGCCTGCTCAGCCGGAAGAACCACGATGTGACACGGCTCTTTCGGGGACTGATTCCGGCGTTTCTGTTCCCGGGCGTGCTGTTTCTGCTGATCCTGCTCCAGCCGAACCTCTCCACGGCGGGCAGCATCCTGATCGTCTCCGCGGTGATGGTGATGATCGCCGGGGCGAAGTGGCGACACCTGGGGTTGATCGGTGCGTCGGGTCTGGTGCTGGGCGGCTACTACGCCCTGTCCGAGCCTTACCGCCGCGCGCGCCTGATGTCCTTCCGCAATCCCTTCGCCTACCTCAGCAACGAGGGCTACCAGCTTTCCCAGTCGCTGCTGGCCTTCGGCTCCGGGGGCCTGTTTGGCATGGGACTGGGCAAGGGCCGGCAGAAGTACGCCTTTCTGCCGTACCCCGAATCGGACTTCATCTTCGCGGTGGTGGGCGAGGATCTGGGGCTGGTGGGGTGCCTGATGGTGCTCATGTTGTTCATGGCCTTTGTGTTCTTCGGCCTGCGGGTGGCGATTCGATGCAGCGACCGCTTCGGAAGTCTGCTGGCCGGGGGCATCACGGCCATGATCGGCGTGCAGGCGGTGCTCAACGTGGCGGTGGTCATCGGCATGATGCCCACCACGGGCCTGCCACTGCCCTTCTTCAGCTCCGGCGGCACGTCGGTGTCGATTCTGATGGGCGCGACGGCGATCCTGCTGAACATCTCGGCGGCGGAGAAGCGGAGCCACGAAGCGGGCCTCGCGCCGGAAGGGGAGTGAGGCCATGCGCAAGGGAATCAGGGTGATCTTGTGGGCGCTGGCGGCACTCATTCTGCTCTCGGGGCTGATCTTCTGGCTGTGGAGCTGCGTGTTCGTGCTGCGCAGCGTGGCAGTGCAGGGCGGCTCCCTGGATGCGGAAACAATCATCGCCGCCGCGGGGGTGGCACAGGGCGAATCCGTGTTTCTGCTGGATGAGGCAGCGGTGCGCAGCGGCGTCGATGCGCTGGGCACGGTCTGTCTGGAGGAATACCAGCTGCGCCTGCCGGACAAGCTGCTGCTGCGGGTGCGGGACAGGGAGCCTGCGGCGATGCTGTCGTTTGATGGAAAGCTGCTGCTGATCGACGGCGATGGTTTTGCGATGGAGCTTACGGAGGATGCGCCGGATACGGATCTGTTGTACTTGAGCGGCGTGGAAATCCCGGATTTTTATGCAGGACAGGCTGTCGAGGACGGGGAGGGAAGGATGGCGCTCTGCCGGCGGATTTATGCGGCGCTGAACGAAATGCACGCGGCCATGTACGTCTCCGAGATTGACCTACGCGACTCGACCGCGCCGTGCATCATCACCCGCAGCGGCATCCTTGTCGAGCTGGACGCGGACGCGCTGGAGGCGGAGCTTCATCTGATGAAGGCTGCGGTGGCGGATCTTGAGGCACAGGGCGCGTGCGGTGGGCGGTTGCACGTCGAAAGCGGCAGTCGCGCGGATTATTCGCCCGGGACGGCGTCGACCTGAATGCAGAATCGGCCCCGTTCCGGACATGAATGTAAGTTTCTGCCATATTTTGCGTGACAGCACTTGGGTCAAAATTTGAAAGAATTTTGACACTTGCGAAAAACCGCAAAATTTGGCGGTTTCGAGTTTGCATGTGAAATCAAATCCATGTATAATATCATAGTAGATACACATATCAGGCGCAAGCCTGACGGATAAGGTGGTCGAACAACAGATATGAGCAAGACGCAGATAGCTGCCATCGAATTTGGTACATCCAAAATCGTGACGATCATAGCGCAGAATGGCGGTATCGATCGCCTGGAATTTCTGGGTACCGGCACAGTGCCGTATGATGGCTTTCAGAACGGCGACTGGAACACACCGGGCCAGATGATCCAGCGCGTGCGCGATTCCATCGCGGCGGCGGAGCTGGAAGCGAATCAGAAGATCAAGGAAATATACGTCGGCGTGCCGGGCGCGTACATCCATGTATGCTGCGCGGAGGCTGAGATCGAGCTGAAGGACGAGGGCGTGACCGAGGAGGATCTGGATCTGGTTCAGGACGCGGCGGCAGAGCAGCTGCGGATTGCGGAGATGGGCGGCCTGGTGCTGCACCGCTCTCCGGCCTGGTTCCAGGTGGACGACGGCAAGAAGACCGTCGAGCCCAGCGGCCACGGCGAGAAGCTGCGCGCCTGCACCTCCTTCATCGTGGCCGACCCGCAGTTCATCGAGGATGTCAAGGAGATCCTTGGCGCGCTGGATGTGACGATCCTGGGCTTTTTGTCGCCGACGCTGGGCGAGAGCCTGTTGCTGCTCTCCATCGACGACCGCGACCGTGTGTCCATGCTGATCGATTGCGGCTACCTGAGCACCGAGATCAGCGTCATTCGCGGCGAAGCCATCGTCTACCACGCCATGCTTCCCATGGGCGGCGGGCGGATCACCGCCGATCTGGCCCAGCAGCTGCGCATACCGATGCGTGCTGCGGAGCAGATTAAGAGAAGCTACGTGTTCAACCCGGACGAGTTCGATCAGAGCGCATTCTCGGAGGTGCTGGACGCGCGCGGGCGCAGGCTGAGCTTCCCCCGGGAGGTCGTCTCCCAGTGCGTGGAGCAGAGCATGGACGAGCTGTGCGACATGATCGACATGACGCTGAAGAACGACGTCATGGACTATCTGGGTACCCGATCCCAGATCTACCTAACCGGCGGCGGCATCGGCCTGATGCGGGGCGCGCGGGATCACCTCGCCGCGAAGCTCGGCATGCCGGTGAAGGCCTCCGCGCCCAAGACCGCCAAGATGAATAGCCCGGTGTACTCCGCCGTGCTGGGGCTTCTGGATCTGACCTTTGATTCCATCGAGCGGCACGACGCCGATGAGGAGAGCTTCGGCAGAAAGCTGACCGGTTTCCTCAGAAAGAAGAAATAGAGAACAACTGTCACCAACGACATTTTACGGACGAGGGGGATGCCTTGTGATTGAATTTGAAATGGACACCAATGAGAACAACAACTTCGCAGCAATTAAGGTCGTCGGCGTGGGCGGTGCAGGCACCAACGCGGTCAACCGCATGGTGGATTCCGGCCTGAAGGGCGTGGAGTTCATCGCCGTCAATACCGACAGCCAGGCCCTGGCCCTGTGCCAGGCGCCCAACAAGATCCAGATCGGCGAAAAGCTGACCAAGGGTCTGGGCGCGGGTGCAAATCCTGACGTTGGCCAGAAGGCTGCTGAGGAGAATCGCGAGGACATCGCCAACGCCATCAAGGGCAGCGACCTGGTGTTCGTCACCTGCGGCATGGGCGGCGGCACCGGCACCGGCGCAGCTCCCGTCATCGCGGAGATTGCCCGCGACATGGGCATCCTGACCATCGGCGTGGTCTCCAAGCCCTTCCTCTTTGAGGGCCGTCAGCGCATGAAGAACGCCGAAGCTGGCATCGAGCGCCTGAAGGCGCATGTGGACACCCTGGTCGTGGTTCCCAACGACCGCCTTCTGAGCGTCGTCACCAAGGGCACCACCATGACCGAGGCCTTCAAGATCGCCGACGACACCCTGCGTCAGGGCATCCAGGGCATCTCCGATCTGATCGCTGTGCCATCCCTGATCAATCTGGACTTCGCCGACGTGCGCACCGTGATGCAGTCCCGCGGCCTTGCTCACATGGGCATTGGCTACGGCAAGGGCGAGAACCGCATGGTCGAGGCAGCCAAGATGGCCATTTCCAGCCCGATGCTGGAGACCTCCATCGACGGCGCCCGCGCGGTGCTCATCAACATCACCGGCGGCCCGGACACCTCCATCATCGACATCAACGAGGCCGCGCAGCTCATCACTGCCGCCGCCGACGAGGAAGCCAACATCATCTTCGGCGCGGGCATCGACGAGAACATGGAGGACGAGGTCAAGATCACCGTCATCGCCACCGGATTTGAAAAGACTCCCTTCGCCGCAGACAAGAAGGCCAAGCCGGAGGTCAAGTCCATTCTGGACGAGGAGGAGCCTGCGCCCCGCCGCGAGCGCTCCGCCCGCAGTTATGAGGATGAGGAGGTCTCTCCGATCTTCGAGCGCCGTCAGCGTTCCTCCTCCGCAGCGCCCCGTCCGCGCCGATACGAGGAGCCGGATCGCGAGTACACTGAGGAGCAGCAGCCCCGCCGTCAGCGCGTTTACAGCGACGACTCTCCCGAGTCCCGCACCCAGAGCCGCCGCGGCTTCACCCCGGACGTGCCCAGCTTCATGAAGAAGAAGTAATCCATCTGAAAGCTCCCGACCACAATGGCCGGGAGCTCAGACTGTCGAAAAACCTCAGGAGAGCGCGAGAGGGCCGTAGCCCTTTCGCGTTTAATCGTGGTCGGCGGCGTGTACGGCGACCACGGGCGATTTTTGTGGCGGGAAATCCCATTTCCCAGAACAAAAATCGATTCTTTGCAGTCTCCGCGCCCGGAAATCCTTTGGGATTTCAGCGGAGACTGGTAGGGGTGGCAGTGGCGGGGGAGCTTGCTCCCCCGTCCACCAGGTTGTCAAAAACCTTTTTTGACAACCGGAGCTCCCGATCACAATGGCCGGGAGCTTTGCAGTACATGCGAAAACAGCACCCGTGCGTTTGCATGCACAGGCGCTGTTATAATGAAGGAATTGTTTATTCCTCCTCGTCGGCCTCAGCGAGCTCGCAGTACTTCTCAAAGACCTCGTTGAGCTCCGCCTCGGAATCGATGGTGGTGTAGTAGTCGTTGCCCTCCGCATCCTGCTCAATGCGCATGATGACCAGCTCGTCCTCCTCCACGTCCTCCATTGGCTCTGCGGGCGCGAGGCAGATGTAGACCTTGCCCTTGTGCTCCAGGCTCATCAGGTGCTCGAAGTGCACCGTGTTGCCCTCGTCATCCACCAGTTCCACCAGATTCTCCGGATCGATTCCCATGTCCTGGTTCCACTCGTTGTTCTCAGTCATATGCCAAACCTCACTTTGAAAGCGTTTTTTATCGCCTTTTCCGGGCAGGTTGGATTCCTTCCATCCGCCTGCATCCAGAAAGGATTGTAGAATATAGGTGGCGGCCAGCTTGTCCACCACGTCCTTGCGTCGGGACCTGCGCACATCCGCCTCCAGCAGCACGCTGGTGGCAAGCTTTGTGGTCAGGCGCTCGTCCTGATAGCGGATCTCGAAGCCCATGTTTGCCAAATGGTTCGCAAGCTCCTTGACCCGCTGGGCCTGAAAGCCCTCACTGCCGTCCATGTTCAGCGGCAGTCCGCAGAGGATGTGCGTCGTCTCGTACTGATCGCACAGCTCCTTCACGCGCTGGGCGTCGCGCTCCATGCCCTTGACCCAGATGGTCTCCACGCCCTGGGCGGTGATGTCCAGCGGATCGGACACGGCCACGCCGATGCGCCTCTCGCCGATGTCCAGACAGATCACGCGCATGCTCACACCACCTTGATGCAGAATTGGGGACAGACTCGGGCGCAGTAGCCGCAGAACACGCACTTTTCCGGGTCGATGGTCGCGCGGCCGTTGACGACGGTGATGGCGTGCTGACCGCAGCGCGCCGCACAGCGCCCGCAGCCCTCGCAGTAGTCGTGCACCATCATCTCGCGCTTCCGGTGCTGAAGCTGCTCCTGACGCGATTCAGCCTCGGGCAGATTCTCCAGGAAGTCCACGTTCGCGTCGATCTCCTCGATGCTCTGCATGCCCACCGCAACGCTGTCCAACAGTGGATTGGAGAAAGCATAGGCCAGGGCCTCGCGGTTGGAGGACATCAGATGCCCACCGCCCAGCGGCTTCATGGCGAAGATGCCCACGCCGAACTCCCGTGCGCCGGCGATGGCGGCCTCCATGTCCTCGCGGGTTCCGTCCTGAATGCCGATGCCGCCGAGGTTGATCAGCGGATGCACCACGCGGATCATCGGAAAGCGGTGCACCGCCCGCACGCAGCCCGCATAGTGGGTGCTCACGCCCACTGCGCCGATGTGACCGCGCCTGCGCTGTTCCTCCAAAAAAACAAGCGCCTCCTCATGCCCGCGAAGCGTGTACAGGGATTCCTGTTCGTGCAGCATAAAGAGGTCCACATAGTCCCGGCCAAGGCCGCGAAAGGCGCGCTCCAGGGCGGCTTGGGCGGTTTCGCGGTCGTAGCAGTAGGCCTTCGTGCTGATGACGTAATCCGGGGCGGATTTCAGCGCCTCGCGGATGTGCGGATAGGTTTCGTAGAGATCCGCGGTGTCCAGAAAGCGCACGCCCCGGTCGTAGGCGTGACACAGGAGCCGCGCGCCTTCGGCCGGGGTCAGGTTCCTTTGCAGGGGCGACATCGTGAGCGTGCCAAAGCACAACTTGGACACGCGCAGGCCCGATGCGCCAAGTTGAATCATTTGCATTTACTTTTTGTCGTGCTCCTCCACATAGAAGCGAATGAACTCCTCCAGAAGTTCGTCGCGCTCCAGCCTGCGGATCAGGGATCGCGCGTTGTTGTAGCTGGTTATGTAGGTCGGATCGCCGGAGATGATGTAGCCGACCAGCTGGAGGATGGGATCGTGCCCCTTTGCCTTCAGCGCTTGATACACAACTTCGATGATCTCAGCGGCGGATTCCGGTGCATTTGTGGGCAGACGGAAGTTTTGGGTTTCGCTCAGTCTGTTGTTCATATTGCACCGCCTTTCTGCGTGTACATACACACGCAAACATTATAACATAGAGATGCATAAAATTCAATTGTTTTCGTGCCTTTGAACAAAAACTCTATATACTGTTCGAATGGCCATCAGCGCGGGCATGGACAGCAGCATGCCCCACACGCCGCCCATGCGTGAGCCAAGAAACAGCGCCAGCAGCACCACCGCAGGGGAGAAGCCGGTGATGTTGCCCATCACCCGGGGCGAGATCACCATGCCGTCGATCTGCTGCACCAGAAACAGCACCAGCAGCGCCAGCGCCGCCCGCTGCCAGCTCACACCCAGCGCCAGGATCACCGCGGGGACGCCGCCCAACACCGGCCCGAGGTAGGGAATGACGTTCAGCAGGCCCACGATGGCTCCCAGCAGCGGCGCGGCGGGCACGCCGATGATAAAGAAGCCCAGCGTTGCCAGCGCGCCCACCGCCAGCGCAATGGTTGCCTGACCCCGCAGGTACAGCCGCAGTTCCCGCATCAGCAGCTTGCCCATGCGCACGGCGCTCCGTCGCCACTGCTGGGGAATCAGCAGCTCTGTGCGCAGCAGGATCCGGTCGCGGTCCGCCAGCAGGAAGTAGCACAGCACCACCATCAGTGAGAGCTGGTAGACGGCGTTGGAGACGTTGCTCACGTAGCCGATGGCGCTGCGTGCCACGTCGCCGAAGCCGCTCTCCGCCGCGTGCAGGTCAAGTTTGGGCAGCGTCAGGCCCGGGATCAGCGCCTGAAGCTTCGAGACGATGTTCTCTGCAAGTGTCCGCAGGCGGTCAAAAGCCTCGGGCAGCGTCTGCATCAGCCCCGCCGCCTGCCGGGAGAGCAGCGGCAGCAGGATCCCGAGTGCCAGCAGGAGCAGTAGAATCACGCCTACCAGCGCGATCAGCGCCGCCAGGGGCCGCTTGAGATTCTTTTCCAGCAGTGCGGCGACGGGCGAGAGCAGGAAGGAGAGCACGCACGCGCCGAAGAGGATGCGCAGCGCGCCCAGGAGTACGTCGCCCCAGAGCAACGCGACTGTGGCGGCACTCAGGGCAACGGCGATGGTGCGCGCAAGGTTTTGAGCTGCGAAAGGTCGCAGGCGGTACTGCTGCAAGGTGCATCCTCCCTTCTCATGTGTCGGTATCGGTATGGAAAGCCGGCCTGCGCGCAGCGCGAAACCGCGCACAGGCCGGCAGGGTCAGAGCTTGTTCATGAATTCGTCGGTTTTTTTCGTGAGCCAGCGTCCGCTCTTGTGAATCTGCTGGTTCCACTTCTTCTCCGTCTGCCAGTTCATGATGCCGAACATCGTGGCGGCGGTGCCGCCGATCAGCATGCCGGTTACCAGGCTTTTCACGGATCCGTGTTTCATGGGCCGTCCTCCTTTTCATCGTCCTGCGCCGAATCGACGACAATGACCTCCCTGCGCTCGGGATCTGCGGTGTAGCGCTCCGCGCGCAGCCGTCCAGCGTAGAGATCGTCCCACAGCCCCAGCGTGACCTCCAGAGCGCCCACCAGAAAGCTGAGCTCGTCGATCTCCGCGCCCACCACCGCGCCGATGCGCAGGCCGTCGGTGGTCACCGCCCGGTAGAGCAGCGGGGACGTGTTGCAACGCCTGCGCTTGCCCCGATTGTCCGCCAGAACCGCCACCTGGCCGATGGTGCCCACGTGCTCGGCGGGAATGTAGCGCGTGCCCTGCAGGCCGCTGTCCACCCAGATGCCCTCCAGGCGTGTTAGATCCGGCGAGAGCTCCGCCTGCACCAGTCGGCCGATCTTTTGCCGTCTGCAGATCACGGGCATTCCGATCAGGTTGCGAATCTTGCGCATTCCGGCCTCCGTTCTGTCGCTTCGACGCGCTTAGTCTGTGCACGCTGCACGGCAATTTTGCACACCAATTTTTTCAGAAATGCACGGAGAAGCGCGGGAATTCATTTCCAATTTAAATTTCCATGGTATATTTTCCACGAAACAACGGCAAATATGCGGGGCAAGCTAAGAACGGACAAGGTTAATTGCTTTGTGGCGTGGAAGTGTTGAAAGCTTGGCAATTACTTCGCCACAAATTCGACAAAATTTTCTGATACTGTGTTCCCGTAAAAGAATTACTCAAATGGGGAGGCGATCGCATGGAGAAGAATCGCGGCGGCTATCGCGTGCTTGTGGCGGACGACGACACGAGCGTGCACGAGGCGCTGGGCCTGTACTTCCGCAGGGAAGAATACCAGATGCTCTCGGCCTACGATGGCGACGAGGCCCTCGAAATGGTGCGAAGATCGCGCCCGGATATTGTTGTGCTGGATGTCATGATGCCCAAAAAGGACGGCCTGATGGTGTGCCGGGAGATTCGTAAGGAATCCAACGTGCCGATCATCATGCTCAGCGCCAAGGCGGAGGAATTCGACCGGCTGCTGGGACTGGAGCTGGGCGCGGACGACTACATCGCCAAGCCCTTCAGCCCCCGTGAGGTGGTGGCCCGCGTCAAGGTGGTGCTGCGCCGGATCCATGAAATGGGGCCGGAGAACCAGTCCACCCACCTGGTGGTGGACAATCTGGACATCGACATGAACGCCTACATCGTCAAGCTCGACGGCAAGGTGGTACCCTGCACGCCCAAGGAGATCGAAATTCTCTGGGCGCTGGCCAGCAATCCGGGCATGGTATTCAGCAGGGAGCACCTGCTGCAGAGCATCTGGGGCTACGATTATCTGGGCGACACCCGAGCGGTGGACAGCCACATCAAGCGCATCCGCGCCAAGCTTTGCAACGAAAAGAACAAGTGGGACATACGCACCGTGTGGGGCGTGGGCTATCGCTTTGAAATGGAGAGCGACGCCTGATCGAAAGGCAACACAAAACCGGGGAGGATCGCAAATTCGATCCTCCCCGGCGCTATGTAAAGCTATGAACTCAGGAAAGCAGATAGTCCCGCAGCGCCTCCGGGCTGTCGAAGGAGAGGGGAACCTCGCAGTCGGTCATTTCATCTTTCCTGCGGAAGCCCCAGGACACCCACGCGGTGGCGGTTCCTGCGTTGCGGCCGGTCTGCATGTCCACGTCGCTGTCGCCGATGTAGATGGTCTCCTCGGGAGATACCTGCATCGCCTCCATGATGCGCTTTGCCGCGGTGGGGTCCGGCTTCTTCGGGGTGATCTCGGACTCGCCTACGGCGTAGTCGTAGAGTCCCTCAAAGTGGATGTGGCACAGGCTCTGCAGGGCCGCATCAAACTTGTTGGAATTGATGCCCACCTTCACGCCCGCGTCCTTCAGCGCGCGCAGCATCTCCGGGATGCCGGTGTAGGGTTTGGTGCAGTCGTTGATGTGTGCGCGGTAGCTGGCCTTGAAGTCGGCGAGCACGGCCTCGCACTCCGCGTCGCTGGTTCCCGCCGGAACCGCGCGGCGGATCAGCTTCGCCACGCCGTTGCCCACGAACACGCGCACGTCCTCGACGGAGTGCTGCGGATAGCCGTGCATCTCAAGCGCCCGGTTGACCGCGTTGGCCAGATCCTGCAGGGTGTCCAGCACGGTGCCGTCCAGATCGAATATGGCAAGCTTGTACTTCATATTGCATCGCTCCATTATATGTATATATTCAGGAATGCTTTTTCTTGTTCCGAACAGAATATAGCAGAGTTGTATTTCGATTGCAAGCACGCTTCGTTAGCTTTGGGTTATCGGAAAATGCATGCGGAAAGTGCGCAGGAAATTCTTGTCAAGCGCATGGCATTATGGTAGAATAAATATGGGAAAATGGCTATGATATTGGAGTTGAACGATGGACGCATACAGCGGCTTTGCGCGGGTCTACGACCTGCTGATGGACGATTTTGACTATCCTGCCTGGGCGGAGTACTATCTGGAGCTGTTGGCTCGCGCGGGCGTGCGGCCTGTCAGCCTATGCGATTGCGCCTGCGGCACGGGCTCGATGACGTTGGAGTTTGCGAAGTGCGGTCTGCGGGTCACGGGGGTGGACATTTCCCGGGAAATGTTGGAACTGGCGGGGGAAAAGGCGCGTCAAAACGGCGTAAATGCGCAGTTCGTCTGCCAGGACATGACGCGGCTCATGCTTCCGAGAGCGGTGGACGCGCTGGTGTGCGCCTGCGACGGCGTGAACTATCTGACCTCGGATAAGCGCGCGCTGGCCTTCTTTCAGGCGGCGCACCGGAGCATACGCCCCGGCGGCGCGCTGGCCTTCGACGTCTCCTCGCCATACAAGCTGCGCAACGTGCTGGGCAACTCCTTCTTCGGCGAGGAGCGCGACGAGGCGGCCTACCTCTGGCAGAACACGCTGGAGAACGATATCGTGACCATGGACATCACCTTCTTCCTGCGCGAGGAGGGGGAGCTGTACCGCAGGGTCTCGGAGACCCACCGCCAGCGGGCTCACGAGCCGCAGCGACTGAAGGCGCTGCTGGAGGAGGCAGGCTTCACCGGCATAATGATCTTTGGGGATCAGAGCTTTGCTGCGCCGAAGCCGCAGGAGCTGCGCGTGCACATCTGCGCAACGCGCGAATAAATTAAAGGAGAAGAATCAATGGATGCTATGAACCGCGACGGCATATATGATATTTCCCTGATGGACGGGCAGGCCCGGGCCATCCTGATCGAGAGCACAGAGATGGTGCAGAAGGCGATGGACACCCATCATCTCTCCCGCATCGCCACGGCGGCGCTGGGGCGCACGCTGACCTGCGCGGCCATGATGGGCAGCATGCTGAAGAATGACAGGGAGTCTGTCAGCGTGCAGATCAAGGGCGGCGGCCCCATCGGAACGGTGCTGGCCGTGGCCCACGGCGATCTGAGCGCGAAGGGCTATGTGGACAATCCGGACATCGACCTCCCGCGCACGGGCAAGAAGCTGCCGGTGGGCGCTGCGGTGGGCAAGGACGGCAAGATGACTGTCATCAAGGATCTGGGCCTGAAGGAACCCTATGTGGGCCAGGTGAATCTGGTCTCCGGCGAGATCGCCGAGGACTTCGCTATGTACTTCACCGCCTCCGAGCAGACGCCCTCGCTGGTGAGCCTGGGCGTGCTGGTGGACGACGACCATGTGGTCTCCGCCGGCGGACTCATCATCCAGATGATGCCCAACGCCACCGAGGCCGCCATCGCTTCGGTGGAGCACAGCGCCGGCATGTTCATGGATATTTCCGCCACGATGCAGGAATACCATTTGGAGGGTGCGGTCAATCAGCTGCTGATGCACCTGGAGCCGAAGGTGCTGGAGAAGCGCACGCCGCGCTACCAGTGCGATTGCAGCCGCGAGCGCATCGAGCGCATGCTGGTGACGCTGGGCAGCGAGGAGCTCAAGGACATGATCGAGAACCAGCACGGCGCCCAGGTGGACTGTCACTTCTGCAACAAGCGCTACAAATTCAGCGCCGAGGATCTCAAGCTGCTGCTGGAAGCGGCGACAATTCGGGAGGATCAATGAAGCATAACCCCAAGGTTGTTTCCATCGACCGCAGCGCGGCCTATGTGCACCATCGCGCGATGAAGAACCGCCGGGACAACAATCCGGTGGACGCGCTGGAGCTGCTGCGCAGCGCGGTGGAGCAGTCCCCGGAGAACCGGGAATACAAGCTGGATCTGGCGGAGATGTACTGCGAGATGGGCTGTCACGAGCAGTCCAACCGCATCCTGCTGGATCTGCTCGCGGAGAAGAACGCGCCGGCGGAGTGCTACTACGGGCTGGCACTGAACCAGCTGGGCCGCAACGAGATGGATTCCGCTCGACGCGCGCTGTCGCTGTACCGCAGCCACGCCGGAGGCGGGGAGTACGCCGACGACGCGCTGGACCTGACCGAGGAGATCTACCTCTACGACGCGCTGAAGCGACCGCTGGACCGCCGCCGGGGCAGAGCCGCGCAGATCGCCGAGAAGGCCTGCAATGCGCTCCGGGAGGACGACGTGGAGAAGGCGCGCAGGCTGTTCGAGCGCAGTCTGGAGATGGATCAGAACCAGCCGGAGATTCGGGCACTGTACGCCATGACGCTGCGCATGGGCGGCGAGGACGATAAGGCGGTGGAGCAGGCGCGTCTGAGCGTTTCGGACGGCGAACCCAGCGTGCGCGCGCTGTGCGTGGCGGCGCAGGTGCTGTACATGTGCGGCGACCAGAACGAGGCGCTGGAGCTTGCCGGGCGGGCCATCGCGCTGCGACCCGACGGCGTGGAGCTGCGGCTGATGATCTTTGCGCTGTCGGAGCTGGGCATGTACGCCGAGGCGGCGGACGCGGTGCGCCTTGCGCTTCAGGAGACGCCCCACGACAAGGGCCTGCTGCACATGCGCGCGGTGCTGCTGCACCACACCGGCGCGGAGGATGCGCAGGTGGAGCGCTTCTGGCGGCGGATTCTGCGCATCGACCCCGAGGACAGCGTTGCGCGTTACTATCAGGAGCTTGCCGCGCGGAACGAGCTTGACAGCATCAAGCCGGAGCTGATCTATGAGGTTCCTGCGGAGGAGTATCGCAGGCGGCTGATGAAGATCGCCGAGAAGCTGAGCGAGGGCCTGGACGTGGCTGCGGAGCTGTGGTGCACGGACCGGGACTTCCGAACGCTGCTGATCTGGGCGGTGGGCACCGGCAACGAGAACTGCGGTCGCGCCGCCATCATGGTGATCGCCGCCGCCGGGGACGAGGAGTCCGAGAGCGCCATGCGGGAGCTGCTGTACCGGGGCGACGTGCCGATGTCGGTCAAGCTCCACGGCGTGCTGTTTCTCAGGCTGCGGGGTGCGGACAT
The DNA here is from genome assembly GCA_030537335.1 of Clostridia bacterium. Taxonomy (GTDB): domain Bacteria; phylum Bacillota; class Clostridia; order Christensenellales; family Aristaeellaceae; genus SFTH01. The sequence goes on along the minus strand of JAUNNK010000016.1, from coordinate 3,362 downwards.
GGGGAAACTGATGCCGCCGGACATGGACGCGATGGACGGCCTGTTGCCGGAGGCGGAGGGCGTGCTGGCCGGCATGCCGGTGGGCGAGCGCCAGCTGGTGCGCTTTGCGGACGAGGTGCTCTCCCAGGAGTACGGCGTGGAGGCGCTCTCAGCGCTGGCACTGCTCTGGAAGGGCTATCGCAGCGCGAGCCGCCAGAGCGATCCCCTGGTGTGCACCCAGGAGGCCGCCGCAGCGCTGGCCTGGAACTATCTCTTGCAGCACGGCAGGCACGTCTCCGTGGATAAGCTGGCGCGTGCGTTCGCCTGTAAGCCCCGGCGCATGGTGTTCTACGCGCGCCACATGGCCTCGGTGCTGGAATGTTATGAGGACGCGGACAGAGAACAGGATAATGAAAATGAAGATCATTGATTTCGACGCGAGGTTTTTTGAATTCGCACGCAAGTGGGTGGCGGCGCACCCGGGACTGAATGAGGAGCAGGTGGAGAACAGCTACAACAGCATGATGGAGGAGTGGATCAACGCTCCTGCGGACTGGCTGGAGGGCGCAAGCCCGGCGACCTACTTTGATCGCTATACCAGCGCTTCCGAGCTGATCGCGCTGATGCGGGGCTACTTTGAAAAGAAGGTCAATCTGCCCGAGCCGCTGTACGCGCGCATCGTGGAGCTGGGTGCGGACTGCGCGCCGCTGCTGCGCTCGCTCCTCGCCGACGAACATCAGAGCGAGGAACTGCGCGCGGAGGCCATGGGCATGCTGCGGGACATCGGCGATACGGATGCGGACGAGCTGCTGATCGGCATGGTCGTCGGCGCGCAGGAGCAGAGCGAGCTCAGCGACCTGGCGGCAGACGTGCTCTCCGGCCGGGACGCGGCGACGGCAAAAAAGCTGCTGGACGCCTATCCGGACGCGCCGGAGCACGCGCAGACGCTGATTCTGGACGTCTGCTGCAATTTTCCGGGAGATGCGCGCATATGTGATTATCTGATCCGGCGGCTGAAAAACGTGCCGGAGCAGCGCGCGCTGAACGCCTCGCTGCTGGCCAAGCTGGGCGATCCCAAGGCCCTCGAGCCTATGCAGGAGATGCTGAACCTCTTCGACCTGCGGTATCTGGACTACATCGAGCTGCGCGACGCCGTGGAGGCGCTGGGCGGCGACGCGGGTGAGGATCGCAGCTTCTACGGCGATCCGGATTTCGAGGCGCTGCGCAATCTTTGACCCACATTTCGAGACAGGGAGGAAGCGCGATGTATTGTGGACAATGCGGCAAGAAGGTCATGGAAAACATGCTGTTCTGCCCCTTCTGCGGCGCGCCGATCGTGATTCCCGATCAGGATGTGCCTGCTTCGAGTGCGCCATCGTCCGGCGCGAAGCCGGTTGAACAGCGCCCGGAGTCCGATGCACAGGCTGACGCGAAGGCTCCATCGAGTCTGTTTGACGATGCGGACAGGCCCGCGCAGCCAAAGCAGGTGGCGGTGGAGGAGTTTGAGCCGCTGCGCTTCGACTTTGACGCACCGGATTTGCAGGACGAACCCGAGTCTGTGCCGGAACCCGAGCGCAAACCGGAACCCGAGCCCATCGTGGAGGACATCCCCGAGCAGCAGGCTCCCTCGAAGCGCCGCAGTGCGCCGACGCGCCCGGAAAACCGTCGGAGCCGCAGCGCCAACACCTACATTCCGGTCAAGGAGATGGATCTGGACGACATCTTCATGGATCGCGGGGACGAGGAGGACGAGTACGATCTGGACGACGGCTATGACGATTCCTACGGCCGTTATGAGGATTCCTTCGACTACGAGGAGCCGGAGTCCGGCAGCTTCTTCCAGCGGCACATTCGGGGCATCGTCGCGCTGATCCTGATGTTGATCCTGCTGGTGGTGTGCGCGGCCTGGGCGATCTCGCCCAAGGGACAGCGGGTGCTGGCGCAGGTGAATCTGGCCTGGTCGGCGGAGGCCTATGCGGATCTGGGCTACGAGGCCTATCAGAAGGATTCCGACCTGCTGGCCGCGCGCTACTATGAGAAGGCGCTGAACCGCGACCCGGAGAACTACGAGTACGCCCACAGCGCCATGGTGGCCTACTACGAGGCGGACAAGCTGGAATCCGCCGCAGCGATGCTGAAGAAGTGCGTGGACCTGGATCCGGACAATCCCGAGCCCTACGAGGAGCTGCTGATCCTCTATCCCGACGCGGACACGCGGCCCTGGGACATCTCGGAGCTGATCCGCATGGGCTATCAGCGCACGGGGGCGGAGACGCTCAAGCAGGAATAAGCTGGCAGCATGAAGCGCGCCCTGCGGGGAGATGCTGAATCCCGGAAGGGAGGAGTTCAGCATGCTGAAGCAGCACCGAAAGGACAGCTTTGAGGAGACGGAATTCGTCGCCAGCGCCACGGAGTGCACGGGCCTGTTTCCCGCGCTTCCGGTGGACGACCCGGAGGCGGAGGAGGACATGGCGCGGCTCTACGCCGTGCACGCACCCATCACAGAGGAAGAGGAAGCGCGGATAAGATGCGAAGGAAAAGCACAAGGGCGACGGTCATAACCCTGATCGTCGCGGGCGCGCTGGTGATCGCGCTGCTGATTGGAGGCACGATTCTGCGCATGCTCACCCACGATATGAGCTTTGCCGGGGCGTTCAAATCGTTCGTCTCGGATACATTCCGGTTTTAAACGCCGGTTCCACTTCAAAGATACAGGAGGACGAACATGAGCAACATACCGACCCCCCACATCAACGCAAAGGAAGGGGACTTTGCAAAGACCGTACTGATGCCCGGCGATCCGCTGCGCGCGAAGTACATTGCGGAACACTATCTGGAGAACGCGCAGCTGGTGAACAACGTGCGCGGCGTGCAGGGCTACACCGGTCAGTACAAGGGCAAGCGCGTCTCGGTGATGGCCTCCGGCATGGGCATGCCCTCCATCGGCATCTATTCCTACGAGCTGTACAACTACTACGGCGTGGAGAACATCATCCGCGTGGGCTCCGCAGGCGCGATGAGCGACAAGCTGAAGCTGCGCGACATCGTGGCGGGCATGAGCGCCTACACCACCTCCAACTACGGCTACCAGTTTGGCTTCGACGGCACGCTGGCGCCCTGCTGCTCCTATGAGCTGCTCACCAAGGCGGTGGAGGCGGCGAAGAAACTGGGCCAGCCCATCGTGCCGGGGGCGGTGTTCTCCAGCGACTGCTTCTACGAGCAGGGCGGCTACGAGACGGCCTCCCAGAAGCTGATGAAGCTGGGCGTGCTCTGCGTGGAGATGGAAGCCTACGCGCTGTATCTGAACGCGGCGGCTGCAGGCAAGAATGCGCTGGCGCTGCTGACCATCTCGGACAGCATCGTCACCGGCGAGGCGCTTCCGG
>JAUNNK010000157.1 GCA_030537335.1 Clostridia bacterium | reverse complement strand
CCAGTTCACCGCCTGCTCCGGGAACAGGCCGGTGTGCTTGAAGCCGGTGGGGCGCACGTAGAACTCCAGCTCGCCGTACTTGACGCTCCAGCGCTCCGGCAGTTTTTTGAAGAACTCCCACTCGCCGCCGCCCTTGGTGGAGCGATGATAGTGGGCGTCCGCCTTCGTCCACAGACCGGGCTTCTGCTTCGGCCAGATCGCCTGGGGGTCGGGGCGGCGCAGGATGATGTCCTTCCAGCGTTCCAGCTTCTCGCCGTCGCCGGTATCGATGACCTCGTAATCCTTCCATTCGGAGGCAATATACATAGATACACACACCTTTCTAGTTTATAGTATAGCGTGTTTCTTCGATTGAATCAATCAATTTCGTATAAAATGCGAACAATCCCCCGCACGTTCTGAAACATGCGGGGGATTCAAGGCGCAAAGGTTTCACAGACTGTGCCGCCGGGTTTCCATGGGATCGCTCTGCGCTATCGTTTCAGTACAAATTCCTGCACCGGGCTTCCGAATTCCTCCGTCAGCCTGCCCTCGACGAAGCCCAGATGGCGGTAGAACGCCCGGGCAGCGCGGCCCTCCGGTGCGCCCTCGCGGTAGGTTGTAACGGTCACGGCCCTGTCCGCGTCCAGATGATGGAGCATCATTTGCACCAGCTTCTCCGCAATGTGCCGCCTGCGGAAGCCGGGATCCACCGCGAGGAAGCATAGAACGCTATCCTCCCTGGAAAAGAGCAGCGCGCCGACGATTCTTCCGTCGCACTTTGCGCAGAGCGCGGCATTTCTTTCCATGAAGTCGAGCACGGTGCGCCTGTGCTCCGCCAGGGCCTCAACGGTTTCCAGTCCGGGGAAGGCCGCCTTCACCTGATCCACCAGCGCCATCCAGCGCTCGATATCGCAGGGATGGGCGGGGGAAATTTCCACGTCATGCACCGGGCAGCGCCTCCGTTTCGGGAAATTGGTGGCGGTTCCCCGGCTGGATGGTCAGCTCCGCAGGAACGCCGGCCCTTTGCAGCAGGTCGTGCAGCTGCTCCGCCATGGGCAGGCAGTCCTCGTCCTCCGAGCCGCAGAGGATCTTCACTCGGATGTCCTTCCGCCGGAGGGCCTCAATCAATGCGTCTCCGTGCGCCTCCAGCATGGGAATCCAGGGGCTCTGCAAAACCAGCGCGTCGCAGCGCGCGGGGGAAAATGTAATTGCGCGCAGCAGCATGTCGCAGCCCGCGGAGAAGCCGCCGCAGGCGATGCGCTCATATCCTGCGCCGTGCATTTTTTCGATTGCGTCCGCTACGGGGACAGAGGAGGCCATGTCGTAGCTCCAGCGGAAGGTTCCGTAGCCGTCCGGTTCGGCGCTCTGGATGGTCTCCAGCTGCCAGTCAGAGCCCAGCAGCGGTCGCCAGTCCTCCCTTGCGACCTGCGCGTTCTGGGTGTTTCCGTGTACTGCGAGGAACAATTTGTCCGCCGTTTTGCCCTCCCAACTGAAAACCGCCTTGCTTGCCGCCGCGGCCTGTGCATAACGCGCGTCGGAGGTCGCCTTCAGCGCGAGAAATGCGGGATGCTCTGCCAGAGACGCGAGATCGTCGTCCTCCAGCACCTCCGGGCGGTACCACCAGCCGTTTTCGCGGATGGACTTGTCCAGCCACATAAGCGCCTGTTCTGATTGACCGTCCCCGCCTGCCAGACAGGCGAGGAAGTACAGCGCCTGGGGGCCGAAGTCATCGGGTCGCCGCTCGTATTCCAGGAGCAGAAAGCGGTAGGCGGCCCCATAGGCCTCCTCCGCGAGGGACAGGGTTTTCTCCAGAATGTCATTCTCTCTTCTCAAATTCAATGATAATCTCCTCTTTCCAGTCGGTATGTCGTTTGTGCAGATTGCGGCAGGTGTTTTTCATAATACATCATTCCTCTCTCAATGGATTTATGAAAATGCCGAAGCACATTCATGCGGACTGAAAATTCCCACAGATTCTTACATCACTTCATCGAGCTTATTTACCGTGCAGCCCTTCTTTGCATAATAATCCAGCATCTCGTCGATTTTCTTCAGATCGTAGCTGGTGATGCAGTCGGACAGCACGTGCACGGTGTAGCCCGCCTTGGCCATGTTGTAGCAGGTGGACTTGACGCAGGCGGTGGCATCGGCCCCGGCGACGTAGAATTCGGTGAGGCCCTTCGCCTCAATGAAGGCGGCAAATTCCTCGCTGGTCAATGCGTTGCTCTTGGTCTTTACGAAGATGTTTCCGGAGACGAGCTTCAGCTCCGGCACGAACTCCGCACCGCGCGTATCGGGTTTGAAGGTTCGGGTTCCGGCGGACAGGTTGTGGTGCCGGATGTAGACGATTTCCATGCCTTCCTTGACGGCCCAGTCGATGGCCCGGTTGACCCCGTCGATGATGCCCCGGTAGTTCTTCGTGATGTCATTCTGAAGGTCGATCACAACCAGCGCGCGCGTGTTCATCGTTTTTCCACCTCACAGTGCAAGCTCGAGCACCTGCATGTCCTGAAGATTCTCCTCATCGAACTGCACCCCGGCGTAGCCCTCGTCCAGGAAGAAGCCCTCGCGGGTGAAGCTGTACTTGAAGCCGAAGCGCTCGTAGAATGGCATGAGCGGCTGGGACGTGCCCACCAGCATGCGCTTGCAGCGGGGCTGGTACAGGCGGATCAGGTGCCTGACCAGCCTGGAGGCGTAGCCCTTGCCCCGCAGGCCGGGTGCGGTGGCGAGGTTGTACAGCTCGCACACCTCGTCGTCCACCTGGCCCACCACCGCCACGGACGCGGCCTGGCCGTTGATCATCAGCACATACATTTCGCTCTTTTCCAGATAGCGGTCGATCATTTTCTCACTGGGATCGGCCTCCATGAGCAGCGGCAGATAGGCCTTCTTGCCCGCGGAGATCTTGCGCACCTCCAGCGGGGCCAGCTCGCCGCTCCTCCAGTGTCTGCGGCACAGGGCTACGTAGCTCTCATTGCCGCCCAGCACGATCTGCTCGCCCTCGCGGGCAACCTTGCCGTCCACCACGCGGGCGTTGCAGGTGGCCTTGCGGCCGCACCAGCACACCGTCTTGATCTCCTCGATGGTGTCCGCCCAGGCCATCAGCCAGGTGCTGCCCTCGAACAGCTCGCCACGGAAGTCCGCGCGCAGGCCGTAGCAGATCACCGGAATGTTCATTTCATCCACAATCTCCACCAGTCGCGTCACCTGATTTTTGGTCAGAAACTGCGCCTCGTCCACGATGATGCAGTTGTAGGCGGAGAGATCCACATTTTCGATCTCCTCCATGTAGATGCAGGGCGCGCTCAGGCCGCTGCGGGAGCCCACGATGCGCTCGCCGTCGCGGTTGTCCAGCCGAGGCTTCACCATCAGCGCGTTCTGACCACGCTCGTGGTAGTTGTACTGCACCATGATGGCGTTCGCCGTCTTGGAGGAACCCATCGCGCCGTAGCGGAAGTAGAGCTTTGCCATGTCAAATGTACTCCTTTTGCGAAAATACCTAACATATTCGCTGTACGGGGGGAAACTTCCTGCCGAACGCGGCGTTAATCTTGCCACGGGACACAATTTCGGGTAAAATGGGTGCAACAAGGGGGAATTTCCATGAAAATCGCGGGCGTCATCGCCGAATACAATCCCTTTCACAATGGACACGCCCACCACCTGAAGGAGACCCGGCGCAGGGGAAACTGCGATTATATCGTGGTTTGCATAGACGGCAGCTTCACCCAGCGCGGGGAGCCCGCCTGCATGGGCAAGTGGGCACGGGCGCGGATTGCGCTGAACTGCGGGGCGGACGCGGTGTTCGAGCTGCCCGCGCTGTGGGCCTTGCAGCCTGCGGACGGCTTCGCCCGGGGCGGCGTGGCGGTGCTGGGTGGCCTGGGCTGCGACGTGCTCTCCTTCGGAAGCGAGGAAACCGACATAAATCTACTGAAAACCCTGGCGGAAGTGGGAGAAAATGAGCCGCCGGAGCTGAGCGCTGCACTGCGGAGGGGGCTGGAGGCGGGCAAGTCCCACGCCCGGGCGAGGGGCGAGGCACTGTCCATGCTGCTGGGCGTGGACGCGGAGAAGCTGAATTCACCGAATCTGATCCTAGCGGTGCAGTATTTGCGGGAAATTGGGGCGCAAAATCTGAAAATGGAAGCCCTGCCGGTGCAGAGAATCGGAAATTATCACGATGAAAGTCTGGGTGCGTTTGCCTCGGCCACGGCCATCCGTGCCGCAATATCTGATGGGAAAATGGAGGAAGCGCTGACCTGCGTGCCGGAGCCTGCCCGGGCGGAGCTGCGCCGCGCGGGGCGGCTGCACACCATGGATGACCTGCTTTTGCACACATTGCGGGGCATGTCGCCGGAGGAAATCGCGGAAATCCCCGGCGTGGGCGAGGGTCTGGAGCAGCGGATTGCGCGCTGCGCGGCGGAGGCTTCGGGCCGCGATGAGCTGCTGGAGATGCTGAAATGCAAGCGCTACACCCGCGCGCGGCTGAGCCGCATCTGCGCCTGCGCGCTGCTGAAGATGACGAAATCCATGGTGGAAATGCATGCAATGCCCGGATATGCCCGGCTGATCGGCATGCGGGAGGATGCGCGGCCGCTGCTGCGGGAGCTGAAGGCGCGATCACAACTGCCCATCGTCTCCGACGCGACGCAGCTGCGGGGCGATCCCGTGTTTGATCTGGAATGCCGCGCCACCGACCTGCGCGCGCTCCTGTGCGACGAACCCGCCGAGAGATGTGCGGGGCAGGAGTTCACCCGGAAGTTCGTGCGGATTTAGGCGCTTTTCATCGCGATACGAAGCGGAGATTCCCCCTGCAAAGCGGTGGATTTTTCGCAGAAATTCCGGAGAAATGGGTGAGAAATATCCCGGCCGTTGCGAGAAAAACGGCCGGGATTTCTATGGGATGGGGATTGTGCAGATTTCCCCGCCCTCACTTCTTTTTCACGCGCTGGGTGAGCGCGGCCTTCAGTTCCTCGTCGGCCTGGATCAGCGCCATACGCGCGCCGGCGGAGTTCTTGTACACCAGCGCGGTGCGCGCAAGCTTGCAGGAGGAGTGGGTGGCCCGGGTGCAGCGAAGCTTGCCGTAGCGCTTGCGCGCGTCCTCGGGCGAGCCCACGAACAGCAGTTGGTTCAGGTAGATATCCTCGATGTGGCGCTCGCGCTTGCCGTAGAAGCGGCTCATGCGCAGCAGGTCCTCGCTCAGCGTGTAGCTGATGCGCGCGACGTACACCCGCAGCACCTGCAGGGCGATGAAGCCGCCGATGACCCAGAAGGCGATGAGTCCGGCGAGGCCGCCCGCCCGCTCGGAGATGCGGGAGAACCACGCGCCGAACAAGTCGATGGCGAGGTAGTTGACCAGGAACAGGATCGCCATCAGGCAGACGATCAGCAGGATGCCCTGAAGGGGATTGAGCTTCTTGTGTCCGATGCTTTGCTTCATT
>JAUNNK010000156.1 GCA_030537335.1 Clostridia bacterium | reverse complement strand
TCCATGACCCGCATGGAGCGCCGCAACCCGGACATCCTCAACGCCAGCCGCAAGCGCCGCATCGCTGCCGGCAGCGGCACCACCGTGCAGGAGGTAAACCTGCTGCTCAAGCAGTTCGATCAGGCCAAGAGCATGATGAAGAACGTGATGGGCGGCATGAAGGGCGGCAAGATGAAGCGCATGATGAGCCGCTTCGGCAAGCAGTAAGCTATCAACAGCATCCGCTGTGATATACAAACATCTGAGAATTGGTTAGGAGGAAACTCAAATGGTTAAGATTCGTCTGAAGAGAATGGGCATGAAGAAGAAGCCCTTCTATCGCCTGGTCGTTACCGATAGCCGCAACTGCCGCGATGGCCGCTTCATCGAGGAGATCGGCTACTACAATCCCGTTTCCGAGCCCGTCGAGATGAAGATCGATGAGGAACGCGCGAAGTACTGGCTCGGCGTCGGCGCCCAGCCCACCGACACCGTTCGCGGCCTGCTGAAGAAGGGCGGAGTCCTGTAAGCCATGCTGGAACTGGTCAAGTATATCGCAACTTCCCTGGTCGATAAGCCGGAAGCCATCGATGTGCGCGAGGTCGAGAACGAGGAGAACATCGTCATCGAGCTGCGCGTCGATCCGGAGGACATGGGCAAGGTGATCGGCAAGCAGGGCCGCATTGCGAAGGCCATCCGCACGGTTGTGAAGGCTGCCTCTGCCAAGAGCCCGAAGCCGGTTTTTGTGGAAATCATCTGATTTCATCCCCTCCCTTGTGCAAAGGGAGGGTTTTTCTGTATGATTGGAGCAAAATGTGCCGGATTCTGCCGGAAAGCGCAGCTTTTTCCGAATTTACTTTGCGGATTTCTATTGCATTTTTCGTGCTTTGCGGTTATAATATCCGTATAAAAATATGGAGGTGTAACCAACATGGCATATAAGATTTCCGACGATTGTGTGATGTGCGGCGCTTGCGCCGAGGAGTGCCCGGTGAATGCGATTTCCGAGGGCGAGGGCAAGTACGTGATCGACGCGGATACCTGCATTTCCTGCGGCTCCTGCGAAGGCGTTTGCCCCGTTGGCGCTCCCGCTGAGGAATAATTCCCTTAGTTCGGAGATTGAGCGGCCCTCTGCGTTGCTTTGCGCGCGGAGGGTCGCTTTCTATCTGTTGCAACCATGGAGGCGGACGCTCGAACCGCCGTTCTATGCATGGTTGCTTGACAGCGTTCAAGGATTGCGATAAATTGGAAGAAAGTGTTGCGAGGGGGCGGAAGCGTGAGCGACATTCAGCTGAATTACGTGGAAAGGGGCACGGGGGACGCGCTGATTCTGCTGCACGGTAACGGCGAGAGCCTGGACTACTTTGCGGGCCAGATGGACGACTTTGCGAAGTCCTGGCGCGTGATCGCGCTGGATACCCGCGGCCACGGCGCATCCCCACGGGGCAGCGCGCCCTTCACCATCCGCCAGTTCGCCGAGGATCTGCGCGGCTTCATGGACGAAAAGGGCATCGATTCGGCCCACATCCTGGGCTTTTCCGATGGCGGCAACATCGCCCTGAGTTTCGCGCTGAAGTACCCCCGGCGGGTGAAGAAGCTGATCCTCAACGGCGCGAACCTGGATCCACTGGGTGTGAAGCTCCACGTCCAGATCCCCGTCGTGCTGGGCTATCACATCGCCCGCCTGTTCGCGGCCAAGCAGCCGGAGGCTCGGCGGAAGATGGAGCTGCTGAGCCTGATGGTGAACGAGCCCCACTTCGCGCCCCAGGATCTCAAGCGCCTGGAGCTGCCGGTGCTGGTGATTGCAGGGGATCGGGATATGATTCGGGAGAGGCACACCCGGTTGATCGCCGACAGCCTGCCCAACGCCAGATTGGCAATCCTAAAGGGCAACCACTTTATCGCAAATCAGAATCCGGAGGATTTCAACCGCACCGTGGCGGAATTCCTGGCGGAGTGACGGAGGGAACGAATGCATCTGCGCGTATTGATGGACAACATTGAATGGAACGGCCTGATCGGGGAGTGGGGGCTGTCGCTGTTGATCGACTATGCGGGCCACAGCATCCTGCTGGACGCGGGGGCCACGGGCCGCTTCGTGGAGAACGCCCGGGCGATGGGCGTGAATCTGAAGGATGTGGAATGCTGCGTGCTCTCCCACGGGCACTACGACCACGCCGACGGCTTCGAGCGCTTCTTTGAGGAGAACGATCATGCCAAGGTCGCCCTCCAGCGCGCCGCGAGCCAGCGCTACTACGGCAAGAAGTGGATCTTCCGGCGCTACATCGGCGTGGATCGGGACATGCTCCGGGACTTCAGGGAGCGCTTTCACTTCGTGGACGGCGCGCAGGAGCTGCTTTCCGGCGCGCATCTGATCCCCCACAGCACGGCAGGGCTGGAGGCCATCGCCGCGCGGGGTTGCTTGTACATGCGCTCCGGTCGCCGCCTGACCCCGGATTCCTTCCTGCACGAGCAGAGCCTGGTGCTGGAGGAGGACGGCTCTCTGGTGATCTTCAACAGCTGCTCCCACGCCGGGCCGGACAACATCATCCGCGAGGTGCGCGACGCGCTTCCGGACAAGCCCATCCGGGCCTACGTGGGCGGACTGCACCTCTTTCACCTCAGCGAGGACGAGGTCTGCGCACTGGCGGAGCGCATCCGTCAGACGGACGTGGAGCGCATCGTCACCGGCCACTGCACCGGCACGCGCGCCTATGAGCTTCTCCGCCGGGAGCTGGGCGAGGGCGTGGTGCAGATGCACTCGGGCATGGAGCTGGAGCTGTGAGGGGGGCGTGAACCTTGGCGACGAGCTGTCAATTTGTCGATTACGTGCTGGAGCAGCTCTCCGGCCTCGAGGACGTGCGGGTGCGGCCGATGATGGGCGAATACCTGCTGTACGTCCGCGACCGCTACGCCGCAGGGCTGTGCGACAACCGCCTGCTGGTGAAGCCGGTGCCCTCGGCGCGCGCCCTGCTGCCGGACGCTGCGCTGGAAGCACCTTACGAGGGCGCGCAGCCCATGCTGGTGGTGGATTGCCTGGAGGACCGGGCAAAGCTGGAGCAGCTCTTTACCGCAATTTACGATGAGCTGCCCCCGCCAAAGCCGAAGAGGAGGAAGACATGAGCGAGGTGGAAGCGCGGATCCGCGCGCGCCTGTTTGAGATGCAGGATCTGAAGTACCGGGACTTTACGGCGAAGCTCACGCCCACGGTGCCGCCGGAGCGGGTCATCGGCGTGCGCACGCCTGCGCTGCGTAAGTATGCTGTCGAGCTGAGCCGCACCGCCGATGCAGCGGCCTTCATGGCGCTGTTGCCCCACCTCTATCAGGAGGAGAACAACCTCCACGCCTTCCTGATCGAGCGCATCGCAGACTACGACGCATGCGTCGCGGCGCTGGATGCGTTCCTTCCATATGTGGACAACTGGGCCACCTGCGATTCCATGTCCCCCAAGTGCCTGAAGAAGCAGCTTCCCCGGCTGATCGGCGAGATTCGCCGCTGGATGGCCTCCGATCAGGTCTACACCGTCCGCTTCGGCATGGGCATGCTGATGCGCCATTATCTGGACGAGGCCTTCTATCCGGCCTATCTCGATTGGGTAGCGGCGCTGCGCTCGGAGGAATACTACATCAATATGATGATCTCCTGGTTCTTTGCCACGGCGCTGGCGAAGCAGTGGGACGCGACCCTGCCCTACTTTGAAAGTCGCCGCCTGGATCCCTGGGTGCACAACAAGGCGATTCAGAAGGCCGTCGAGAGCTACCGCATCCCCGAGGATCGCAAAATTCTTCTGCGCGGGCAGAAAATTCGCTGAGAATGTCGGAAAACCATCGATTTATTTTGCCAAGCTTGTCATATGCTGTCAAAAATCCGCATAAACTGATAGCAGAAATACGAAATAATGCGGAGGACAGAACATGAACGAGCAGAACACAGACCGTTCCTTGCGCGCGAGCCGTCAGGCGGATCGCATGCGCGAACTCTATGCCCAGATCGGGGAACCGCTGCCGGAGGGGATCGTGCTTGATCTGCTCCAGCATCTGGATCGCGCGCTGGAACTGGCCGAGGAGGATGAAAAACCTGCGGACAAGCACAGGCTGAATGCATAACAGATGAAAAAACGAACCGGCATGCAGGTCATGCCGGTATTTTGCTGCCTGCAATCGGGGCGCAGATTCGACGTATCTGCCCTTTTCTGCGCGTTCGCACAGGGATTGTTTACAATTAACGCAAAGAATTCCTTGCGGGGATTGACATGTTTCGCGGGGAAACATTACAATATAAGTTGTGAAATTATGAGGCTGGAGGAATGTAAATGCTGCATCCCGAACTGAAACAGGAAGTGGCGCGCAGGCGTACGTTCGCCATCATCTCGCACCCGGACGCAGGTAAGACGACGCTGACCGAAAAGCTCCTGCTCTACGGCGGGGCCATCCGCCTGGCGGGCTCGGTCAAGGCCCGCAAGACGGCGCACCATGCCACCTCGGACTGGATGGAGATTGAGAAGCAGCGCGGCATTTCGGTCACGTCCTCGGCGATGCAGTTCGACTTCGACGGCTACCGCATCAACATTCTGGATACCCCCGGACATCAGGACTTCTCCGAGGATACCTATCGCACGCTGGTGGCCGCGGACAGCGCTGTGATGCTCATCGACAACGCCAAGGGCGTGGAGGAGCAGACGGTGAAGCTGTTCAAGGTCTGCCGCCTGCGCTCCATTCCGATCTTCACCTTCATCAACAAGATGGACCGCGCGGGTCGCGATCCCTTCGATCTGATGGAGGAGATCGAGCAGGTGCTGGGCATCCGATCCTGTCCCGTGAACTGGCCCATCGGTATCGACGGCGACTTCAAGGGCCTCTACCACCGCGACACTCGCAAGATCGAGCTGTACAAGGGCGGCGATCACGGTCAGACCCAGGTCGAAGTTCAGGAGATCGGCATCGATGATCCCGACTGCGAGGCCGTCATCGGCAAGCGCTACTACGAGAAGCTGGTGGAGGACATCGAGCTGCTGGATGTGGCGGGCGACGAGTTCGACCTGGAGAAGATCCTCGCCGGACAGCTCACGCCCATGTTCTTCGGCTCTGCCACCAACAACTTCGGCGTGGAGCCCTTCCTGAAGCGCTTCCTGACCTACACCAAGGCACCTGCGGCACGCGTCTCCGACGAGGGCCCCATCGATCCCGCCTCCGACAAGTTCACCGGCTTCATCTTCAAGATTCAGGCCAACATGAACCCCGCCCACCGCGACCGCCTGGCCTTCATGCGCGTCTGCTCCGGCGTGTTCGAAAAGGGCATGAGCGTGTGGCACTCCTCCTCGAACAGCCTGGTCAAGCTGGCCCAGCCCCAGACCTTCATGGCCCAGGAGCACGAGAGCGTGGAGACCGCCTATCCGGGCGACATCATCGGCCTGTTCGATCCCGGCATCTTCCGCCTGGGCGACACCCTCTGCACCGGCAACCACGTCAAGTACA
>JAUNNK010000155.1 GCA_030537335.1 Clostridia bacterium | reverse complement strand
TGGCCCCACCACAGCTGGCGGGAGATGCACCAGTCGCGGGTGTTCTCCATCCAGTTCAGATAGGTCTTTTCAAAGCGCTCGGGCACGAAGCGCAGCTCGCCGTCCTTGACAACCTTCACGGCAGGCTTGGCCAGCGGCTCCATCTTCACGAACCACTGCTTGGACACCATGGGCTCGATGGTGTGGTGGCAGCGGTAGCAGGTACCCACCTCGTGAGTCAGCGGCTCCACCTTCTTCAGCAGGCCCGCGGCCTCCAGATCGGCGACGATGGCCTTCCGGGCCTCCATGGTGGTCATGCCGGCGTACTTGCCGCAATCCAGCACCACCGGCTCATCGGCGGTGGCGCGGCCGCTGGCGATCCACTCGGCGTTCTCCGTGGCCTCCTTCGCGCCGGTCATGTGGCCGTCGTAGGTGAACACGCGCACCATGGGCAGGTTGTGACGCTTGCCCACCTCGTAGTCGTTGGGATCGTGGGCGGGGGTAATCTTCACCACGCCGGTGCCCTTGGTCATGTCGGCGTGCTCGTCGCAGACGATCGGGATCTCCTTGTTGATCAGCGGCAGGATCACGTGGCAGCCGTGCAGGTGGGCGTAGCGCTCGTCCTCGGCGTTGATGGCTACGGCGGTGTCGCCCAGCATGGTTTCGGGGCGGGTGGTGGCCAGCTCCAGCATCTCGCCGGTCTCCTTCACCGGGTACAGCAGGTGCCAGAAGGAGCCCTTCTGCTCCTCGTACTCCACCTCTGCATCGGAGATGGAGGTCTTGCAGCAGGGGCACCAGTTGATCATGCGCCAGCCCTGATAGATCAGGCCCTTTTCATACAGGCGCACGAAGGTCTCGCGCACGGCGTGGGACAGGCCGTCGTCCATGGTGAAGCGTTCGCGGTCCCAGTCGCAGGACACGCCCAGCTTGCGCAACTGGCGAACGATGCGTCCGCCGTACTCCTTCTTCCACTCCCAGGTGCGCTCAAGGAACTTTTCGCGGCCCACGTCCTGCTTGGTCAGGCCCTCTTCGGCAAGGGCGTTGACCACCTTCACCTCGGTGGCGATGGCGGCGTGGTCGGTGCCGGGCACCCACAGCGTGGGATCGCCCTTCATGCGATGGTAGCGGATCAGCACGTCCTGGGGCATCTCGTCCAGGGCGTGGCCTACGTGCAGCTGGCCGGTGATGTTCGGCGGGGGCATGACGATGGTAAAGGGCTTTTTATCGGGGTTCTCCACGGGCTTGAACGCGCCGGAGCTCTCCCACTTTTCATAGATGCGAGTTTCAATCTGTTGGGGCTGATAGACCTTCTCCATCGTGAATTCCTGTTTTTCCATAAATATCCTCCTGATGTTCTCCCAGCATCGCAGACGCATTCACCTGCGAGGATGTTGTGCAAATTATGCTTCTCAGAGCATGATGAGCAGCGCGCCGACGGCGCAGACGGCCAGGGCGATGAGCTTGACAGCGTTGCGCGCACCGTCCGGCGCATCGGGACGCAGCTTTCGGGCGATGGGCCCGGCGCAGAACTCCGCGACCAACCCGGCCAACAGAACCACAAGTCCCGCCGGATTGATCCGGCTCGCGTCAAAGCCAAGCTCGCCGTTTCCCGGAAGTCCGAGCAGCGCAAAGATGCACACCAGCAGCAGCGCGACGAGATTGATTCCACTGTGCTTCAAGGCCGACCACCTCCCTTCCAAAAACAGAAACGCGAAACAAACCCAAAGGGCGGGTCTGTTCCGCGGTACCACCTTATTCACCCGGATATCCGGGCCTCTCTGCGCGTTCAGGGGCGCACCCCGCGCGGCTAATCCGTTCACCGCGCCGCCTCCGAAGCGACCTTCGCCCTCCACCCTTCCAAGCGGCCTCTCAGCCCGTGAGCCGCTCTCTCTTGGGACGCGCAAGGACTACTCCTCTTCATCATCAGCATATGATTGTCGCTCCCGCTGCTGCGTGAGCGACCCGGCCAAGCTTTCAGCTTGCCTAATCGGGATTATAGCACACTTTCCAATTCCCGTCAACGAATTGACCGCGCGCACCCGTTTTTTAACCCGTCGCGCATCAGACGCCGTCGAAGTAATTCCGGGGATCGTTGCTGCGGCGGGTCTTGCCGTCGTCCTCCAGATACTCGATCTCCAGCTTCTGAAAGGGCACGTCCTCCATGAAGTGCTCCGGAAGGAAGGCCGTGTGACGGAAGTCGGCAAATTCGCGCTCGTGCTTGTGCAGCCAGATCGGACAGGGAATGTCAAACTCATGGCACAGCTCGGTCAGAGCCTCCTCCACCTCCTGCGGTCTGCAATCCGCCGTCGCCTGACGGCTGATGCGGTGCTTTACGATGATCTTTGCCCAGAGTCTCGCCATGGTTTACGCCTCCGTTCCTCTGTTTCCCGCCGAATTTCATCCTCCATTATACATATAGAAGCGGAATCCGTCAATCCGCCGTAAGGTTTTCCTCCGCATACCGGACAAAATCCGCCGCCTCGCCCTCCAGATACAATTCGAGGTGCAGGTGCGCACCCGCGTCCGCCTCGCCGGGCATGCTCGCATCCGCCGTGCCGATCGGATCGCCCATCTCCAGCATAGCGCCGGGTTCCATGTTCTCCGCAGGTTCAATCGAAGCATACCTCGTGAGCGCGCCGTCGCTCTCCACCTCCACAAAGCCGCCGTACACGCCGCTCGTTCCCACCGTGCGCACCACACCGCTGCGCAGGCAGACAACACTGCCGCCCGCACAGTCATAGTCCACCGCCGGGTGCGTCTCCCACAGGCCCAGCTCTGATCTCCACTGGGGTTCGTCCGAGAAGCCGCGCAGCAGCTTCCACTCTTCCGGGAGCAGAATCTCCGGCTCAGAAACCTCCTCCGCCTCGCTGAGCACATCCATCGCATCCGCTGCGGGCAGCACCAGCGCATCCTCATTCGCACTGTCGGCGCGGTATATCTCCGCCGCTCGGGCGATGGCGCACAGTGCGACCACCACCAGTCCATAATAGGCGATGCGACCGCCGTTGCGCTTCAGAAGCTCAAAGAGACGGCGCAGGGCGCGACCGGTGCGCTCCCGAAATCCTTGCAGCGCCGCAGGAAATTTCCTGATCGAATGCAAATCCATGACAAAATCCCTCCTCTCCTCCCAGAATGGGAAGATTTGGAGGGATTTATACCTCATTATGGAGTTTTTTTGAAATCAGCGTGGCCTGCGGCGGTCGTAGCTGCCGGATCTCGCGCTGCGGCTGCGGCTGGACGATGTGCGAGAGGGCGGCGTGCGCGTGCCGCTGCGGCCCGTGGAGCCGGAGGTGCTGCGCGGGCGGCGCGGAGGTTCGTCGTAGGGATCCCGGCGGCGGAGCTGCGCGGACGGCTGCTGGCGGCGCTGGTACTCCCGGCTGCGCTGCTCGTAGATCATGCGCCGTCTGCGCTGCTTCGCGGCCCTGCGGCTCAGCGCCAGGATGACGATCAGCACGATCAGCACAGCCAGCACGGCCAGCAGCGCCAGGAAGATCTTGTTGCTGAAGATGCGCAGGAAGGGGAAGTAATCCAGCAGCGTGGGCGGATCGATCTGCTCCGCCACATCGCGCCCGGCCACCAGCTTTGCCGTCACAATGCTGCCGGTGGAGGCATCCAGATAGCTGAACTCGCCGATGATCTCGCCCTTTGAGATCGGCGCGGTGAGGGATTCGCGGGTGAGCTGAATGCTCGCCTTGCTGCAGAAGTCCGCCACGGCATCGCTCAGGGCGGTTGCGCTGTTGCGCTCCACCATGCGCAGGTAGCTGCTGTCGCTGATCTGCGCGATCTCCAGATTTAGCCTGCCGCCGTAGGGATCGTCCTTGCTGGCGTTGGAGATCACCACGTTTGCGATCTGGCTCTCCGCGACCTCGAACATCTGGTCCAGCGTATATGTATCGTAGCAGGTCCAGCCGTAGTCGAAGAGGCGCGCGGTGTCGATCCAGCGGTACTCCTCCTCCTCGGTCTTGGCCGACTTCAGCGCCACGGAGATCAGCGTCGCGCCATCCTTCTCCGCCGCGCCGACGAAGCACTCGCCCGCTGCGCTGGTGGTGCCGGTCTTGACGCCGATGCAGCCCTCGTAGTAGAACTTCGACGTAGGCTTCATGATCTCATACTTGGAGACGAGATTCAGTTCGCCGCGCTCATTTACCGTGATGGTTCCCCGGTAGTTGTTCACGATCTGCCGGAAGGTCGAGTTCTTCATGGCCTCGCGGGTGATCAGGGCCAGATCGTAGGCGGTGGTGTAGTGATTCTCGTCGGTGTAGCCGTGGGCGTTGGCGAAGTGGGTGTCCGTGCAGCCGATCTCCGCAGCGCGGCGGTTCATCAATTGCACAAAGCCGTCCACCGAGCCGGAAACCAGCACGGCCACCGCGTTCGCGCCGTCGTTGCCCGAGGCCAGCATGAAGCCCAGCAGCAGATCGCCGAAGCGCATGGTCTCGCCGGGAAATACGGGAATCAGGGAACTGTCGCCGGGGATGTCCGCTGCGGCCTGGGGAATGGCGATCTGCTGATCCAGCGGGATGCCGCTCTCGATGCCCAGTAGCAGCGTCATGATCTTCGTGGTGCTGGCCGGGTTCATGCGGTCGCGCTCGTTCTTGCCGAAGATCACATCGCCGGAGTTCGCATCCATCAGCACGGCTGCCTGGGAATAGAGCATGTCCGAGGACAGCTGCGCGGGGTTGGCCGCGTCGTAGTCCTCGGGTGTGCGCGCAAGCGCCGGCGCGGCCAGCGCGACGGCGAGTATCAGTATCAGTGAAAGCAGCGCAGAGAGCTTGCGGTGCATAGCTGCAATTCCTCCATCTCCCGGTGGGCGATTTTTCCATTTGGACGCATCCGAAGCGTCTTTCGTTCCAGATTACATCCATTTTATTATAGCATTTGCCGCTTCTTTTGTACAGCGGCCCCCGGAAAACCTAACAAAAACAGCAATTCCCCTTCAAAGAGACACAGATCGACACAATTTGACACGAAATTCGTCTCAAAGCGTATCAAAGCTGTAACCGAAATGGAAAATTCCAACATTTACAAGAGCGCCCTTGAAATATTGACCGTCCTCGTGTATAATAATATTGACGAAATCATGAAGCTGTAATGTTTACATAATTCTTTTTCTGGAAAGACTGCAATCTGGAGGTCGCAAAGTGGCAAAAAGAATCTTGATCGTTGATGACGAGCCATTGATCGTAAAAGGTTTGAAATATTCCCTGGAGTCGGATGGTTACGAGACGGACTCCGCTGCGGACGGCGAGGAAGCCGTCAACAAATTCTTCGCGGGACAGTACGATCTGATCCTGCTGGACGTGATGCTGCCCAAGATTGAGGGCATGGAGGTCTGCCAGCGCATCCGCGAGCGCAGCAACGTGCCGATCATCATGCTGACCGCCAAGGGCGACGACATGGACAAGATCCTCGGCCTGGAATACGGCGCGGACGACTACATGACCAAGCCCTTCAACATTCTGGAGGTCAAGGCGCGCATCAAG
>JAUNNK010000154.1:932-5498 GCA_030537335.1 Clostridia bacterium | reverse complement strand
CTACAACAGGAGGTCTCTTTTTTCCTTTGTCCGTTGGTCTGGGATCAGTCCACATCTCTGCGGGCGGCGGCCCATTGTTTGTGGTTTAGCGCATCAGCCCATCATGCTGCCGATCAGCGCTCCCAGGGTTTCGTTGGCCTGTGCCAGGCCGGACAGAGCGTTCATCAGCAAGCTCATGCCTTCCATGGACAGCTTCTCCATCTGCGCATCGTCGACGGTCAGCATGTTCACCGTGGTGTCCGCAGCGCCCGGCAGCCATGCGCCGTCGTCTTCGGCGACCTCAACGGTCGCGGAGATGCCGCCCACGCTCTCGTCGCCGTCCATCACGCCGATGCTGAGCGTGCCCACGCCGTCTGCGCCAACGTAGTCGAGATAGAGGGTCTGCTCGTCAGCGGTCAGATGTGCATAGAGCTGATCCTGGCCGTCAACGCTGCCACAGTCGAGGTAGAAGGTCACAGATTCGCCGTCGTCCTCGATGCTCACGTAGAACTCCCAAAGGCCTTCGTCCTGGGCAGCCGGCGCGCAGACGTCCATATAGAAGCTTGATTCGTTGCTATCCGGCCCGTAGATTCCCAGATCAAACTCGCTGAATTCGCCGTCCGCCTCAGTGTAGGTCGCAAGGAACGAGGCGATTTCCTCGGTCTCCTCGCCGTCAACTTCGGAGAAGACCCCGTAGACGTCCACAGAGCTGTTTTCCACATCCTCGGTAATGTCCAGATAGATGTTCAGCGTCTCCGGCTCGTTCTCGTCCGCCACGAAGGCATTGACATTGATGTCCGCAACGATCTCCGCCTCGGAACCGCGCACCTCGCCGTCCACGCTCATGCGCAGATCCGCCTCGTCGAACATCTGGCGGTAGCTGTCGTAGCCGCTGCCCTCCAGGCCATCCTGCGCATAGACGTCCAGGAAGGCAATCAGGTCATCCAGCAGCAGATCCATCTGCTCCTCGCTAACGTCGATGTTCAAGACCGTGTACTCCACGCCGTCGATGTCCTCCGTGCCCGCGTCGGTGACCGCATTGGGCAAAATCTCCGCAGCATGGTCGATCAGCGTAACAAGCTCGGCGGGCATCTCTCCCGTGCCGACCGCATAGCCCGCACCGAAGCCGCTCTGGAGGGCCTCCGCAAGGCCGGTCTCGCCAGCAGCCTCTTCGATCAGGGCGATCAGATCCTCGTAGCTGAGGGCGTACACATCCGAGATTCCATCGGCGCGCAGGGTCAGCTGCTCCTCATCAAACGCCGCGATGACGTTCAGCACGTTTGCACCGGCCGCATCCAGCGCCAGGCGCAGCGCAGTCTGCGCCTCATCGCTCGCCAACGCCAGCGTGAGATCCACGCCGCTGAGATCCAGCTCCCCTCCTTCGCCCATGTCGATCACCACGTCGCGGACGATCAGCTGACCGCCCGAGGCTTCCTCCGCCATGGCGCACGCCGAAATCAGCATCAGCACGGCCATCAGCACCGCCAGAATTTTCTTCATCATTCTTCTGTTCCTCCCTGTCCCTATGGTTTTTCCACCAATCCTGTGGTATAATTGACTTATTCGACAGAATGGATGCGGTTTCCTTCATTGCGCATGCCATTAATCCAAATTATGTTTCGGAAAAATTTTACAGCAAAAAATGCGCGGGAAAGGGAAACCAAATCCAAATTTTTGCGTCAAATAAGCACAACGCTTCGAATGGAGGAGGATACCAAATGAAGAAGCTAAGCTTTTTGCTCATTCTTGTGCTGGCTCTGATTCTCATTTGCGCCCCTGCCTATGCCACCGAGACCAGCGGTCAGGGCGGCATGGTTGCGCGCAATGGCGAGCTGGCCGCGTTCCTGGATGGGAACGGCAACATCTACATATCTGGCCTGAACACGCCGGTGAACACCACCCCGGCGGCCAGTGTGCTGACCATCGATTCCTACCGCATCCTGTTCCTGGCCAAGGCAGACGCCGCATCCGGCATCCCCGGAACCCGGCTGATCAGCCTGAACCTGGACGACAATGCGGAGACCATCGTCACCGACGACGCATACGCCGCCTGCCTGAACGAGGAGAGCGTCTACTACATCTCCTCCGCCGACCGCACCAAGCTGATGCAGCTGGATCTGGACACCCGCTTCTCCGCGGTGGCCTTCCAATCCGCCGAGGATCTGGAGCGCGTCTACCACACCTCCAGCGGCGTGGTCGTGACCCAGGTCGAGGGCGCGGGCGCGTACATCTACGACGCCGTGCGCGCAAGCTTCGTCAGCTTCTCCGGCGAAATTTCGTCCGAGATCGCCTCGTTTGAGGACTTCGACCTCTATCTCACCGACTCCCGTAACCTGTACGTGCAGCCCCACGGCTCGCTTATCTCCACCCAGGTGGACTCCAGCGTGCAGGACTGGGCGGTCATCGGCGGCACCGTGTACTACATCAGCGGCAGCGCCGGCAACCTGACCCTGAAGAGCTACGACGTAAACAACGCGCTGTGGAGCGTGATCCTCACGCCCTCCGCGGACATCGAGGCCCAGCTGACCGCCAGCCAGAACTCGCTGTTCATGCTCTCCTCGTCCGGCACGGTCTACTCCGTAGACGTGAAGAACGGTCGCCTGGTGGGCTTTGCCACCCTTCCCTCCCTCTCGAGCTACGCCCTGGGCAACGGGCTGAGCCTGAGCGCCTACCGCATCGAGGCCGTCAGCGGCCAGCTGAACGTGTACGGCGTGTTGGAGGATGAAAACACCCTGCCCACCTTCACCTTCGTGGACTACACCTCCCAGATCGTGGCGGACACCTCGTCTGGCCTGCGCCTGCTGAGCGCCTACTCCATCAACGGCGAGAGCACCGTGTGGGATCTCTTGCAGCCCGCGCCCCAGTTCTCCCCCCTGCGTCGCGGCAGCCGCGGCGATGCAGTGGCCGCCATCCAGCAGCCGCTGTATGATCTGGGCTACTACAACTACTACATCGACGGCATCTTCGGCTGGCGCACCGAGCGCGCCGTAAAGCTGCTGCAGGCCGATCTGGGCCTGACTGTGACCGGCGTGGCCGACGAGGATCTGCAGCGCACCATCCTGGCCGGCGGTCTGGAGCCCTACGATCCCTACAAGACCCTGCGCCGCGGCAGCACCGGCTGGCGCGTGCAGGAGATGCAGCAGCGGCTGCGCGACCTGGGCTACCTCGCCGACGATGCGGACGGCATCTTCGGCCCCCGCACCGAGAAGGCCGTGGCCCTGTTCCAGAGCGAGAACGGCCTGAAGAGCACCGGCGTCGCCGACTCCGATACCCTGCGCAAGCTCTACTCCGACACCGCCACCGCCTGCTCCACCTACATCGACCTGCAGCGCGGCGACAGCGGCTACCGCGTCCGCGAGCTGAACAAGCGCCTGAAGGAGCTGTACTACCTGGAGGGCGAGGTTGGCAGCAGCTACAACTCCGCCACCGTCGCCGCCGTGAAGCGCTTCCAGCAGGAAGTGGGTCTCAAGCAGACCGGCATCGCCACCGTGGCCGTGCAGAAGGAGCTCTTCGCCCGCACCGCGCCGGAGTATAGCGGCTACATCACCCTGCGCCGCGGCGACGACAACGACCGCGTACAGGATATGCAGCTGCGCCTGACCAAGCTGGGCTACCACGATGGCCGCACCGACGGCTACTTTGACAAGGCAACCCAGACCTCCGTCAAGAAGTTCCAGCTGGCCGTGGGCTTGCCTGTCACCGGCGTGGCCGACCCCGCCACCCTGCGCGCCCTGTACGATCCCGATGCGCCCGAATACCACGAGCCTGAGAAGGTCGGCACGCCCGTCATCGAGCTGAGCGCCTACTCCAAGTATTCTGACGGCATCTTCTACATCGCCGACAGCGTCACCACCGACGGCGGCGTGACCGTGTCCTGGTTCGCCGAGGGCGACGTGGCCAGCTATGAGGTTTCCATCACGGACGATCGCGGCAACGAGTACCTGTACAACTTCGGCCTGGATCTGACCATCGCCAGCATCCCGCTGACCAGCCTGGATCCGGATCGCACCTACACCGTATCCGTCACGGCCCATCCCTTCGACACCGCCGACGACACCGCCACCAACAGCATCCTGCGCTTCGTGCGCGTGATGGAGGATCCCGAGCCGGATCCCGGCGAGATCGGCGTGATCGGCAAGCTGATCGTCACCCCTGAGGGCGAGAACATCGTCCGAGAGAACGACGTGTACTACATCCCCGGCGACACCCTGTCCTTCAAGTGGAGCGCCGACGGCAGCGTCGCAGGCTACAACTACCTGCTCACCGACGCAGACGGCAACTCCCTCGACGGCAGCGACGCCATGGACGACACCCTGAGTCTGCAGATCAATGCGGCCGCCCTGTCCCCCGACAAGGTCTACACCCTGACGGTCTACGCAATCCCCACCAACGGCACCGTGGATGACGCAACCATCGAGAGCATCGACTTCGCCCTCAAGACCGAAGCCGAGGCC
This sequence comes from Clostridia bacterium, assembly GCA_030537335.1. Classification (GTDB taxonomy): domain Bacteria; phylum Bacillota; class Clostridia; order Christensenellales; family Aristaeellaceae; genus SFTH01. Next base: position 1,065 of record JAUNNK010000154.1, on the reverse strand, counting down.
ACTCCCGAGCCGACCATGGAACCCACCGTTCCGGAATCCCCGGACGGCACCACCACCGAGCCCACCGTTGAAGTGACGGAGGAACCCAGCGAGACCCCCGCTCCCGAGGTCACCGAGGAACCCGCAGCTACCG
>JAUNNK010000154.1:0-922 GCA_030537335.1 Clostridia bacterium | reverse complement strand
GGAGCCTACGGCGACTGAGGAACCCTCGGCCACCGAGGAGCCCGCAGTCACCGAGGAGCCTGCGGCGGGCATCGTCATCGGCGCACCCGTGCTGGACATCCAGCCCAACACCGGCTCCGTCGAGGCGCAGATCACCGATGCCGACGGCAATGAACAGACCGTGAACCTGCTGCTGGTCGGCGAGGGCACGCTACAGCTGACCTGGTCCGCCGAGGGCGAGATCTCCGGCTACGACGTGACGATTCTCAACGCTGCCGGAGTTGCGATGGTCAATCAGCCCATGATGAGCGGCGCGGGTGCAAGCATCGATTCCAGCTACCTCACCCCCGACGAGATCTACAGCCTGACGGTGACCGCACATGCTTCTGCCGATGACAGCGTGACCACTGCCTCCACCCTCTACTTCGCCCGCCCCGCAGCCGAGCCTGCGCCGGCCAGTGAGATGGAAACGGAGTCCGAACCCGCAACTGAGCCTGAACCTGCAGCCGATCCTGAACCCGTGACCGAGCCTGAACCCGAAGCGGAACCGGTGACCATCGGTGCGCCCGTGCTGGACATCCAGCCCAATCAGGGCAGCAGCGACATGGACGTCGGCGGCTTCACCGCCCCGGTATATGCGGTCGGCGACGGCGTGATCCAGCTCAGCTGGCTGTCGGACGGCGACATTGCCGGCTACAATGTGCGCGTGCTGGACGCCAACGGCAACGTGATGGTGGATCAGAACCTCAGCTCCACCAGCGCGACCATCAGCTCCGACTACCTGACCGCAGGCATGGTCTACAGCCTGAACGTGACCGCCTACGCATCTGCGGACAGCAATGTCACCACCAGCGCCACGCTGTACTTCACCTACGTTCCGGCGCCCGCTGCGGAGCCGGAGACCGTCGAACCCGAGTACACCGAGCCCGAACCCGAGTACACC
>JAUNNK010000015.1 GCA_030537335.1 Clostridia bacterium | reverse complement strand
GAGCCTGCTAACTTTTTCGCGCCCTTTTGCGTCACTTACATTTTAGCGAATACACATACTGCGTTTATCCATGGAAAAGTACTGCTTCAGGAAGTAAGAATATGTCCAATGAAGAATGCCCGGTTGTTTCATACCTAATCCTCCTAAACTCAAAATCTGTTTGCTGACTACTAATATTGTATTCATAGAAATGACGATTGAAAATATGAAAAATTTTTCGTGTCGATCAAATGAAACAAATAGCGTCGATCTCAATAGTTAGGCCGACGCCATTTGTTTACTGGTGATGCGACTATGTGGGCTATTCATCAAGCTTTTCCATTAGATGTGTAATAACGCCGTTCCCGCCCAGCGCATGATACTGATCGTAGATGTCCTGCATGACCTCGCGATCAGGGATCGGATAGTACCCCTGCTGGACATAAGTCTTGTAGCCTTCGTAGAAGCGATCCCGAAGAAGCGCGACCATCGCCATGCGGATTGCTTTCTGATCCTGAGACTCCTTTTTGAGCCTTTTGATCTGTCTATGGTACTATCCGGTAATGATTGCCACAGTCAGCACGCAGAGCTGCTGGACCCAGTACTTCTGAACGGTTTCAACTATGACCCCCCAATTCATGGGCATCCCTTCCTTCTTTCAAACTCGAATCCATGTCCCGCCGCTGTTGTAATAGGGAACGCACTGAATCCATGTACCCGCATTGCAGTACCAGACCGCACATTGCTTCCACGTTCCGCCTGCGCAATACCATACTGTCGCATCCATATACGTCACGGTGATCACGCAGGTGGTCACGCGGGCATAGTTGCTGGAATAGCCGGAGGACGAGGAAGTCTCGGCGTTGTACTAGACCAACGCGGAGTTGCCTTCCGCAAGATACACCTTCATGGCATTGAACAGAGCAGCGTTGGTCGTCGCGTTCAGTGTATGGGTTACGGTATTGCCGTAGAATTTGCCGGTCAGTGTCCCCAGCGAATCCCCGACCTGTGACGAACCGGTGATGCCAGTTTTCAGCGACTGGTAGTTGGCTCTGCGAAAGGACAGTATCTTGGATGTGCTGCTCGATCCGGCTGACGAACAGGTGATCTTCAGTGCAATCTGCGTGATGATCTTTCCCTTCAGCGTACTGCCTGCGCCGGAGAAGACCATGACGCCCACACGGGATTTGCTGGCCGTGGTTCCCTGATAGGCACCCTGGCAGGCCCCATTGGATGTACCCGTATTCCAGCTGGTCGAACCATATTGCGCGTAGCCGATGGTGGAGCTGCTGTTGGCGGTTGCCGTAAATGTTGCCATTCCATCACCGCCAATCAGACCGGGACAAGGCAGATCTGCCCATCCGTGCCACTCTCGGGCAGCTCATCCGCATAGAAAACGCCCAGATTGTTCAGGGCTGCCTTGGCAGCCGACGCACCCGTGCCGCCGTTGGCAATGGGCACGGGCGTCGCCATTCCTGCATGGAAAACACGATAGGTGTAATAACTGCCATTGACAACATCACGAAGAACAACAGCATAATCCCGGCTGGACTGGTAGGCTGCGTTGCGCACCTCCAGCATGCGGCGGTTGTTGCCAGTGCTGTCCTGCCAGGCGGAAAAGGATGAAGCGCCTGCATAAGATCCCTCGAACACTGTCCTATTTGTGGTTCCGTTGTAGGTGGGCAGCAGATACAGCGACGGATACAGGCTGGTCTGGATGGAAAGATTCCCGGTCATCGTGTCACCGGCTTTTTTGACTGCGCCGATATTTGAACACGCTGATGAAGCGGATGACGCGCCCGTACCGCCCTGCGAAACCTCCAGTGGATTGCTGAGCTTTACCGCCCAGCCAAAGGAGGCGGTATTGTCTTCACCGGCCGCCATGCCGAAGCCAATCGCCTTGCCGCCCTTCTTGACATGCATGATGTATGCCGCGGAGCTGATCTCCACCACATAGGTGGACACGGTTCCCACGGTATCCGTCAGCGTCAGCGTAGCCTTATAGGTCGCATCTACGGCAAGATTCCCTCCGCCGAGGATCAATGCAGTGCCGCTGGTCAGCGTGGCAGATGTCGAATAGCTGCCGCCCACCTGCGCCAGCACGACCTGACCGGTTACCTTGTTGCTGCCGCTGAGTGCGGAGCAGGCAAAGCTGACCAGCAGCCGTGCATAGGTTCCATTGACCTCGTCACGCGCACCGCTGCTGGTACAGCGATAGGCTTCGATGGACGAGAAATAGGGGCTGCCGTAGGAATAGACGGAGAAGGTTGTGCTTTTCGTTGCGCTGCGTCCGCGGGAGTCCGTGACCTTGGCAGTCACCGTAATGGTTCCCGTCTTGTAGATCGTTGACGTCGTCAGACTGGAGGACGATGCGCTGCCGATGCCAGGGTCGGTAGTGATCGAATACGATTTGATGGTGGAACCATAGACACCCGCCGCACCATTGATTTTCAGCGTCGCCTTTGACTTGCCGTAGGCGTAGATACCCCAGCCGGCGAGCACGCTGTTGTCGTTGACCGGAGCTGCCGTTACGCTTGAAATCGTGGGTACGACGCTCGCGGGTGCAGTGATGGTAAATCCATAGCTGTAGGTTCCCAGGGAGTTTCCACCGGCGTCCTATGTCTCCAGGGAAACGGATGCAGCGCCGGACGTTGCGGAGGGAATCACATCCAGCCACGAAAGCGGGATTGTGTAGGAGGCGGACGCCGTCCCGGACGCGATGGTCTGCGTCGCGGTATGGTTCCCGAAACTCCATGTGACCTTGTGGCTGTACGCGGTGTTGTAGGCAGTGATGTTCAGCTTCGCAGCGCTTCCTGCCGCCACGCTGGCAGAGGCCAGCGAACCATCGCTTTGCAGGTATTCGTAGGTAATCGTCAGCGAAGCGGCGGTCACGGACAGGTAATCGTAGCAATATCCGCCGGAATAGGTTCCACGCGTGGTGGGAACGTAGATGATGAGCACCTGATTGCCCGCTGCAAAGTAAGCCTGCAGCGTAGAAAAGATGCCGGCATTGGTGCTGCTGTTGAAGGTCAGCGTCGTGGATCGATCGTAGGCGTATTCCACGGAGATCGCGCCGATGCTGTCGCCGCGCATGGAGGCAATGCTGCCGGAGATGCTGTTCTTCGTCGCCTTGTAGAAGGTAAGGTTCTTGCGTGAATCGCCGCCTGCCGGGCCAAAGGTCACATTCATCTGAATCTGGGAGATGGCGATATTGGAGAAGCTCAGACCGGACTAACCGGAAAAGTTGATTGCGCCCTCGTATCGCGTGCTTGAATACACGCCCTGCCGCGCCTTGCCGGACGACCAGGAGGAACCGGAAGCATACTTCAGCTCACTGGCTGTTGTCGAAAATGTGGGCATTTCGTTCACCTCTCTGTCAGGTTCTCCATTTGAAGCCCACGCCGGTGGGCGTGGTCACCATGTCGAGATAGCCGTTCTCCACCGTTCCAATGGAGATTTGCTCTCTGGCCTCCAGGCGGGTGACATACAGCTTGTTGTCGCTGAAGTAGGCCAGCTCCGTGCCCGCCTGCACGAATGTGAGGCGCGTATTGGTCAATCGCATCTTCACGCTGGATGCGGAACTGCCCATGTCCAGATAGGGCGTGCCGTTGTCGTCGCCAAATTCAAAATAGGAGAACATTTGGGCAATTCCGTTTTCGGCGGCGGCGAGGCGGCTGAAGGTCAGCGTCAGATTGCTGTCCGTCTGCGCCAGCTCACTTCGGATCAGCTCGATGTCCTTCAGCGCGTTGAGAAAATCTTCTGCACTGGCGAACTGACCCGAGAGTTCCATAGAGTAGATCAATGCCCGGACGCGGCTCTCCAGCGTGCTGTCCAGTCCGGAAATGCTTCCCATCAGCTGTTCAATCTGATTGGCCGTATCCTCCGGAGCAGCGCGCCAGCTGGTAGCAATGTCGCCCTCCTCCAGCATGGATCGCACGTAGACGACCGTGTTGCCGCTTGTGGCGCCGCGGATTCCCGCGTACAGATACAGCGACCAGTTGCCGTCTGCTGCAGGCACCGTAAACTGCGCCGTCTGCCGGTTCTCAGAAAACGCAAGCGTGCCGCTCTGATTCACCGCGCCATCGTTCTGATTGACCAGCGCCCAGCTCGCACCTGTCGCCGTACCTGCCGTCAGACGAACCTCGTCCACAGAAAAGGTGTAGCTGCCTCCGCGCATGAGCTCATCCGCCGCCACCCAATAGGTGTCTGCATCTGTCGCCACGAGGGTATGGCTGGCGCTGCCTGCGATCAGGTTTACGCCGCCGATCTGCACCTCGTTGACCAGCTCCCATTCGCTGCCCGTATAGCGTCTGAGCTGCGATGGAGACTGGGAAGTATCCTACCAGAGCATCCCTGTCACGGGGGCGGCCGGAGCCGTCCCCTGCTGGATGGGATCGTTGAGATCCACGATCGTCTTCTGTGCCTGTGCGATCATCATTCCACCTCGCAGACAAAGACCGTCTTGTTGTCCACGTCGTCGCCATCGATATAGATGGTCTTTCCCGTGGCAAAGGCCTTGCCGCCATCCAGCGGATTGCCGTCCTTGTCCCGGCGGTACCAGGTATAGCTTCGGGCATGACCGTATGTGGCGTTGCTCGTAACGTCAGTCCAGGCGGAGCCGGAGTAGCGCATCAGCGCCATCTGCGGCGTGGACTTGGTGATCCGGTAGTAGAAATCACCCGTCGCAGGGCTCGCAGGCGCGGCAGTGGCATAGGTCGTGCTCTTCAATGCATCCACCTCGGCGCCGTTCTGCCAGAGGCGGGCGATGAGCACGCTCTCGCCGACGCTGTTTTTGAAGACGTCTCCCGCCGTGGAATCGACATCCAGCTGGTAGTTGTCCGTCTTGTCAATCAGCGTGATAATGTCCTGATAGGTTTTGCCGCCGTAGGTCATGGTGCAGCGGTAGCTGGCCGTGCCGGCGACGTCAGCGCCTGCAACCGTCAGGCTGCTTCCGGTCTGTCCGGAGATGGTCGTCCAGCTGCCGCTGGCATACTTCGCCCAGGCATAGGTCGCGCCGCTGGAAATGGGCGTGGAACCATTGTAAGCTGCAACCTGAATCGGCAGCGTGCCCTCGCCGTTGACAAACACCGTGCCCGACGGGGCATACAGAGAAAACACCACCGCATTCTGCCCGGCTGCCCCGGTCGCGCCCGTGTTGACCTTGCTCCAGGCGATTGTCAGTGTGGTGCTGACTGGCGCGGTGACGGGAACGGACAGCGTTCCCTGCTGAGGACCGCTGCCGCCGAGCGTCGCGTTGGCGGCAATGGCGATCGAGATCGGAATCTCGTTTGCCGTCGCGCTGCCCACGGTGACCGTCATGCCGGTCGGCGCGCCCGTCACGGAGCCCACCGTGGGCGTGACCTTGGTCGTTCCCCGATAGGCCACGACATTGCAGGTCCTGGTAATCGCAGCGACCTGTCCGGAGACATTGCCCGCAAAGGTGATGTTCTCATTGGAGAGAAAGGCAACCGGCGCACTCTGTCCCGCTGCGCCTGTACTGCCATCCGCGCCATCGGAAACCTTGTAGATGCTGGTCGTATCGCCAATATTGGCGTCGCTCGTGACGATGCGGAGGGTCGCGGCGTCGCCAACCCAGATTCCGTGTGTCGGCTTGACGATCAGCGTGGTTCCGGTGATGCTCGAATTGTCGCTGGTGGTGGGATAGTCCGTCCACGTGCCATCTGCTGCTCTGTACTGCCACCTGCTCATGGTAACATTCTGCAGATTGGCGTTGAGTTCGATCTGCGCCGGCACAGAGGTCGTACTGCCCGCAGCATACTTGAACACCTGCTCTCCGCCGATCCATGCGGTTTTCGCATTTTCGCCGGTGGATACCAGTGCAAAGCTGATGTCTGCAGTGGCGTTGACCGGAACGCCGTTATCGGGATCGGTCCAGGTCACATATGCGATGTAGGTGATCAGACCGCTGGAAATTGCGGAAAGCTGATTGGCCGATACGGTCAGAATGTTGCCGCTCACCGTTTCGCCCGAAGTCAGCGCCGCTTCATTGGCTGATCCCTCCCGGCGCTTCCATGTGATCGACAGCGCGGCGCTCGTCAGGGGAATCGCCGCCTGGTTGGCATAGATGACGGGAGTGATGACCAGCTTGCCCGCTGTGCTCGTCCAGTCCGGCACAAAGGTCCCGGCGTTGACGTCGTGGATCTGCGTTCGCGGCTGATTGCTCCCCAGATGGACGGACTAGGATTTTCCGTCCGTCAAATCGATGATCGTCTTGCTGCCCGTTGCGATAATTGCCATAGATTCGCCTCCTCACGAAAAAACGCCCTTTGCGGAACAAAGGACGCTTTGGGTTCCTATTAGATCAGGTTGACATAGTGCTGTCGGGAGTCTACGACAGCGTAAATGATTACTTCCCGCCTTTCATCATCCGCCTTGTAGAACACAAGGTGCCGCTGGACGATCAGCACCCGATAGCCCTGCTTTCGCAGAATGCTGTATCGGGGATAGCTGCCCATGTGGGGTGCGGTCTCCAGCTTTTTGATTTCAGTTTCCAGAACGTCCAGGTAATTCAGAGCAATGTCCACGCTGCCTGAATCCTCGGCGATATATTGGAGTATGGAATACAGCTGGTCGTTCGCCTTGTCGGTTCGGAGGATTCTGTATTTCATTTTCCGTCAGATCCTCCGTCCTGTTTCCGGGCAAGCAGCGCCTCGCGGATGCCGCCAAACGTGTCCTCGATGGGTGCAACGCGACCGGCGCGCACATCCTCCTCCGCCTCAGAAAGCGTGCGCAGCAGTTCAAGCTCTGCACGCATCTGTTCATATTCTGTAAGTCCCATCAGTACCGTATCGCCGCGGCCGTTGACCGTAATGTACACCGGCTGACGACTCTCCCGGCAGGTCTTGGAAATCTCGCTGTAATGGTTGCGAAGATCCGCCGATGGCCGAATCATTTCCATGCAAAACACCTCCGCTCACTCCTCATAGTCATATTATATCATGATTTGCTCATGCCGTCAATGCCATGCATCAGAAGAAGCGATGATTATGCTTCGAGGAGATCGCAGGAATAATTTGCGCTGTAGAGTACGTCCGCTGTGGTGAGCGTGATTTCCTTCACACCTGTATGCGCCGCATTCCACACCCGGTCTGCGGTTTCGTCGTTGCTCTGGCGCGTCCAGACAAAGCGCGAGGCGTCGATGCCGTCCGTAACCTCCGTGCCGCCCTGCCAGACCCGGGCACGCAGCGTCGTGGAGGGCACCCTGTCGGAAAGCACGTCGCCGTGTTCGGAACAGATCTCCACCCGGTAGCCCACGGCCTTCAGCGCCGCGCTCTCCACGGTCATCCGGATCGAGGTGTTGCTGGAGAGATCCAGCGATTGTCCCACGTCTGCCGAGAGATGGTTGGCCGTGATGGAGTGGGCCTGAATGCGATCGGCGGAAAGAAAGCCGGTCACGATCAGGTCGGCTGTAAAGCCCTCGCCGGTGCCGAAAGTACGCCAGTCCCAGCTGCCGTCGTCATTTCTGCTGCTGGCGATCATAAAGCCCTCGCCGCACAGCTGCATGGCGCTTGTCCCGTTCACCGCCTCCAGAATCAGATTGCCGTTCTCATCGGTGTACCAGTTGGAGACGCTGGAGGTGAGCCGCGTCTTCTACACGTCGATCATGCCCTCCAGCCTCTGCGCGGGAATGGAGCCCTGGTCAGTAATTACCCGGGAGCGATCGTAGAGCGCCTTCTTTTGATTGATGAGTTCCGCGATGCCCGTGATCCGGCTGATGACGCTGTCCAGCGACACGCCGCCGATCTGCGTCAGATCGTTGGAAATGGTGACCGCGTCCTTCTCCGGTTCTTCAGGGTGCTCAACCAGCTTGGTGACATAGGCCATGTCGTTGAGCGACAGCGCCTCGTCCCGGATCCGCAGCGCGGCGTCCAGTGTGAAGCGCTCCTGTTCATAGCCGCTGACGCCCGAGAGGTTCTGAATGCTCGCCGTGTAGGAGACGGTGGGCTTCGCCAGATGCTCCATGACCTCGCACGCCTCGCGGTACAGCAGCTCCTCCTGGCCGGGCGCGTAGCTGGTATTGCTCCAGTAGCCGTCGATCAGCATGTCGCCCATGGCTTCCGCAAAACGGTTTTCGATCGCCTCCTGTCCGGAGAGGGAGGCCTCGTAGACCTGTCGCAGATCGTCGCGATCGATCGCCAGCAGAACAGCCCTTCGCATCAGCGCATATAGGCCCTCATCGGTATCCGTCCCCGCATAGAGCTGCGCAATCCCATCCTCCAACGCTGCAATCTGATCCAGCAGACTTTGCCGTTTGGTTTCATCCGTCTCCTTTTCATATTGACGGTACAGGCTCTGAATGCTGGAGCGCTTCGCTTCAATGGCGACCTCCCTGCCGCCAATGACGCCGGACGCACGCTGAATCCATTTGACCGCATACTGCGCGTCCGCTTCAAAGGTGGGCCCGGTCTGCTCCCGGTGCGTGCCGTCGGAGAGCAGCACGGTTACGACGTCCTCGTCACCGATTTCCGTCTGCGCATCCGTTGCACCGCCGCCGGGAATTATGCGTTTGGCGGCTCCGTCCTCCAGAACATACAGCACATAGTCCGTCTGGCCCCACAGGCTGTTGAGCTGTCCGTCCATTTCAATCAGCTGCGCGGCGGTTTCCGAGCTGTCGGCCTTGGCCGTGCGGACGTCCCTCAGGTATGCGTCCAGCGCGGCTTGATGCGCGTCCGTGAATACGCCCAGCTCCCTGAAATAGGAGAAATCCAGCAGAAACGGAAGCCCTGTAAGATTGACCTCGTCAATGCCCACATAACCGGAATCGCTGTATTCGCCCTCGACGTACAGCCGGGTGACGATGTTTTCGGCGTCCTCCTTGCGGTCGATTGCCGTCAGGTTCTTTCCGAAGCTGAGTTCCAGCAGATCCTCATAGCGGTTGAGCGAACAGATGCGCACGCTTCGGGAATCGCCGTCAAACACCGGCCGTGCGCCGAACAGCTTGCACACATCGGAGATCAGAAGATACGCTCCGCGCTTTCCCTCCGACTTGATTGAGCGCACCTTTTCGGTTTCGCCGTCCTGCTCGTAAAAGGTCTCGCAGAAGTCCAGCCGCCAGCCGGTGTTCCGGAGAATCTGTTCCAAAAGAAATTGTGCGGTACCGACGCCGTTCCCGTCATCGAAGCTGAGGTACAGGTTCTTCTTGGAGAGCTGCGCGCAGATGTGCTGACAGGTGATGGTCGCACTGACGGCCAGACCCTTGTGGGATCGCTTCGGTGCATTGAGCAGGAACCAGTCATACGCGCCATCCCGCTCCAGACGCACCAGATAGCCGCTGCGGATATAGTCCCAGCGGAAGTTTCGCTTCCCATTGACGGTCTGAGGGAGTGAAAACGTCAGTTCTTTCCAGCCGCTGATCTCCGTGGTGATGGTCAGGTCGTAGGCCTGCCCCTCCGGCCGAAGCTCCGAGTCATACTACTCGCACAGCTTCTGCCGGTTCATATCGTGGATGGACTACCTCGTGGTCGCCAATGGAAACACCTCCTTCGTCAGCGAATTCGGGGAATACAGTCAATTTCCAGCCGAGTGAGTGCAAGCCCATCGCCGCTCAGTTCGATTTCGTTCATGGTCACGATGGGCGTATCCGTTTCACCGTCGCGGTCGGCGGGCTCTGAGAGAATTGCCATGTCGGCGCTGGTGATCTGCCGGAGCTTTTTCCAGCCGTCAAGAAACAGAAACTGTCCCTCCATGTGCGCCGCGAAGCATCCATCCGATGCAATCACATTGCTCCCGGCTGCATGACGAATCCTCACGGAGCGAACGAAGGGCGTACAGGGAGCCAGCTCGATGTACCCCTCGTCGTGCAGGGCAAAGGCCAGCGACGTATCTTCGCCCAGGGCAATCCGCGTCTGGCCCATGGCGCTGTCCAGCTCCAGCACTGCTCCGGGCAGCAGACTGTCAGCGGTCAGGCCAACCACGCTGCAGCGCTGGCCGGTGGTGAAATTGCGGATCAGAAGGCCGCTGCCGACGTCTCCGGCGATCCGGATCACGGTGTGCGCCCGCTCCGTGCCGGGATTGTACAACAGAAGGTTCCGGCTTTCCGCAGTCGGGATGTCAGGCTTCATGCCTGCCGGGAGCACGCCGGTGTGAATCAGCTCGCTTTCGCTCACGTCGCCGTCATGCCAGATTCTTTTCAGCCTTCCAAAGGGATTGTAGCACCGGAAGTATGCGGTAAAGGTACCGCTATAGCGGATTTTACCGTCCGCCGCCTCTGAATCGTACAGGCTGATGGCAATCCGTTTGCTGGTCACAGCGTCATAGCAGACATAGGGCCTCGCGTCGAAAACCAGCTCGCCCTGCATGCCGCGCCGCAGCCAGCGGTAGATGTCTTCCTACTGGGCCTCTGTGATTTCTTCAAAATAGCACTTCAGTTCAAAATCCCGTGGCTTCGCGCGCACGCCGAGATAGTATCCGCCGTCGCGGTTTTCCGGAACCAGCTCGCTAAGTTCGTAATCCTCCATACCGCCGCCGCGCTCCTTTGCATCCGGGATGTGCCAACAGCCAAAGGCGCCCGAATGAACGCCCGCAAATGAAAATCCCTCCATCGTCCTCCTTTCCGGCATATGGCTGGGCGGTCATCCCAGCCGGACGCCGCCCACAGCCATGCCCCTGGACACCCTTTCCATGATCTGTTCCCCGACGCGCTCGGCCATCTCCTCGTAGTCCTGCTCGCGTTCCAGCCTTTGAACCTGCACGGTGATGCTGTCGATGTGGAGCGCGCTCTGCTGAGACTCCGGAAGCCGGGGCTGTACCGCAGCAGCCGGCGCCTGATAAGTGCGAATGGCGTGCAGCGTATGGAGCAGATCTTCAAACAGTTCCGTCTGATAGGGAGACAGAATCCGCTCAGGCTTTTGCTTTGTACCGTCCAGCCAAGCCAGGCCGGTTGTGCTGGCGAGGCCGCCCCGGGCGTACGCCGTCACCTTGATCTGGCTGTACAGGCTGCGCGCCCATTCGCCGATCATGCTGGAGCTGCTGCCGCTTTGCTCTCGACAGATCGAATTGATCTTGGACTGCGCCGCCTTCTGCGCCTCCTCCGCCGTCGCATAACCCTTCAGCGTTCCACCTTTGGCAGAGCCGATGGCGGGATAGGTTGCCTGGTAGAGTGTGACCTTTGCCACGCTTCCCGAACTGCCGCCGCTTTTGGAGGAGCTGCCGCTTGTCTTGGATGAAGTGGATGTATACTTTACGCTGCTGAGCGAATCGGACACAGATTTCATCGCGTCCTTCAGCTCCTGCAGCTTCTTCTTCCATTCGTCCACATAAGCCTCCGCCTGCAGCCGTCCGGCCTCCTTGTAGTCCGCAGAGTTCTGTTTCAGAAACTCGATGATGGCGTCGTCGCCCTGGGCGATGATTTCTTCTACTTCGTCCCAATAGGTCTGCGTGTATCCGCGCATGTCGTCCAGCATCTCCTGCCAGCCCAGGCGCATGCTCTCCCGGGTTGCGTCCGTTGCAGTCTCGTATTCCTCATGATTGGCCTCCAGCCATGCGAGGATTTCCTCATCCGAGCGGGTCATCAGCTCCTGCAGCTCTTCGATCAGCTTTCTCGGATTGGAGAGCAGCTCTTTGTAGTAATTCTCCACATATTCGATGTATTCATCGATGGAGTCAATCTGGGCTTCGATGGATTTCTTCTGGGCGTTGACCTCTTCCTCAGCCAGCTCCCAGGCCATCTCCTCCCGCAGCTCTGCAATCTCCTCGCGAAGCGCCAGTTCCTCCTTCTTTCGGGTGGGGTCGGCGGAGATTCTGGCGAGCTGCGCCTCCTTTTCCGCCAGCAGCTTTGCCCGATCCTGCTGCTCATTCAGCTTCTTCCGGGCCTCCAGCTGCTCGTCCAGCGCAGACAGTTCCTCATTGAGCGCTTCGCGCTTCAGCTCCGCCACCTCAATGAGCTCGTCGCGCTCCTTTTCGTATCGCCGCGTCAGCACGTCCATCAGCTCGTTTTCCAGATCGATGCGCCCCTCCAGCATCCGCTGGTTCAGCGCCTCCCGATCCAGAATCGCGTCGTGGATCAGCTCCCGCAGGTCGATCTCCATCTCGCGCACGGTATTGTGCCATTCTTCAATCTGGTCCTTCAGCTCCTCCAGATCGGTCATGTTCTCCAGCAGCTGCTCAGAGTACTGCTGATGCGCGCTCTGCAGCGCCTCCAGATCGACAGCTGCCTGCTTGTACTTCTTCGAGCCCTCCTTGTATTTGGCGAGCTCGGCCTGCTTCTGCTCGATCTGCGTTTCCAGCGTGCGCACATAGCCGCGCAGCGTCTCCGTGTTGTCCGCAACCAGCGTGCGCTCCTTCTCAAGGTAGAGAATCACGCCCTGGATCTCACCCCGCGCTTCATGGTAGCCCTGCGCGAGCTGCGCCATCTTCCGGTAGTGATCCTCGAATCCCTGATCCTCGTCCATTTGATCCAGCATCTTCTGGATGGATTTGCTGACCTCAGTGCTTGAGCTGCCGCCACCGCCGCCCTTGCCGCCACCGCCGCCGCCGCTGCTTCCGGAACCGGAGCTGCCGCCGCCGGATCTCAAAGGATTGCTGCCGGTGTATTTCAGCACCGTCTGGTTGGTATTGAGCATCGTGCGCGTCCATGTGCCGGAGATCGGATCCCACTGCGCTCCCTCCTGGGGCAGCGTAATGGTCTCAGTGGTCCACTGGCCGGTGGCAATCAGCGCCTGTACGGTTTCCGCTGCCAGATTCTTGACGCTCACAAGGCCGTTGGTCAATGCGGAGAAATCCGCGACCGACGTACCGGTGATGCAGATAAATGCAGCTTCGTTCAGCCGGTCAAAGGCCGCTTCGCCTTCCGCCAGCGCCGCCGCCATCATCGGCCCAACCTGATCCCAGTTCGCCAGAAGCACCTCGGGATCGGTGTTGCCCAGATACTCTGCCAGCACGTCGATTTCGTTGGACGCAACCTGCATGCCCTGCGCCATCTTCTTAGCCGCAGCCTGATACTGCTCGTTGGCTTTGACGGCCTTTTCGGCCTCCTTGTTGTAGGTGCCGAATGCACCGCTGACACTGATCGCGCCATGCTTCAGGTCCTCGATGGCAGCGGCGGTATTCTTGAAATACCTTGCCGTGGAGGACTTCTGTGCGCTGTTCAGTTCCTTGCCCAGCGCGTCAATCTGCTTTCCCGCGCTTCGGGACGCGTCGGACAGGTCACCCTGCGCGCCTTCCAGCTCGGACGTACCTTCTTTCAGCGCCTCCGCTGCCTGATTTGCATCGTCCAGTGCGATGACGAGGGAGGGATAGGTTTCGGCAATGGACTGGCGCAGCGATTCGTCGAAGCCGTTCCATACGGCCATGGCATTTTCCACACCCTCCGTGCCGCCGGAGCCGAAGGCGTCCAGCAGCGCGCCGGTCTGGTCCTGATAGCCGTCCGTGCCAGCTGCATTGGCTGCGCGCTCCTCGCGCAGGGACTGCGCCATGTCGCTGAGCGTCATGGAATTGGCGGCCTCCTGCATGGCGTAAATCCCTTCCACGATCTTCGCCACGTCGCCGCCGCAGGCAACCGCCAGATTGGAGATGTCTCCGAACATGGCAATCATGCCTTCGAGAACGCCAGCTTCATCCAGATCGCCGAGTGCATTGTTCCATGCCTGTACGACGTCTTCGCCGTTTTCCTCCGCCTGCCGCACAGCTTCCTCAAGATAGGACACGGCGCCCGCATAGCCGTTTGCTGCTGCGCGGTCAAATCGCCGCTCCCGCTGGGCATTCGCCGCATACTGCGCGGAATTTGCCTGAATATCAGAAACGACGCCGTAGGCCGCCGCCTGTTCGTAGACCGCTGCAGTCTGTTCCTGCGTCAGCTGTCGGGCGCGGGCAATGTATTCCGCCGAACCGCGCTGCAGCGCAGTCAGCTCCACATATTCCGCTTCCAGCAGCGCGTAGGCATCCAGCGCCGAAAGGGGATCATAGGCAGCGTTCGAGGGATCAATCGCCCTTGCGGCCGCGGACAGCGAATCCGCCTGTTCCAGATCGATCTGAAGGTTGCGCAGATCGCCCAGCCGGTCAAGGGATGTATACAGTTCGTCCGCGCTGGCCGCGCCGTTGAGCAGCAGCATTGCCAGCGTGCCGAACTGCTCCAGCAGCGCGCCGATGTCAATGCCCTCGCTTTCCAGGCGGGTGAGCGCGCTGTAAAAGGCTGCGGTCTTGTCATCTGCGGCAGCAACCTCGGCAATGACCGAGCGCATGGCCTCCTTCATTGCGTCTGCGTCGGATTTCATGCCTTCTGCGGTTCCGGAGAGATAATCTGCCCAGGCGTCGCTTCCGGTTTTGGACGCCACCTCGTCGATGCGACGGATTGCTTCGTCAAAGTCCTCGGCCGCCCAGGTTCCGTCCACAAGCCTGTCGATCAGCTCGGGCATGGCCTCCATGATCGCCTGAATGCTTTCGGCGGACATCCCTTCAAAGACGCCAAGGACGCCGGCGCTGTCGCCGCTGCGCGCCAGTCCGGCCATGGAGGTCAGTCCGGCAATTGCCTCGTCGCGCGCAATCTGTCCGGAGTGCAGGGAATTGTAGGCCGTCTCCAGCTGGGTCGCTTCCCGCTGTGCCTCGGCCACCTTTTCACGCATGGTCGCTACAACGCCGTCCATGCCCGCTTCAATTCTGCCGTTCGCGTCCATGATGGTCGTGTCGATGTCGGCGAACATCTCGAAAAACGCGTCCACAAACTGACCCGCCAGTGCGATGACTTCCTCCTCAGTGGCCTCCGGCAGGAGCCTGCGCGCCCAGTCCTCGGCGTAGGCATAGAGCCCCATGCCGTTCGGATCGAGCAGCTGCGTCCACAGCTCGGAGGCGTCCAGAGAGGCCATATCCTTCTTCGCAGCCTTCAGTGCATCCTCCAGGCGCGCCTTTTCGAAGAACTCCGCCCAGGGATTGGCGGCCTTCGCCACACCCTCCTGCCAGCCGTCCGTCAGCATGCCGGTAGCAGTGTCCACATAGTCGGCGATGCCGGGATAGGTTTCGTAGAGTCCCTCCAGCAGTGCGTCGCCGATTTCTCCGATGACCTTTGCGTCGGTGATGTTCAGCCCTGCGGCAATCTCCTCGGCAACGGACAGCACCGCATCATGGAGGTTGTCAAACTGGCCCTCGCCTTCGCCAAGCCTGGCGAGCACCGAGCTGAAGCGATTGGCTTCCTCGCGTGCGATGGCGAGCTTGCGGTAGAGCTCATCGGTGTCCAGCGAAGCGATGGACTTCTCCGTGGTCTCCATCTCCTGCTGCGCCTGACGCAGGCTGTCCAAAGTAAACTCCGGGAACAGCGGAATGTCGTCGTCCGTCGTTTCGGTCAGCGCGTTATAAGCGGTGATGAATTCGTTGACAACGGGCAGCAGGCTGTTGAGCTCGTCCACGGTCTCCTGCGTCTGCTCGCCGCCCAGCAATTCGTCGAAGCGCTTGATGATTCCATCAAAGTCCGCGTGGGCGTCGACGTATTCCGCCATGGCGTCCACCTTTCCGGTCAGGTCTGCGGCCATGGCCATCAGGTCGCCCTCGGCCAGCTCCGTCTGCCGGTCAATTCCGGCAATGAATTCATCGTAGTACCGGATGGCGGCGTCCTGCATGAAGGAGGGCAGCTGTGCAAACTGGGTGCCGTCGGTCATGACGGTGTAGAGATCATCGAACACCGGCTGCCAGGCATCCTCCAAAGCCTGACGATTGGCCTCGGCGTAGGTGCCCGCCGCGATGTCGAACTCCAGCATCTTGTTGGAGATCGTCTCCACCGAGGAGGCATAGTCCAGCCCCAGCGCATCCATCTCCGATACGACGCCTGCCCAGAAGTCGCGATCCGCCTGGATCCTCGCCTTGTCCTCCCTTGAGTACCAGACGGGCATGGGCTGTTCCGCCTGATTCTTTGCGTAGACGTAGAAATTCTCGTCCTTGCTGGCATACATGCCGTGGGGACCGGTGTAGCTCTGCGCATACAGTCCTTCGGGATGTTCGGCCATGAACTGCGCATAGGCGTCCGCGATTTCCCTGTACTGGCTCACGGAGGTCAGGTTCTGCTGCGCCTCGCGAATGGCGTTCGAATAGGAACCGCCGTCGTCTCTCAGATTCTGCAGCGCGTCCGCAGCGTTCAGGCTTCGGAGCACCTGCTCCGTTCTTTCCAGCTCGCCGCGCGCAGCGACGGCCTTTTCGCCCAGGGTGTCAAAGCCTTCTCCGCCGTTTTCCAGCGCGGCTTTCATGGAAAGGGAGGTTCCGGACAGTGTGCGCATGATCTCATCCGCGCGGGACTGCTCGTCAGCGGACAGCTCTGTTCGTTCCGCGAGCGTCTCCAGCTCGCTGACCAGCGCCTCTGCGGCGTCCCGGTAGCCGGAGACCGATTGGATGGTGCCTGCATAGTCCACCTTCCGGATCTCGTCGGCTCTGGCGGATACGCCTGCGATCATGGTGACCACCGCGGTAAGCATGCCGACGGCGGCGATGATCGCTCCGATGGAACCTCCGCTCATGGCAGCGGCAATGCCCGATCCGGCGGAAAGCGCAGCCGTCATCGTCCTGATGGCTGCGGCCGCCTTGATGACCACGGCGACCAGCCCTGCGACGCCTGCAGCGACGACGGGAATCATCAGGTTCCAGCCGCCCAGCGCGTCCGTGCCGGCAGTGATGACCTCCACCAGGCCCGCCATGCCGTTGTAAAAGTCCTTCATCCACTCCGCATCCAGCAGCGCATAGAAGGATTCCGCGGCGGCGGTCAGCCGGTTCTGCGCAGCGGTCACCGAGTCCTGCCAGACCGCGTACTTCTGTGCCGCAGTCCCCGCCGCGTTCAATGCGCCTGCGTAGAGCTCAAAGGCGCGGCTGCCGCCCTCGACGCCCTTGGACATATCGTTCATCAGGGCGAGGAAGTAGTTCTGCTGGCGGGTGCCGGCCATGGTGGTGGCGATGTAGCTCTTGGTCTTGCTGTCCAGCGTATCCCACTGCGCCGCAATATCCGAGAAGATGTCGGACATTGCGCGCCAGTTGCCCTCGTTGTCCAGCAGCGCCACGTCGATCGTCCCCAGCGCTTGGGCGACGTCGTTGATCTTGGTCTCGTCCTCCTCGGTGTAGCCCTTGGCCTTGATGGAGTGCAGGCGCGCCATGATGGAGTTGATGGCAGTGCCGATGACCTCAGGAGCCTGCCGGGTCTGTTCGGAGATGGTGGCGATGTACGCGCCCAGCCACTCAAAGGTCAGGCCGAACTCCACAGCGGAGGCGGAGGCCTTCTGCATGGCAATGCCGATCTCGTCGGGACCGGAGGCGCTGGCGTCGCCCAGATATGCGAATACATCCGCCGCGCGCTGCGCGCTGATCTCCATGGTGTTCGTGGCCGCGGTGATCAGCTCGGCAGCTTCGTCAAACTCCATGGCGGAGATCTTCGCATACTGAATGGAGGCCGTAAGCCGCGCATTGACCTCGCTTTCGTCGAGGCCCTGCCGCCAGAATTCTACGGCGGCGGTAGCGATCTCCGTTGCGGAGACTTTCATGGTTTTCGCCAGTGTGCGATAGCTCTGGCCCAGGCGGTTGACCTCGCTTTCGGATTTCCCCGTGACGATGCGGATCTCGTTCAGCTTGTCGTAGTACTGCTGCGCATAGTCCGTCGCACTGCGCCAGAGGGAGGTCTAGCCGCGCAGCACGAGCATGGTGGACGCCATCTGGAGAAGGCGGCTGCCCATGCGGTCCAGCGACTGGTCCAGCCGGGACAGCTGATTTCCTGTGCCCTCCAGCTGTGCCTGGTGCGCGGCTTCCGCGTTCTTCGCCTGCTGAATGAGATCGAGGATCTGCTTGCGGACACTCTCCTCAATGTTGAGAGAGACCAGCTTTTGCTCGATCTGTTGGATCTCCTCCATAGCCTGCGTAGCGCTCTGGCTCCAGTATTCCTTTCCGGTCTCATTGCCGTTTTTAACGGCGATGTTGTACTGGCGGTAGGCTGTGGTCAGCTGCCTGTATGCCTGCTGCAGCTGATGAAGCTCGGCCCTGCCCGCCGACTGCGCTCTGGACTGCTGCGCGTTTCCATACCGGGAGGAGAGCTGCGCTTCTTCGCGGGCCAGCTCCACCAGCCGGGATCGGGCGACCGCCTGCTGATCCATCTGCGCAATCAGCTTCCGGTTGCCGTCAATGAGCGTCTGAAGATTGGCGATCTGACCGTCCAGACTCTGCGCATACGGCGTATCGTCCTGCACCTTCAGACGCTGGGTCTTCAGCCGATAGATCTGCTTCAGGGCGTCGCTCTGCTCCCGGTAGAGGCGGTTGGCATTCTGGATCTCCGCAGTCAACGCGGAGTCGGCCTTCAGGGTCTTGTTCAGCTACTGACCGTTCTTGTAAACCTCGGTGATGCTGCGGCCCAGCGCGTCGTAGCCCTTCCGGGTCTCCGTCAGCGTGCCGTCCGCCGCAAGCCGCTGGGTGGTGGTGAGCAGCGTCTGAATCTGGGAGACCGCAGGCTTCAGACCGTCCGCGGCCTGCTGTCCGGACTTCACGCTCTGGCTGGCCATCTTCTGAATCTCGCTTTTGAAGCGGGTCAGCATCTCCCGAACCTGCTTTTCTACCACGTCGCTCATGTTCAGATTGACGCCCGCACCGATGGATTTCAGCAGATCGTTCGTTTCGCTGACGTCTTTTCTCAGCCGGGACAAATCCAGATACTATGTGCCGACCAGCTTGTTCTGGCTCTGTGCCATGTGCTCACCACCCTGTCATCAAAGTAAAAGCGGGATTGCCTTATTCAGCAATCCCGCCGCTTTCATTTCTGTCCCAGGAACCGTACTCGACCTCGTTCTGGAGCAGCCGGAAGCAGGTTTCTGCATCCTTCCTCCAGAATCCGCGCTTTGGATCGGACAGTACCTGATAAAAATTGCTGCGCTTCAGCAGCCGCTCCGCGTCGGCGTCCGTCAGATGATAGACGTCGCACACCCGCCGGACGATTCCCTCCGTCAGCCGCATCAGCGCCTCTTCAAATTCCATCTGATCACCTCCGTTCGCGTGCCGTTCCAGTATACAGCAAATTCAGGCCACCGTCAACCACGCGGAATATCAGTCCTTTTTGGCAAACTGAAGTCCGCCGCCCGCCATGGGGGCAGGCTGCTTCCGCACCGCGCCCAGCATGTCGATCAGCTTCGAATTCAAATCCTCCGCCTTGGCGATCGTCTCCATCAGATCCTCTGTGCCCAGCAGGGATTCAAATACCTTCGCCAGACGGTATTCCAGCGAATGCTGCCGTTCAAAGCAGCACTTTGCAGAGTCCCTCAGCCGTGCGGCGATGGCGTCCACGTCGCCCACATCCTGCTCCACAATGTCCAGAATCTTTTGCCACAGGCCGTGGGAGGCGACGGCGTCCTGCGCGGCGTAGCGGCCTTCGGGCGTATCGTACTCCGCAAGATCCAGGTCGGTATAGTGAACCAGAATCAAAAATGCGCGGATCTGCTCCGCGTTGTAGCTCTCATAAGCGACGCCTGCCGCCTCATCGAACACCATGGTGGCGCTCACCAGATCCTATGCCAGCTGCTCCTTTTCCTGACAGGGCAGCATCTCCCGGACGTGAAAGACCTGTCCGTCCATCTCCAGCGCGTGGGTGTACTCATACCGTTCCTGTTTGACGTTCATGTCCGTTTCCTCCCATGATTGTGATTTTGCTTCGTTCAAAGAAATTCGCAAGCGAACCCATGGCCTGCGCGCGGTCGTTCGGGTCGGCGACATTGAAGGGATTGCTCCGCTGAATCATGTCCCAGCTTTTTTCGCAGAAGCTGTTGCCCGCATAGTTGACGATGGCTTCATAGTTGAGCCTGTAGCCCAGCTCCCGGAGCACGTCGTCGAAAAATACATAGGCCATGTTGTTGATGCATTCCTCGTCCACCACGCCCAGATGCGCGGCGAGCATTGCGACGGCGCGATCGAGTGTCACCCCTTTCGCGCCGTCTGCAGGTTTTTTAGCTTCTGCTCCTTTTCGTCGATGCGGTTGACGCGCCGGAAAATGGCGAGCAGCTGCTCGATGGTATCCGTATCCATCTCATCGTAGTGCTCCGTCACCAGCGCCGCATCGTCGAACACGGCGATGAGCCAGTCCATGAGCGCCTTGTCCCCGTCGCGGTCGTCTCCAAACGCACCGGATTCCATGGCAAGCACATCCGCTACGGGATACATCTCCAGGATCTTGTAGAACGCCGCTGTGCGGTTGCGCTGATACCGCAGCTTCGTTGGGCGAATCTCGATCAGCTGGTCGCCGATGACGACCGTGTTTTCAGGACTGCCCACCTGGGGCAGCCCTTTCTCAGGCTGTTCCGCAGCAGGCAGCGGCTTAGTCCTCGCCGTCATCGGTTTCGACCTCCTGCTCAATCGCGACCTCCCAGCTGCCCAACAGGTTCATCTCGCGCACAGCGGCTTCGATGGCGGGCATGTCCACCGACAGGCCGCGCGCCTCCAGTTCGTCCTGCACATACTGCAGCTTGGCCTCGCCCTTGCCGGAGCCGTACAGCTGTTCCGCCGCGTATACCAGCACGCGGACGGTTGCCAGCAGATATTCCTGCTGCTCCCTGGTCGTTTTGCTTTTCAGCCAGGGGATCACCTTCACAGTGATAACCGCAGCCAGCAGCGCAAGCTATGCCTCCAGAACCGGGGTCAGATCGATCATGTTCATCTTGCAGCCTCCTTCTTCTCATACGCAGCCTTGAGCGCCGCACGGGTCAGCGGACCGACGATCGCATCCACGGACAGCCTGCTGTCCTTCTGGAATGTCCGCACTGCCGTGCGGGTATCATTGCCAAAGTCGCCGTCGACGCCGTACCTTCCGACGCTGTAGCCGCACTCCGTAAGCATCCACTGTACCCAGCGCACGCCGTCGCCCTTCGCGCCCTTTTTCAGATTCGTGGAAGGCTCGGCGTAGGGACAGCCCTTGTCCGCCGGAGTCACAGGCGTCTCAGGGACCTGACTGCCTGCGGTCACATAGTCCAGCATGGACGCGGGCAGCTCGCCCCAACGGGTCCAGGAGCGGTCCCGGATCCTTGTTTTGACGATACCATAGTTGAAGCCTCTGGCCTCGATCGCCCAGACGCCGTCCAGCGAAATGCCGATGTGGCCGCTGTTCCAGACCACAAGGCCGGGCGTGGACGGGATGGAGGCGATGGGACCGGTCTTTTTGCACATCTGATACATGCCGTTGGCGGAGCGATCCGGGCAGCTGTTCGTGCCATATTTGCTCGCAGTTGTCCCGTTGCTCGTCCAGAAGAACGCCTTGATCTAGCCGACGCAATCGGCAACCGTTCGGTTTTCTGCGATGTGCTTTTTGTACGTCGCCGTGCGGGAAGAGCCGTAGTGGGTCGGATACTGCTTCTTTTTGCTGGCGTACAGCGATTCCGTTGCCTTGTAGCCGCAGGTTCCGTACCAGTATTTCCAGCCCTCGGCCAGCGCCCTCTCCGCAAAGGCGGCCTACTGAAGATTCGTATACTTGGCCATGTTCACGCATCCTTTCCTTGTTTATGGAAGAAGGGCGCGGTTCAACGCCGCGCCCTCAATGGGTCAGTTCCAGTTCACATCGCCGGTGGATTCCGTGATGATCTCGCCGTTGGCGTCCAGCGGCTCGTAGTACAGATCGTACATCTTGTTGTCCGCGCGCTTCGGGTCAATGGCCGAGAAGGTCACGGCGTTGGTGGATGCAGACTTGTAGCTGTTGTCAAAGCCCGGCAGCGCGGTCACGCGGACGCGGGGCACGAACAGGTGCAGATAGCCCTTGACGGCGCTCTCCGTGCAGTCCGTGCCGCTGGAATACACCGGCCAGTGGGCGTACAGCGCACCCTTGGCGGTGGTGGAGTTGGTCTTCACCGTCGCGACAGAGGCGCCGTTCACGCGGCGGCGATAGGCCACGCGCAGCGTATCGCCGGCCTCCACATCGCCCTCAAAGAAGGTGATTTCGGTGGAGGGAGAGGTGTCCGTGGCGATCTTTACGGCAAATTTGCCGGCCGCAGCTTCAGCCGCTTCGGTATAGCCGTTGATGCGGACGGACTTCTCCTGCACCTCGAAGGGCAGCGTGATTTTGTGCCCGGCCTTCACCTCGTACAGCCGGCTCTCCAGCGTCGCCATGTCGCCCTGCTTCATGGAGACGGCGTTGGCCATGGCGAACATGTCCAGTGTGAACTGGGAGCTGGCAAAGGTGAATTCCTACGCCTTGTCCGTCTCGATGAATGCCAGCGGATAGTTGCCCTGGCCGCCGTTGATGGGCTAGGTGTTGTTGGTTGCGCTCATATTGGCGGTATTCACCTCGTAGTAGGAAAACACCTTGCCGTCGCAGCGCTCAAAGTCGATGTTGGGATTGTCGGCGATGTAGCCGGCAATCTGTTCAATGTACTGTGCCATTGTGGATCATCCTCCTCATGGTTCGATAATGGTAATCTCCAGCCCCTTCCTGCGGGCATAGTCCAGCGTGGATTTCGTTCCGCCCGGCTGACCGTCATAGACGGCGATCAGGTGGGTCGCATGATCCACCATCCAGCGGTTGCACTTCTGGAGGCAGCCGTTGTAATAATCCTGACTGAGGCGCTCTACTCTGTCCGCTCGCTCCAGAATCCGCCTGTAGCGCGCCTGTTCCGATATGCTCCAGCTGAGCGCCTGCCTGTCATAGGGCACGGCTGCCCAGAGCTGAAGGTTCCTGTTCGGAAGCGTCTCCCTGAGGTCCAGTACGATTTCTGCTGCCCAGATGTCTACGCCCCTTGACATCCCGGAAATGAAGACATTCACATCTTCGCGGGTCAATCTCAGGATGTTGCAGAACAGCTGCTGCTTAATCCGTTCACACCTTGGATCGCTTTCGTTGCTGCCAAAGGGCAGCTTTTCAGGTCTGTATCCGGTAAAAGCACACGATTTCATGGATTTCCCACCTCGAATCGGATAGAATTTTGGTTTGCAATGTATATATTGCAATTCTAACCGTTGGATCGCCTAAAATCAAGGTATATTGCAATGCTTTCATTGCAAAACTTTGATGGGAGGGATGCGCGGTGCAGAAAATCCGGCAAGACGCAAATATTGGCCGGAAAATCCGGGAATTGCGCATCCAGGCGCACATGACGCAGGAGCAGGTGGTTGCCAAGCTCCAGCTGGCGGGATGTGACATATCGCGCAGCATCTACTCACAGATCGAAGGTGGGGATTACAACATTCGCGTTACCGAGCTGGTTGCGCTCAAACAGCTTTTCGGCGTGGACTACAATGCCTTCTTTGCAGGGCTGGAAGAGTAGGACCTTACCACGTCGTGACATAGGAAAACACGATGTGGTACCTTCGATAACCGATGGTCTTTGCACCGAGATGGTACTCGTCTACGTACTGAAACCGCAAGCCGCATACGTGACTTTTTCCGGTCAGCAGCTCCTTGAGCCGCTGGCCGATTTGCTTGTCCCGCCGCTTGAGCCGGTCGCTGGAAACGTTGTAGAGGCAGTCGTTATGGACGTACACGTCAAAAGCGAGGTACTTCCGCAGCACATGGACCGTTCCCAGCGCCGCGCCCTCCGTTTCGTACCAGATGACGCGCACCTTTTCATCCGTTACCGGCTCGTCCGGCAGCGCGTCCTCAATGAAGTATCGCCCGATAAACTCGCGGAGGTTGTTCCGCTGGCCGTCGGGAATGCACATCAGTCCCTTCAGCTCCGCGTCCGGGAACAGCACGTCGCGAATGACGTTGTTCATATTATCGTGCCAGGTGCGCTGCTTCTTCATGAGCTCTTCACCGTCACATTTCCATAGTAGGCGCTGTCGGGTGTGGTGGCGAATACGAGCTCGGTCATGTCGCCGAACTCCGCGCGCATCATGCGCACCGCATTTTCAACGAAGGCATTTCCGGTCTGGTTGAACGCTTCGGGCTATGCGTATTCGCTCCTGGCTCTGGATGGATGCCGCTCGGACAGATCGCCATCCCAGACGCTGCGCCCCGCAGGGCCCGCGTGAATGGCATCGCCGCCCACCGCACTGCCGGAGCCCGCCTCCACGACCATCGCGCGCACTTCGTCCGCTTTTCCGGACGGTGAGTATCCGAAGTCCATGGAGACGGAATCGTCTGTGACGGCGGTCGCCGTATGCTCAAGATTCTGTGCGATCTCCTGCCGCCATGCCGGTTTGCCCGGCGCACCTCCGCAGGTGGTCCGATCAACCTCCCGGCGCATATGGCTGAGCAGTCGCTGCCCCTCCAGCTCCAGGGACTCCTTCGCCTCGTTCCTCAGAATGGACATCAGCGCGGCTTCGTCCAGCATAATCAGATTGCACCGTCCGTTCATGGCGCCTCCTCCCCGGCAGCCTTCCTCGCCATCAGGTTCAGAATGCCGCGCTCCTGTTTCAGATCCAGCTCCGTGCCAACGAGACTGACGATGCGGTAGCGGGAGTGGAGCAGGCTGAATTTGTCGCCGGTGCGCAGATTGCGGGTCCTTGCGTTCCACTGCACCTGCACAGTCAGCAGATGATCTGCCGTGATGCCCGGCGTGTTGTAGCCAACCGCGTAATCGGGACGCCCCGTGTACTCGGAATAGACGCAGGGAATCGAAGGGGCGATGACCTCGTCGAAAGCCTCACGGATCAGAAACCCCCGATCGTCCACCTGCTCATCCCTATGACGCTCGAAGGTCAGCATGGCGTTGCAGTCAATGGCCTGCGTGGTCTGGTTGTTGGGCAGATGCTGCACCTGCCAGTTGAGCATGTAGATCTGCCGATTGTCCATGCGGATGACGATGTCGCCCTTGCGGATGCGAACGTCATAGCTGGTCTTGAAATTGGAGTTTGCGTCCGAATTGCCGATCTTGGATTTCCAGTTGATGGGATAGTAGAGGGCGCGGAGATGAACAGGTTCATATCCTTCGTCCTCGCGGGCGTACCAGTCCCGGATCAGCTCGAAATCGTAGTTTGCGTGGGGAACGTCGGTCGCCAGCCAGTCCCGGAAATCCTGCTGCTAGGTGGGCGGAATATAATACTTCAAAGGCATTCCTCCTCATAGCAGCGTAAATCGCGTCATCTTGTAGTAGAGAACGCGCTGCCTGCTCAGCAGCTCTGCGACGGTCTGGCTGAGGTTTGCGTAGGGCTTGTCGGCATTGGTGATCGTCATGGCGTCGGTGGAATAGCCGACGATGCGGTTGACGTCGCTCTGCACGCGCCGGTAGAAGCCGATCTCCGCCGTGGTAAGCACGTATTCATACTCGTCCGCGCTCTATGCGATGGATCCATCTTCGCTGTACTGGGTATAGCGCCCGGTCATGACGTACAGGTGCCGCACTGCCTGACGGACGATCTCCAGATAGTCCTCCGCGACCAGCTCAACAGGCGTATCCTGCCACTCGGTGCGCTGCTTCAGCTCCTGCGCCAGCTTCTCCATGTCCGTCATGGCAGTTCACCTCAATCCCTGGTCAGAAATTCACGATCCGGCATGCGCTCCTGCAGAAGCTGCAGCTTGCTGGCCGGCAGATCCATCTCCGCTGCCACGTCGCAGACTGCGTCCAGAAGGAAGGGCTCCTGAATGCCGTCCAGCCACGCCTTGACCTGAGGAACCCGCTGAGACAGGCATCGGCGGATTTCCGCGGTGTCCAGAGCCGGCTGCGTATCGCTGTCGATAAAGCCCAGCTGTGCGGACAACGCGCGGTCCTCGAGCCGCAGCAGCTTTTCGCCCTCGAAGAGCGCCGGTGCAATGCTCGCCAGATACTCGATATCGTCCTGTGAAAGCAGTGCAAAGGAGTGCGGCTGAATAGTACACTCCAAACCATTTTGCAGGATCATCCCAATCGCAAACTTTCGCGGATTGTATACCTTGAACTTTTCCAAATTCTCACCTCCCGGGCGGAGAGCTTTTCAAGCTCTCCGCCGCTCTGTCACGGGCCGGCTCAGGGGGTGGAGTCGGTGTAGACGCTCCGGGTCGGGGTCTTGCCGCTGACGATGGCCGCGCCGAACCACTGATCCAGTCGAACCTCATAGGCCAGATCATCGATATTGGTGGCCTCCGTGGACTGCACGTCGCCTTCGTAGAGCACCTTCAGCGGACGCATATCCGCGGATGCTCCGGAGGGCAGGACGTACAGGCGGTTCGTATCGATCACCGGGGTCACGTTGTCGCCCAGATAGGGGTTGACCAGGCTGACAACCTTGGCGCCGTAATAGGTGCCGATGAGGCCGGTGCGCATGACCTCGTCTATCACCGCAGGCGAATACTGCTGGGTGGCCGTCGCCGCCGTGAAGCCGGTCTGCTCCGCCAGCTTGGAGATGATGGCGATGTCGCCCAGCAGGGAGACCGCTCCGGTGCGCATCCAGTGCTGGATCATCGGATTCAGCACCGTCTTGACGATGCCTGCGCCGGTTCCGTAAAAGGGTGCGGACCAGTCCGTGACGGCGCCGTGCAGCACGCTCTGGATGTACTCGATCTGCTTGAGCGTCATCTCATTGGCGGCGTCGCGGATCAGGTCGGCCATCTGGACGCGGCCGGTGCGCAGCTCGTACAGGTTGATCACGGGGCGGGCGGATACGGCGATGGTATCCAGCGTCACCTGCTTGTGCGCAACCTTGCTGCGCGCCGGAGTGGAGCCCTTCGCCTGAATGAACGCCTGAATTCCGTCCATCTTCACCTTGAAGGCTGCCTTCTCTCCGTAATTGACGCGCTTGACGTCGGCGACATGGTTCAGCCAGTCGGTCTGGGGACGGGTCATTTCATTGACGGTAAAGCCCACCAGCTGACCGATCACGTACTTGTTGTGCGGAGTGGGATCGGAGGCCTACTCCGCAATCAGCTTTGCAGCCTTTTCCGCCTGGTCGGAGTCCACCCTTTCACCGCGCGCCTGGGCAGTGATCAGCTTCACCAGGCGGCTGTCATTTCTGATTTCAATCGGATTCATCTCTCATTCCTCCCATCAGGTTCCGGACGGCTTCGTGTACTTGGCTACCGTGCCGTCCGCAACGGGCTGTACGGCGTCGCCGACGTTCAGCGCGGCGAACAGATCGGAGGCCACCGTCATGATCACCTGCTCGCCGGGCAGCAGGCGCTTCATACGCACGTACTTTCCGGAGGGCAGCGTGTAGTCCGCCTCGTTCCATTCGGCGTTTTCGTCGACTTCCCATTCGTTCTCCACGAAGTAGACCTCATCCGTACCCACGCCGGTCACATTCTAGCGCAGGGCGGGATTGCCCCACAGCTCGGTCTTTTCCTCCACGCGCAGAACGGTGTCCTTCGCAGCTGCGGTCTTTTTCACGCCGTCCGGGGTGATTTCCGCGAACACGCCGTTGATCAGCGGCTCGGCGGCGGTGTTGGCGCCATCGTAAACGTGGCCCATCAGCTTGGTCACATATCCAGCCATTTTCTCAATCCTCCTTCTCAGGCCTTGCCCAGCAGGTCATCGTACTCGCCCCTGGCAGCGATGCCGCTGCCCATGGCGTAGGATGCGACCACCGGCCTTACAGCGGGCCTTTCCGCCTTGACAACCTCAGCAACCAGCGTGGCATAATCCGCCTTCCGGATGGCTTCTGCAATGACGTCCGCCTTGAGGTCCAGACCCTGGGTCTCGGCAAAGTGCGTCAGCTCCTGCTGTCTGGCGACCAGCTCTGCAGCGGCCTTTTCTGCCCGGAGCTGTTCCGCTTCCGCCTTGAAGGGCGTCAGCTCGGCAACCTGCGTCTCAAGGCCGGCAATGCGCTCGTCCCTTTCCGCAAGCTGCGCCAGGCACTCGGCATGCTCCGCTTCGCAGCGGCTGCGCCTCTTTTCAGCCTCCTCCAGCGCCTCGTCCTTCTTGCGCAGCTCCTCGTCGCACTCCGACTTCTGTTCCGCCTGCTGAAGCTTGCCCTCCAGCTCGGCAATGCGCTTATCCTTTTCGTCCATATCCGTTTCATCCCTTCCGCTATCGTTTTGTTCTTCGGCCACCAGCCTGAGCGCAGTGGCCTCCGGACAGGCGGGGTGTGTCACCACCGCCATGCCAATCAGCTCGTTGCCCTCCGCTGCGTCGATCACCTGTACGCCGTCCTGCTCCGTCAGCAGCGCGACCGAAATCTCAAAGGAGAAGTTCAGCGTCCCTGCATGATACATGCGGCAGAGCGTTTCGCACAGCTCGGGCTGCCGCTTGGGAATGCGCGCCTCGCCGATCAGGCTGACGACGCCTTCCGCATCCACTGCGCGGTAGAAAGCAAAAAACGAGCCGATCTGCTCGCTTTCAAATCTGCCGGACTGCGCGTCCAGCATGTGGGTCTAACCCTGCGTGTCGCCGCGCCGCAGCCGGTTGGCGTCGGCGCACTAGGGCAGACAGGTGTATTTCGCGGCGTTGGCGACGATATTGTCGATGAACGCCGCGCTCACTGCAAAACCGTTGCGATTTGGCCGCGTCGAGAACATCCGCATGAGCACCGTCATGTAAATGTCGTTCTGCCGCGCCTCCGCCAGCTCAACATGCAGCGCTTCGAAGATCACTTTCTGCATCTCATACCTCCATTACAGACTTCCCTCGGGATTGGATGGCTTTGGCTGCTTGCCGGTTGCGGCCTTCAGGGGATCCGAAGTCCGCTCCGAAGCATCCATCTCCGGCCGTCCGACCTTGCCGCTGCCGGCGCCTTCGGAGGACTGAACGTCAGCCGCAGCCTTTTCCCTGGGTGGATCGTGCTTCATGCGCTCGACCTCCTGATCCATGTCGTAACCGTGGGTCTGCAGCATCGTTTTGGTGGAGACGACGCCGGCTTCCCACAGCTTCAGGCATGCCTCCTGGAACTTCTGGCTGTTGGCCAGATCCACAGGCGGATAGGTGAAGCGCGGCACATTTTCAGGCCGGCTGTGGGTAACGCCGCTTCGACCGTGACCGTTGAGCCGCAGATTGATCTTGTCTATCAGCTCGCAGAAGTTATCGCGCGCCTGCTTAATGCGGATCGCCGCCGTCTGCATGGACACCTGGGCAGAGGCAAAGTTGCTGCCATCCTCGGCGCGGCCGGAGACGATGATGCCCGAAATGCCGCCTGCGGACAGGATCTCCGCGTTGACGTCCCTGTATTTGTCATCCGAAAACATCTCATTGAGGTCGGGCTGGATGACCTCCGCCTTGCACAGGTGGTTGGTCGTCGCAAGGGCCGAGCCCGTCATGGCGCGGCGAAACAGCGCGTTGACCGCGTTCAGCTGCGTGATGTCCGGCATGACGTCGCTTTTGGAATCGCCGTAGGTAACATGCACGAAGCTGTGCGCGCCGAGATTCAGCTATGCCGATTCGTACTGCGCAATGAGCGCCTTCCTGCGAAACGCGCTCAGGCAGGTGGCGACCATGGGCACTGCATATCGCGTCCAGTCCTCCTTGAAGTCCTGCATCACGAAGGTGTTCTCCGGGTTGAGCTGAACCCAGTCCACGCCCTTCTTCAGCGCTTCCGCCACCTCGGGCGGAAAGCCCTCCAGCCGCACCTCCAGATCCTCATCCTCCAGGAAATCCTTCTGCGCCTTGACGCCCTGCTGCTTCATATCATCGCGCACGGACTTGCAGTTGAATTCCAGCACAGGCTCGTTGCCGATCATGACGTTTGCAATGCGAACCAGGTGAACCGGCAGCGTGATGATCCTTTCATCCTCCAGCAGATACACATATACGTTCCCGTATTTGTAATACTGGTAATAGATGCTGCGCGCACGATCCGCCAGGCCGATGCGTTCGTAATATTCCTCATACTTCTGCTTGGTCTGCTCGTTGGCGCCGATCTATCTCCAATCGTCCGCAATGCTGAAGGGAACGTACACGCCCTTGATGATGCCCCGGTAGATGGGGTCGGCGTCCACATAATAATCGCTCAGTTCAAACAGACTGTTGATATTTCGCTGCTTGTCCCGCAGAATGCTGTCGTAGTCGTAGCTGGCCAGATCGCCGGTGTAGGTGATGCTCTTATCGTTGTAGGTCATCGTCCCTTTGCCGTCATCCTTTGCGCCAACGGCAATGTCGACTGTCCGCTCCGACCGGGGCTCATCCCGTGGCTGGGTCGAACCACGCTACCTGTTGAACCATCCCATTCCGATTCCTCCCATTAGAATTTGCTCACCACGCCAATGCAGGCGTCCGAAGGCCGCTGCATCCGCCGTTTGCGAATTTCCTCCAGCTCAGCGACGTACCTCACCGCCATGGAGAGCGCCGAATAGCGGTCCTTGTGCTGGTTGGTGCGCGCCACGTCGTACAGTACGGCGCCGCCCGCGCCGGTTCGCATGACGATATTGCCCATCTCAATCTGCAGCGCGTCGCCCTCCAGAAAGACGGCTTTCTCCGGAAGCGTCAGCTTTCGCTGCCTGGGCGCATCCTCTTCGGCATCGTCTTCCGGCACAGCCTCCGCATAGCGCGAATTTACCGGCAGCTCAATGGAGTGCTGTTCCTACGCCACGCGCAGACAGGAGACCAGCTGCTGATTGATCTGCGGATTCGCCTTGACGCTCCTCAGGATCGGCACTGCATTGTGGATGAGCGACCTGGCATCGTCCAGCGTCCACGGCGGATACTCCTTGCCGTTGTCATCCGTCCACGGTTGGGCGAGAAATTCCGGAAGCGCGTCGCCCAGGCCGCGATGGTCGAATACGATCTTGATGATCCGGGGAAACCTCGCATATGTTCGTCGAACCTCCTCTGCCAGCGCATCCAGACGCTTGCCGTGGTAGGAGCGCATATAGACCATCTTTTTCAGGTAGCAGCCGTTTTCCATCTCAACCAGCTTGATGACCGTGATGACCGCGTTGTCCGCCTTGCGCTCACTGGAGGTGGCGAGGTCGACGCCCATCACGTAGTTGGAAGTGCAGCTTGTCGGCTGCGCAGTCTCCACCTGCCTGAGCGTCCTGCAGCTTTCGGTCAGGTCGTATGGAAACATGCTCCCGGACTCTGCGCCGACGAAGATGCTGCCATATTCCATGGCGAACTTCGCTTCAGGCATCTTGCGCTGCTCCTTCAGGAAAAACTCCATATCGGTGATGCCCACGCGGGCAGCGCTCCGGTAGTCCAGCGCGCAGGCGAAATTGGACGTACTGCCCCAGGAGAATTCCTTCAGCGTGCCCATGAACATGGCGTAGAAGTAATTGCTCTTGAGGCAGGCGGATGTGATCGAGATCGTCTTGCTGGCGTAATCCCTGATTCCACGCTGGTGGCAGATGTCGCGCTTGGTGTTGCGCACGGGACCGATGACCGCATCCAGATCGTCCGCCTTGACCTCGGGGGACTCGTCGATCACCATGATCTTGGCACGGTTGCCGCGCATGGTGCCGACGGAATAGCTCTCAATCTTGGAGCCGTTCTTGAGCGTGCAGATGCCCTTGTTGCGGGAGAGCTGCACCGGCCGGTGACCGTCGCACTGAATCTCGCGCATGATCTCCGGATTCCGGATGAAGTAGTCCTGAATCTTCTTGACGATCAGCGTCGCCTGCTCGGCGGTGCCGGAGACGACGGCGATCAGACTGCCGGGATACAGCACGCCGATGGCGATGCAGCACAATGCCGTCAGCCACGTCTTTCCGTAGCCGCGGCTCTTGACCACCATGAGGGTGTCCGCATTGCCGAACTGTCGGGCGACGACGCGCTGCGTGTCCTTGAGCCGGATGTGAAAGTATTCCTCGATGAACACATCCAGGTGCGTCCGCCAGAACTGAATCTGCCTGGCCCACAGCTTCAGGTTCCGGACGTCACGGATCTGCGTCAGCATCATACGACCACCTGCTCCAAACCGACCGCAGCGACCGTATGCCGGAAATCGGCAATGATTTTATCCACGTCATCCGGCGGGAACTCCACCATGGGCGTGTCCAGCTCGCCGCTCATCTCGATCTTGGCCACGATTGCGCCCAGAGAGCCCAGTCCCGCCATATCGCCGGGCTTGCGCTTGCAGGCGGCAAAGTTGGCCGACTTGGAAAGATTGTCGAAGATCGCCTGCGCCTTTTCCCATTCGGCGACGCTGGCCTGCCCGTGGCGCATTCTGCTGTACTTGATATCCGCGTCCAGCGAAGCCTTGGCCGCTTTGCGGGCGTAGTCTTGGATGTTCTGATTGTCAAGCACAAAGCCTTCCTCCAGCCGCGCGTAATAGTCGTCCAGATAATCAATCTCCCGCTGCGTGTACATGCCATTCCATTTGCGGCTGAAGATCAGCTCGCCGTCGTCGAGGAACGCGCCGCTGTCATCCCTTGTGACCGTGCCCGCGGTGGATTCCGGGTTGAATTCCCGGTAGCTCCCTTCGGTGTCGATATTGGCCGAGTACTGATACACGTTGCCGAGGTTCATGATGCTGAAGAAATACCGTCCTGCGCTGCGGTTCGCCAGCTCCTCCCGCTTTGCTTCGTCCCTGGCCGCGAGATACTCTGCATCGTTGGCCAGAGCGTAGGACGCCTTTTTCACCGCCATGTCCCAGTATGCGTCGGACCAGCGCCGGTTGTTGTACCAGCAGAATTCCCGCGCACCCTCCTTGCTGACGCTGCACTTCCCGGCGCACTCCTTGCACCATGCGTCGTGATAGGACTGCGCCGCCCAGTCCCGATTCGCATAGAACCGGTCCTATGGAAGCACCTTTCCGCATTTCACGCACATTTTGGAGGTGAGCTTGCGTCCCTTCAGTTTGTTTGAAGTACCCATCCGATTCCTCCGTCCGCATT
>JAUNNK010000153.1 GCA_030537335.1 Clostridia bacterium | reverse complement strand
CCAAAACGATGAACTCCTTGTCCTCGATCTCCAGGTTGAAGTCGCTGACCGCCGTCACGTCGCCTGGATAGATCTTATAGATGTGTCGCAATGATAAACTTGCCATGAACCCGCCTCCTAAAAACTTTCTCCATTGGGAACATTATAACAAAAAATCAACGATTTGGGTATTGTTTGAATCCACAAAAAAAATGTTCGTCTTTTGACGAATTGCAGCAGGGCGCGGGAAATGGGCGGCGCGCCGTGGCGAAGCCGGGACGATAATTGGACGCGAATTTGACAAGCCTGCGTTTTTTTCAGAATTCACAGAAAATGATTTGGCGTTTCCCGGGATTTGTATTATAATAAGAGGGGGAAGAGGCATTACGGCATGATTCCGATTTCTGGAGGTGGACGATTTGTTGCAGATACAGGCGATACTGAACCATTTGGGGAACCTGTTTACCAATCTGTTTGTCCACCCGGACTGGCGGAACATCCTGGACATCGCCCTGCTGACGGTGCTGATCTACAATCTGCTGAAGCTGGTCAGCTACACCCGGGCGAGCTCCCTGTTCAAGGGCATCGTGTTCATTCTGGCGATGGCGCTGATCTCGGATGCGCTGGAGATGAACGCCGTGAGCTGGGTCCTGCAGCAGATCATCAGCGTCGGCGTGGTCGTGGTGGTGATCGTGTTCCAGCCGGAGCTGCGGCGCGTGCTTGAGCAGCTGGGACGATCGAAGCTGGCGCGACAATTGTTCGGCTCGCAGAAGCGGCAGCGCAACACCCAGATGGAGCAGCACGTCTCCGAAATCATCAAGGCCCTGAACGACATGTCCCGCAAGAAGATCGGCGCGCTGATCGTCATCGAGCGCTCCACCAAGCTGGGCGACGTGATCGAATCCGGCACGGTGGTGGACGCGGAGATCTCCTCGCAGCTGATCGAGAACATCTTTGAACCCAACACGCCCCTGCACGACGGTGCGATGATCATCCGCGACGAGCGCATCACTGCGGCGGCCTGCATTTTGCAGCTCTCCGACGACTATTCCATCTCCCGCGAGTTGGGAACCCGCCACCGCGCCGCCATCGGCATCACCGAGACCACCGACGCTGTGTCGCTGATCGTCTCCGAGGAGACGGGCATCATCTCCATGGCCCGCGAGGGTAAGCTGACCCGCTATCTGGACACCAAGTCGCTGAACATACTTCTGCACGAGCTGTTTACCCCGGATCGCACGCTGTCGAGCTGGATCCTCCAGCCCAGCGGAAAGGAGCAGAAGGATGAAGCCTGAATTCCGTAAACCCGATTGGAAGCAGATCGCCGCCTGGTGCCGCACGGCGCTCAGGCGCTTCTGGACGGTCTTCACCCGGAGGCTCTGGATGAAGCTTCTTTCGCTGCTGCTTGCGGTTCTGCTGTGGAACTACGTCGTCTCCAGCAACCACGCCATCACGCGCAGCAAGACCGTGACCGGCCTGAACGGCTACGTGACCAGCCAGTCCACGCTGGCCACCTACGGCCTGGCGCTTTTGGACGATCCCACCAGCGCCCTGACCAACGTGACCGTGAAGCTGGAGGTTGCCCAGTCTGACTATGCGCTGGCCTCCACCGACAACGTGCAGGTCATGCTGGATCTCTCCAGCGTGCGCACCGCGGGCGCGCAGGAGGTGCCGCTGAAGGCCACAAGCACCTACGGCAAGGTCACCAGCATCCTGCCCGAGTCCGTCACGCTGACCTTCGAGACGCTGGACTCCCGCTCCGTGCCGGTGAGCGTGGAGCTGACCGGCGAGAAGGACGCGGACTGCTGGTACAGCGTCAGCCGCACCAACCCCTCGGTGATCACCGTCAGCGGCGCGGCCTCCGTCGTGCGCAGCATCTCCCAGGCCCGGGTGTATTCGGACGTGTCGGGCGTGGGCGAGTCCTACATGCGCGCGGAGCCCTACGTGCTGCTGGACAACGAGGGCAATGAGATCACCCAGTCCATGCTGACCCGCTCCTCGTCCTCCATCACGGTGGTGACGGACGTCTATCCCACGAAGGAGATCCCCATCTCCACCGACATCGCCGACGTGGTCACCGGCCGCGTGGCGGAGGGCTACGAGGTCAAGGAGATCGTCATTCAGCCTGAGAGCATCACTGTGGCTGCGGAGCAGGAGCTGCTGGAGGGCATCTCAGAGCTGCTGATCGAGCCGGTGTCCGTGGAGGGCCTGAGCCAGAGCTTCTCCGCGAAGGCGCGGATCTCGCTGCTGAGCGACTTTAAGAACGTCTCCACCGAGCAGGTGTACGTGAATGTGACCATCGGCGAGGAGAGCGTGAGCGAGTGGGTGGACAACGTCACCCTGAGCTTTGTGGGCAAGGCGGAAAATCTCCAGCTGGAGTGGCAGAGCGCCGACATCCAGGTGTACGTGACCGGGCCGCGCAGCGCCGTGGAGGCGCTCAAGCAGGACGGCATCCCCGTGACAGTGGATCTGACGGGCCTTGCGGCGGGCAGTTACTCCTGCGAGCTGCGCTTCCCCACGGAGAACTATCCGGACGTGAGCTTCGAGCCGGAGACGCCTGCGCTGACCGTCACGCTGACTGAGGCGACGGCGGAATAGTACGCTTGAACAATAGGAGGATACCCCTTTCATGACGCAGACAGGATATGCCAATGCGATCGTCAACGCGATGCTGGGCTGGCTCAAGGGCCTGGCCAGTTGGGTGCTGCGCCTGTTCAACCTGTCCGGCGGGTTTTCACCGCTGAAGTTTCTGGCGGACAACTGGCTGAAGCTGCTGGTCGTGCTGCTGGTTGTGGGCGTGGCGCTGGATCTGCTCGTGTGGCTGATCCGCTGGAGGCCGCACTGGGTCTGGTTCCGCAAAAAGCGGGTGATCATCAACGACAGGAACTTCTTTGCCGACGAAAAGTACATCGACTCCCCGGAGGATCTGAAGCGCAGGAGCGCGCCGCGCAGGCGACCGGCTCCGGCGGAGAAGCCCCGGCGCAACTGGGAGGACAGCGACTTCGTCGTGCGCAGCGAAGCGTCCCGCAGGTGTGCGGCGCAGGGCCAGAGAACCGGCGCGGGCGCGCGCGGCTCTCATGTGAAGTCCATGCAGCTGGGCCGCCGACCCCAGTCGGAGAGCAGGGACGTGTTTCAGGACGATCTGTTCAATGTGAACGCGAAGCAGAAGTTCTCGGACAAGTATGAGGACGAGGTGTTCAACGTCTCCAACCTGCCCCGACCGGCGAAAAAGCCGCGTCCGGAGCCCGGTTTGGAGCGCAGAATCGAAGACGGCGCAGCCCAGGGCGGCGCGCAGAGGACGAATCGAAGGCGCTGACCGCGAAGGCCGGCGCCTTTCATTGCAATGAACAAGAATCGGGAGGAGATAAATATGAAGGACTTTTGCTATTGCCTGCCTACGCGCTTCGTGTTCGGGCGCGGTGCGGAGCAGCGTGCGGGCGCGGAGCTGTCGGCGCTGGGCGCGACGCGGGTGCTGATCCACTACGGCGGCGGCTCGGCGGTGCGCAGCGGTCTGATCGGCCGGCTGGAAGCTGACCTGCGCGCGCATGGCATGGAGGTATTCCGGCTGGGCGGCGCGATGCCCAACCCCCGCGACGACAAGGTGTACGAGGGCATCGAGCTGGTGCGCCGGGAGAAGATCGACTTTCTGCTGGCGGTGGGCGGCGGCTCGGCCATCGATTCCACCAAGGCAATCGCCCATGGCGCGTGTTACGACGGCGACTTCTGGGATTTCTTCTGCGGCAAGGCGACGGTTCAGAAAACCATGCCCTTCGGCGTGGTGCTGACCACCTCGGCGGCGGGCAGCGAATCCAGCAACAGCAGCGTCATCATGCAGGAGAAGACGAAGATCAAGCGGGGTCTGGGCACGGAGTTCAACCGCCCGAGGATTGCGTTCATGAACCCGGAGCTGGCCATGACTGTGCCGAAGTACCAGATCGCCAGCGGCGCGACGGACATCCTGGCCCACATCATGGAGCGCTACTTCACCTGCGAGACGGAGGTTGACCTCACCGACCGGCTGTGCGAGGCCGCCATGCAGGCGGTGATCCGCGCTGCGCGCATCGCGGTGAAGGATCCCACGAATTACGACGCGCAGGCGCAGTTGATGTGGGGCGGCACCATCGCCCACAACGAGACGCTGGGCGTGGGTCGCGTGGGCGACTTCGGCTCCCATCAGATCGAGCACGAGCTGTCTGCGCTCTACGACGTGGCCCACGGCGCGGGCCTTGCCGTGGTGTTCCCGGCGTGGCTGCGCTTCCAGATGACGAAGCCGGAGCACGTGATGCGCATCGCCCAGTTTGCAAACCGGGTGTACGGCATTTCCATGAACTTTGAAAATCCGGCGGAGACGGCGCTGCGGGGCATCGAGGCCCACGAGAGCTTCCTGCGGGAGATCGGCATGCCGCTTACGCTGAAGGAGCTGGGCGCGCGCAGCGAGGACATTCCTGCGCTGGCCGCCAAAACCAAGCGCAATCCGGGCACGGACGTCACCGGCCGCGCCTGGCCCGTGAATGGTGCGGAGATCGAGGCGATCCTGCGCATTGCCGACAGGTAAATAAACGAGGGAGCCGCCCGAATACAGGGCAGCTCCCTCTTGGCTTTAGAAGGAGAATTTTATAGGCCGGCACATTGGGGAATGTGCCGGTCATAAAAGGGGAAGGAGGGTATTTCTTCGGCGTTTCCTGCCGACGATGCTATTATAGGGGAGAGCTGTGAAGCGGACGTGTCTGGTCTGTGAACAAATCCGGAACAAATTGCGCTTCGGCTTGTTCAGTCCATCATCTGGGCGATCTCCGCGTCGCTCAGGCTGGGCTGCAGCGCCCGGTTGATGCCTCCGGCGATGAGGGTGGCGCAGTCCTTGACGATGGCGTCGATGTCCCGGGGCGTGACGATCAGGTTGCCCAGCTCCGTACCCAGCAGCTCGCGCTCCATGGAGGCGAGGGCCTCCTCGCCGGAGTCGCCCTCGGGGGTGGCGAGCAGCGCGAAGGCGTCCCGGGCCAGCGTGGCGGCGTAGACCACGGTGGGAACGCCCACGGCGATGACCTCCACGCCAAGGGTGTCCTGGGTGAGCGCCTTTCTGTGGTTGCCCACGCCGGAACCCGGCTGGATGCCGGTGTTGGTGATCTGGATGGTGCAGCCGATGCGCCCGGAGTCACGGGCGGCAAGGCTGTCGATGCACAGGATCGATCGGGGGTGCAGCTTGTGGGCTAGGCTCTCCACCATCTCTACCGTCTCCACGCCGGTCACGCCCAGCACGCCCGGGGCGATGGCGCACACGCTCTTCAGGCCGCTGCGGGCGAAGTCGCCGGAGAGCAGGTGGCGGGTGACCAGCGTCTTGTCGATGGTGGCCGGGCCCAGCGAATCCGGCGTCACGCCACGATTGCCCAGGCCCACCACCAGCACCGGCGCATCGTCGCTGGGGGCCAGCATGCGGGAGAGCTCCTCGCCCAGCAGGTTCGCCATGGCCAGGCGCGCGTCGGGGTCGTGTTCGCAAAGCAGGCGGCACTCCAACGTCAGGTAATTTCCGCAGGGCTTGCCCAGCTGGCGGG
>JAUNNK010000152.1 GCA_030537335.1 Clostridia bacterium | reverse complement strand
CGTAAGAGAATTTTGTTATCTTTCTCTTTACACCCCAACATTTGACACAGAGCCTTCTTTTCATCAGATCGTATGAAAGTGGCCATTCAGTTTTCGATGCTGAATGGCCGGTCTTTGTGTTTATGGGTTTTTCGGAGCTGATTCCTCCCCTGCAACTCGGCGGTGGAATAGTTCGCTTTCACCGCAGCTCCGGCGACAGAACCTGCTCGAGCAGATGGATGACCTTCTCCATCTGGATCGGCTTCGCCAGGAAACCGTCCATGTCGTTGTCCTCCGCAGCCCTGCGATCCTCGTCGAAGGCGTTTGCCGTCATCGCAAGGATGGGAATTTCCGCCAGCTTCCGGTTCTCCAGCGCCCGGATTCTCCGGGTCGCTTCATAACCGTCCATCACCGGCATCTGAATGTCCATCAGGATCAGATCGTACGTGCCGGGCGCGGAGCTCGCGACCTTCTCCACCGCAATTGCGCCATTCTCCGCTGCATCGAGGATGAAACCGTACTCGCCCAGAATCTCCATTGCAATTTCGCGGTTCAGCTCGTTGTCCTCGACCAGCAGCAGGCGCCTGCCCTCGAAAAGCGGGATCTCCTGTGCAGCGGAGAGCACCTGCTCCGCCGCCGTCGCCCTGTCCGCCTTTGCGAGCAGCGCCTTTCTCAGATCCGACAGGAACATGGGCCTGGCGCAGCAGGCGTTCGCGCCGGCGGCGCGGGCCGCCTCCTCCAGCTCTGTGCCGTCGTCGGCAGAGAAGATGACGAATGGGCGCTCGCCGCTCAGACGGGAAATCTTCCGGATGAGATCGACGCCGTCCATGTCGGACAGGCGGACGTCGACGATACAGGCGCA
This sequence comes from Clostridia bacterium, assembly GCA_030537335.1. Lineage (GTDB taxonomy): Bacteria > Bacillota > Clostridia > Christensenellales > Aristaeellaceae > SFTH01. Next base: position 4,706 of record JAUNNK010000152.1, on the reverse strand, counting down.
GAAGGCGTCCCCCTGCTCGACGGATTTCCGAATGCAGAGGAGCGCCTCCGCGCCGGAGCGCGCCTGCTCCGCGCGCATGCCCAGCTTGTGCAGCATTCTGGCGACGCTTAAGCAGCCGGCGGGATCCTCCGTCACCACCAGCGCCTTCTTCCCCGTCAGCTCGGGGATGCGCGCAGCATTGCGCTGCTGAAGCCGCAGGGTGATGCAGATCACGAATTCCGTTCCCCTGTCCTTTTCCGTGTGAACCTCGATGGTTCCGCCCATCATGTCGATGATGCTCTTGGCGATGGCCATGCCCAGGCCGGTGCCCTGAATCCGGCTGACCGTCGAGGTGCGCTCGCGCTCAAAGGGATCGAAGATCCTCTTCGAAAATTCCGGTGTCATGCCGATGCCGCTGTCCTTCACTCGAATCTCGTAGCATCCCTTGCCCTCCGGCGCGTCGGGAAGCTGCGCAATGCGCAGGTCAATCCTGCCGCCCTCGGGCGTGAACTTCACCGCGTTGGACACGAGGTTCAGCAGCACCTGATTCAGGCGGGTCTTGTCGCAGTACACGTCCTCGTCCATCACATTCCGGGCGTCCATGCAAAGCTCCAGATGCTTTGCGTGAATCTGACCGCCGATGATGGTCTTGAGGTCGTGGAGCACCTCGGCGAGGTTGACCTCCGTCTCCTCCAGATGGGTCTTTCCGCTCTCAATGCGGCTCATGTCCAACACATCGTTGATCAGGGACAGCAGGTGGTTGCTGGAGGAGAGGATCTTGTCCAGATAGTCCTCAAGCTTGTCCCGCCTGTCGAGGTTCGCCTTGGCGAGGGTCGTAAAGCCGATGACCGCGTTCATGGGCGTGCGGATGTCGTGAGACATGTTGGAGAGGAAGGCGCTCTTGGCGCGGCTGGCGTTCTGGGCTGCGTGCGCAGCCTCCTCCAGCGCAAGGTTGATGCGCCTGTCGCTGGTGCGGTCGGACAGGTCTAGGATGTACTTCTTTTCGCCCTGAATGTCGCTGCAGAACGCGATCACGTGGAACCAGCGCACCTCGCCGGTCTTGAGGTGAATGTACTCCCGATCCCACTCCTTCTGCTGGCCGGGGAGGATGTCCGAGAGGTGATCCAGCACAAGGCCGGCCTCCTCTCTGCGAACGACGTTTTCAATGCTGTGGATGTTCTCGCGCACCTGCTGGCCGGATATGCCCAGCAGCCTTTCGGTATTGGGGCTGACGTAGCCCACCTGGAGGTTCCGCGCGTCCATCATCAGGAACACGTCATCCACATTGCGCGAGAGCTTGGAGAACAGCTCGTCGCGGGCGAGCAACTCGCTGTCCTTCTTCTTTAGCTTCAGCCGGTTCTGCTGAATGACGAAGAGTAAGATCATCACGGCCAGACTGACGGCGATGGCAGAAACCACGATGATGGTGGTGGACTGGAGCCGACTCATGCTGGTGTTGACCACGCCTGTGGGCACCACTCCCAGAACCGTCCAGTCCTGAAAGCCCGCAGATTCGTAGACCAGATAGTAGGACTGGCCATCCACGTTGAACACCAGCGCGCCGGACTCGCCCGCGAGGAAGTCCTGCTGCAAGCTGTCGAGCGCAGCGTCATCGAAGCCCCCTCTCCCTTCCAGCAGCGCAAGCACGTTGTGCACGCCCTGAAGTTCCCCGCTGGCGTTGTTCACCACCACTCGGCCGTCGGGCAGTATGGCGAAGGTGCTGGCGCGGCCGTTGAAGGCGGAGATCTTCAGGATATCCACCAGATCGCTGTTGTTGAAGCTGATGGCGATGGCCTCGTATTCAAAGCCGTGGTAGGTGCTCCTGGCGGAGGGGACGGCAAACACCATGATCTCCGGCTGATCCGGCACGACGGAGTTGATGACCACCGACTGCCGATCCAGAATGAGCGTCGACAGCTTCTCGCGCAGGTCCAGATAGCCGCGCTTGCCCTCCAGCGTGATGTAGTTGCCGTTGCGGGAGATGAAGAAGAAGTCGGTGAATTTGATCTCCTGTCGGGCCAGATTCGCATACTCCGCCATGCCCTCGTCGCTGTCCAGGTGCTCCAGGAAGGGCACCCACATGCGCATCTGGCTCCAGTTGGTGGAAACCAGATTGTTCAGCGCCTGGTTGGCCTGATGGAAGATTTCGGTCAGGTGGGCAACGCTCTCCGCATAGATCGTCTCCGTGACGAAGCTGTAATAGGCAAAACCGGCCCACATCAGTCCTGCGATCAGCACAAGGACGAGCGGCACGGTGATCCAGCGCTTTTTCATGACGTTATCCTCCTGACGGAATCCGATGGGTTCGATTTCCGCTTCCTCAGTATTCCTGAATGATGGTCACATACTCGCTGGGCGCGAGGAACTGCTGCGAGTTGTTCAGCGCCTGTGCGATGTACTCCTGACTGGTATAGTCGTTGACACAGTAGTCCTCACGCTTGGCCTTGATGTCCTCGGGCATGGGACAGTTGCAGAAGGTGGGGTGCTCCAGATAGGTGTCCGCGCCGACCAGCATCACGCTGTAGATCGCGCTCTCATCCAGCGGCTTTCCGTCCACGGTGATCTCCTCCAGATGGAACCTGCCCCGCTCCGTCTCGGTGACGGTGAAGGCAAGGCCGCTGGTAACGGGCATCTGGTTGCGATGGTGGATGGGATTGGAGCCGTCCTCCTTCACGTTGACCAGCCACTCCATGATGCGGCGAACCTCCTCGCCTGTATACTCTCCGCGGTAGATGGCGTTGCGGAAGGTCATGATCCACTTGACCTGCTGCAGGGTGTAGTCCCCGGCGTAGATGGAGGAGCTGGCGACGCTGGCGTAGCCGATGGCGATCTGGTCGCCGCTCTCGGCCTGCAGGGTGTTCATCAGCGAGGAAGCCGCGGCGCTTCCATGAACGCCGAAGTCGTTGGAGTAGGCGTTCTCCTGCGTGAAGAGCACCTCCTGCGCCTCGGGATTCTTGTAATCGGTGATCTGGGCGTTGAAGTCGTCGTAGGCGCCCTTGGCGTCGTACTCGCCGCGCATCATCTTGTGGCTCACGTCCTGAGAGATGGCAAAGACCTCGGTGGAGGCCAGGCGCATGTACAGGTGGTTGCTCTCAATGCAGTCATGAACGTACTCCATGCTCTTCGTGGGTGTAATCTTGACTTCTTTGTTGTAGGAGAGCACGGAGGTGCCGGCGGCGACATGCTTCTGACCCTCCTCGCTGAAGATGGCCATCAGCACCTCCATCACGGCCTTCTTCTTGGCTTCGTCCTCCTCCACGCGCTTCGAGACCGCCAGCTGGCACATGGGATAGGTCAGCAACCAATTATCGTCGCTGGTTTCGCCGAAGTAGGGCAATATGACGCAGGTGGTACCGTCCTCCGCCATGATGCTGTCCGCCAGCGCCGCGGTGTTGCGGAACATGGCCGTCTTTCCGGCACGGAAGGCCTCCGTGACCACGGAGAACTGCAGCTCGTCATCGCCGGGCTGTACGCGCACGTCCTTCAGGAACTGCTCGTACTTTTCAAACACCCTCGGCCAGACCACGTCGTCCAGGCCGACCCGGTGGTCCTCCGTTTCACTCTCGTACTCCATACGCCAGCGCGTGCCCTCCAGACTCATCAGCTCCGGAATGGAGCAGCCCTGGATGGTCTCAAGGCCGGAGTAGTCGTAGTACCAGTCGGTCTGGTAGCCCTTGATGCCCACGGCCTCGAAGGCGTCGATGGCCGCCACGAACTCGGCATAGTTGCTGGGCAGCGGAATGCCGTACTGGTCGAAAAGATCCTTGTTCGCCACGGTGCAGTCCACCTCGTCGCACATGGGCAGCCAGCGGATCGCGCCGCCGGTCTCGCGGTTGACCTCAAGGTAGCTGGAATAGAAGGTGCCCGCCACCTCGGTCTTGCTCAGGTCCATAAGATACTCCGACAGCGGCGCCGCATCGTTCAGCGAGAAGCGGCGGCAGGTGATGATGTCCGGCATCGCCTCGCCCCGGGCCATCAGATCCTTATAATACTCCATGCTGTTGTAGCTCTGCACGAAGGTAAAATCGATGTCCGGGAACTTCTGCTCCAGCCAGGGCGAGAGCTGCTTGAACATGGATCGGTCCCACATGTACATGGAAATGGAGATTCTGTCGCTCTGCGCAACCCGTTCCGCAGGCTTCTTCCCACCTGCGCAGCCGGTCAGCATCGCAGCAACCAGGATCGCGGTCAGCAGCAGGCCAAAAATTCTTCTCTTCTTCATGCAAATTCTCCTTCTGTATCTTGACTTTCCCTGAAAAGATAGGCAGGATCACGCAGCGCGCCGTTTCGTCGTCTCTACTTGCTTCCGGATGCAGTACAAAGAACCAGCGCCGAATATCACAGAAATCATCATTTTATGATGCTGGATATACACATGATTCGTATAAGTATATTCAATGTCACGATGGAATAGAACGCGGCTTTCCCAGAAATCAGAAAAAATTCAAAAAATAATCCCTGCGAACATCGATCCTGTGAAAAGCACTTTCGCAATGTAAGAATTTGATAAAAGGAGGTTGACAATCCTCCGAAGCTCTGGTATAATAGATTTCGCTGGTTCGATCAGGAGAGATGGCCGAGTGGTTTAAGGCGCTGGTCTTGAAAACCAGTGATGTCGCAAGGCACCGGGGGTTCGAATCCCTCTCTCTCCGCCAAATATCATATCGTAGGCCGTGGAGAAGTACCCAAGAGGCCGAAGGGGCTCCCCTGCTAAGGGAGTAGGGTGG
>JAUNNK010000014.1 GCA_030537335.1 Clostridia bacterium | reverse complement strand
GCTTACTTTGTCTTCCCTTTTGGGCTCACCCCAACTTTTATTATAGAGCCCTTTTCGTTCGCAGTAACAAACTTTATTCAATTCCTTCCGTCATGGCGGGGAAGCCGGCGTCCCGCATATGGCGATTGACTTCATAGATCGTGTCCATAAAGAAACAGTTCAGGATTTTCCAGTACATCATATGGACGCCGTAGAACTGAAGCATGACGCCGCATACGTTCATGAACCGCATGGAAATATAAGGAGGCAGGTGTAGCCCCACAACAATTCGCACGAACGCTTCTGCTGAGAGCTGGTATTCTTCTTCAAGCCAGTAATAAACCGTTCTCTTGGAGACGCCGCAGCGTTCCGACAGTTCCTGTGCACTGATTTTCTTCCGGCGCGCCTTTCCGGCTTCCTCTACCAGATACTTCAGCGCTTCACCGGGCTTCTGAGGCATTTTCATCACAATCTGGCTTGCACGTTCGTTTGCTTCTTCTTCCGTCATGTCCTTTCCGCCGGTAACGAAGTCGATATAATGCCGATTGTATTCCTCATCGCTGCAAACATAGCCCAGATTAAATTCGTAATCTTCGTCCGTCTCGAACACATTCAGAAAGCGCAGGCAGCATTCATCCACGTGCTCATTCGCCCACCGAGTCATGTACGGCCCCTGACGGCCCTGCAGCACATACTCCGGATCGTTGATGCATATGTGCCCTTCTACATAAACGTATTGACCCGAATCAATTCTCTCCCGATACTCAGCATTGTCCCTGTACAAAGCGAAGGACTCGGCAGGCGTAATCACGAAGGTATAGGCGCTGGTTGGACAGCTTTCGCGGGCAAACATAAACGGACGGATATACCGGCCCGTACCATCTCGGTGCGGCATATAGTTCAGCGCACCGCGCGCCTGCCAATATCCCAGCTGCAAAAGGCGCTGCCGAACATGATACCGGGCGGCGTTCAAATCCTCTGCGACTCCGAATATAATTCCCTGATAGAGCTCGCCCATGTGCTTCGTCCACTTCAGCTCCTGCTTGCGGCTGAAGATCAGCGGCTGAATGATTTCTGTGGGCAGCATCAGCATTCGTGCCCCTTCGCGAGCTTCCCACTCCACCAGCTTCAGCGGATTCCGTTGCTCTTTTCCCTGATTCCGCGCCTTTTTTACCCGCTGAATAGCCTTCAGATCGTCATTATGCATCTCCTGAAGCCGAAAAAACAGCCAGTGGAACTCATTATGAAAGCACTCGTGATATACAGCCAGCCGGGATTTGCTCTCGTCCCCGCTGTCATCGTTAATAACAATCGTTCCTGCTTCGATTCTGATTTCCGTAATGGTGTCACCTTCGTCGGTGTGAACGACGACCTTGAGCATGCCTTCCTTCCAAAACAACAGGCCGCGATTCTTTTTCTTTCGATACACCCGATGGAATGCCACCTTCAGTCCCATCCGCTCCGCCAGACGGTATGGATTCAGCCATTCGTGGCTGGCAAAGACCTCCGGCAGATACTGCTCCCATGCCTCCCTTGTAGCGACTTCAAGATCCTCATAGGACATAACGGGAACCAGATATTCGTCCAGCCGAATAAGCGCACGGTCTGGTTTCTCCAGGTTGACGTTATCTATGAAATAGAAAAAATCCTCATCCAGGCAGCAGTTTAATGTAACATACGCTTCTGCACGATCTTCTCCTGCGGCAGTTTCACACCTGATTTCGACGGGTATGTCCGCAATAAACTCATACCGATTCACCCGCCACAGACTCATTCTGGGGGAGAGACGGCAGCTGACCTGCCCGGCGTCCTCTCCGTTCAGCCCCAGCATCATTGCATATTCGCCTGCCACGATCCCTTCCGCCAATTCCGCCTCAATTCGTTTCCCACATCGGCCGAGAAGATAAGTATTGAACTTTGTCACCTTGGGAAACAGCACATAGCCAGTTTGCTTTTTGGATGCATCGGCAATCCTCCGTATCTCTGCCGGCTGCTGATACGGATGTGCTGATTCGTCTGCTTCCATTCCCAATGGATGAAAAATTACAGCGTCTTTCATGCTCTTATCTCTCTCCATTTTTTCTGTATGCGAGACAGGATTTCTCCCTGCAACGCTCTTGATACAGCAATCATATCATATTTGCTTACGGTTGTAAAGCGTTATTCCTGTTTACATTCGTATTCTATTGTGCTATAATAGAGATAGAAAGCAATGGAGGGGACCATCATGCCCAAGCGCGTATTTGAACGATCCACGATGCCCAAGAGCAACGTGATCGATATGCATACCGGAAAGACCGCGCCCGCAGAAACAAAGCCCATGATCTGCGACCGCATTCGCCATTATCGGGAGAAACTGGGAATAGAACAGAAAGCACTGGCTGCCATGGTGGGCGTTACGGCCAACGCCGTGAGCAACTGGGAAAGAGGGCGTGCGCGTCCCGACGTCAATCTACTGCCGAATATTTGTGATACGCTCCAGATCACGCTCTACCAGCTCTATGGTCTGGACGATCCTTCCGTCAGCTACACTGCAGCAGAAGAACGGTTCATGGATGACTATCGTCAGCTTACGTCCGGCAACAGGTATGCGGTGTCCGCCCTAACGCAAACGCTTCTGAAGGTACAGCAGGCAGAAAGCAGCCGTGCAATCCGCAAATTGACGCTCTTCGAGCGCCCGCTCGCCGCAGGCGTCGGCGATCCCAATGAATTTGAAGATTCGGGCGTTCCGATCTACGTGTACGACGAGTCACTCACGCAGCGTGCCGACTGCGTGTTTATCGTAAACGGTGACAGCATGGAGCCGGATTACCCGGATGGATGTATGGTACTGGTAAAGCACATTTCGGATTCGGGGGATCTGGCGCCGGGGGATATCGGAGCGTTCATGATCGACAACGAGACATACATCAAGGAATACCAGCCGGATGGACTGCATTCCCGAAATCCGTCCTATCCCGTCATGGGTTTTTCCGAGTTTGAGCATGTCTATCTGATCGGACGGGTCATAGGCATACTGAGCAAAAACGATGTGGCACAGCCGACCGATGTAGAAAAATATCTCAAACTGCATCCGGAATTTGAGTAAGATTCTACGGGGAACTTCCGAAGGAGGTAGACTGCTGTGATCGATTCTACTACCCTGACCTATGCGACTTTTGATGACCCCAGGAAAAAACGTAATCCTGACTTTAAAACAGGACAATCTGGCGAGCTTCTTATTGGCACGGACGCAAATGGGAAAAAGTACATCATAAAACACTGCTATCCGCATAACGCTGCCAACGAATTCGTCGCCAGTTGGCTCGCAAAAAAGCTGGATATCCCCGCTCCCGATGCATTTTTATTATCCTCAAGCAATGCTTTCCAAACCCGGTACGCTGTTGCGATCGAATTTCTTGATCTAAACCCTTTCGATAAGGAAGCGGTGTCGCATCCCGACGATCTGATTGCGCAGTTTGTACTGGCGTCGCTCATTGCGCAAGAGGATCGCATCCAGCTGAAAGCTACTGACAATCACATTGTTTCCTTTGATTTTTCCGAATCCTTCTGCACATCAAAATTGGACTTGATTCTGCGCTTGATGCGCCAGCATACTCCATTCGCTCAGGATTGCGCCGTCAGTATTCTCCGCCAGCAGCTTGCAGCATTTCAGGAATCCCTTGCACGAGTGAAATTCAATCATCCTGCTTTCGCTCAGGAGTATAATCTGGATTGCGAGGAGATGTGCAAAACAGCGACTGCCATCAGTAAGAGAGTTCTGCGGATTACCGAAAACGAGATCCGAATCATGTCAGAGGAGCTAGAAAAACTATTTCCAACGGAGGTTTCTGTTTATTACGAGGAATGTATTTTTGCAATGCAGGAGCACATAAAGAGCCTCCAATGAATCGACAAGTACTTTCGCTTCGCAAGTGGAAGTTTTGGCATGTTTGCTTGCAGGGATTTTTGTGATACTGTGGACGTTTCCTTGGAGACTTTGGACGATACCCTGCTATCGTCCAAAGTAGGGTGCATTTCTTGATAAATCTCTGATTTTGACTCTGAAAAACGGGTATGAGCGGGATAAAAAGAGCAAGAGGGCGGAAACTACCCTCCAGCATAATGACGCCAAGCAGTCTGTTTCTTGCGCCCATAGCCCATATTTGGTGGTTATAGACTGCATTTTGACGGTTTATCAGTCTATAAATGCAAAAAGAAGTCCTCATGCTTTGTATCAAAACATGAGGACATAGTTGGCGGAAGCGGTGGGATTCGAACCCACGGACCCATCTCTGGATCACTCGATTTCGAGTCGAGGCCGTTATGACCACTTCGATACGCTTCCATAGCCTATTCATTATAAACCACTTTCATGGGAAAAGTCAAGGAAATCCGCGCTTCCCGCTGGATTTAACGTTCTGGTCTCCGGCACATTATACATATTTTCTTAACAAAACACACAAAATATCTCAAAAACAATTAAATGTCGGTAAATGATGCAAAAATACTTGAAACTGAATGAAAACCGAGTTATCCTTATAGTACAAGTCGTGCCACTTAGGCACGCGTCAAAGGGGATCAAAAATATGAAGGCTGTAAATATCAAGCTCAGTTTGGCGGAAAACGTCAAGTACTTCGTGAACATTGCGAACAAGTATCCTTACGACCTCGACCTGCGCGTGGGCCGTCATGTGGTAGACGGCAAGTCGATCCTGGGCATCTTCAGCCTGGATCTTTCCAGACCCATCACGCTGGAAGTCTATTCCGACCACTGCGAGGATCTGATGGAAGAGCTCAAGCCCTTTATTATCGGTTAAATAGGCAGGCACAGACAACGCCCGGAAATCCATTGGGGGATTTCCGGGCGTTGTTTTGTCATTCCATCTCAGATCTGGATCGGCAGCGGCTGGTTCAGCAGCGCAAGGCTGTGGGGCATGCCGGAGAGCATGGTCTTGAGCTCCGCCAGGCAGGCCACCGGCGCTTCCGCCAGTATGCACGGCAGCGCCTTCTGGGCAAAGGCCAGATCCAGCGCCTCGCCGGCCGAGATCCGGCATGCTGAGAGCATCGCGCCGCAGTAGTGCCACATCAGATCCAGCGTCCGGCGGGACAGGCGCACCTCGTGCACCGCCAGCTCGCCGCGAATCTTTTGCAGCCTGCGCTCCAGCGCCGGGGGCAGCTCCTCCACGTCCTTCAGGAAGGCGTCCCGCAGCGCCTGCATGCGCACCGGCGGGAATTCCGAGGCCGCCGCGTCGCAGGGTCGCCAGGGTGCGTCTGCGCTCACCGGCTCCAGGCGGATCATGAAGCCGCGCTCCAGCGCCTCGGCGGACACCGGGAAGCCCGTTCCGCCGTCGGAGATCGCCGCGATGACCAGCAGGTTCTCCGCAGCGCCCCCCAGGCCCCGGCACACGTCCGCGCCGGGCATGCGGTTTGCATCGCGAATCAGCGCCACCGCAGGCAGCTCGGAGGGCTTCAGCAACTCCTCCGCCTTCGGCGCGCGCACATCCGGGGACTCGCCCGGGAACTCCACGTAGCGCTGTGCCGCGGGCGCACCCAGCGCCGTCGCCAGCGCATGCGCGGTCATGCACTTGTCGCTGGCCGCAGGGCCGGAGAACAGCAGGCTCTCCCCCAGCGCTGCACAGATCAGCATGTTCGCGGCCTGAATGCGCGTCAGCTCCAGGCCCTCCAGCGCAAAGGCGCGCTGAATGCGTTCAATCCATTCCTCCCGCGTGGGTGCGCTCCGATCCAGCTCGGGCGCAGGCTCCGCCGCGTCGGACGCGCGCAGCAGTGTGGCCGCGCGGCTGGTGAGCGCGAAATCCCGCAGCTTTTCCTCGAAGCGCCCGTCCGTCAGGGAGGCGTAGGCATCCTCCGCCTCGGCCACCGACGCGCGCGCGCGCTTCGCTTCCTCCTCATATTTTCTGCACTCCGCCTGGGCGGCCTTCGTGCGCTCCACGGCCTCCGCCAGCGCGTCGGCCTCCTCCCGGCGAATCTCCTCCTTGAAGCTCTCCCGCAGCGCATTCTTCTCCCGGCGCAACTTGTCCAGCGCGTCCAGCGCCTTCAGGCGGTCGGCCTCCAGTTCCTCCAGCTCCCGCTGGATGGCGTGGTCGCTCAGCAGCCTGCCGCGCTGGTCCAGCGCCGCGTAGAAATCGCCGATGTTGCTGATCGCATCCAGCAGCTGCGTATGAATCTCAGGGTTGTCCCAGGCCTGGCGCAGCGCCTCCACGGCGCGCTCCACAGGATTCTCCACGGGCCTGCCCATGGCGTTCGCCGGGATGGGATGGCCCAGCTGATCCACGCGGGAATGCCGCCACTTCTCCTCGATGATCTCCTGCAGGCTGCGGTTGCGCTTGGGGTTCAGGCCACTCTGCGCCGCCAGCGTCTGCTGCATGGGCGTCATGCGCGGATCGATGCGCGGCGGCTTGGGCAGGTCGTGGCTGATCCACGGCTTCTCCGGTGGCGCTTTCTCGGGTGCAGGCTGTTCAGAAGCCGCTTTTTCCGGCGCAGGCTTTTCCTCCGCCTTCTGTATCGGCTTCTCTTCCGGCTTTGCTGCGGGCTTTTCCTCGGACTTCTGCGCGGACTTTTCCGCCCGCACAGACTCTCCCCTGGACGCGGGCACTTCGATCACCGAGGGCAGCGTGCCCGGCAGGCGAATGGCAAAGTGCAGCTGCTCGCCCGGAAAGCCGGGGACGTCGAAGCGCTGCAATTCTTCTTCATTCAGCGTCTGACCGTCAGGCGTGATCCGGGCGCACTCTTCCCCGCCCTCCGCAGGGGTGTAGGCCCAGGTCTCCGTCGAGGAACCGCGCAGCACCCGGGGCGTGGCCGGTGCATCGCCGATCCAAATCCCGCCCTCGCCCTCGAACTCCACCAGTTCGAAGATCATGTTCTGCGCAGGCTCTCGCACCACATCGGAATAGACAATGTGGGCGTTACGCTCGGTGTCGTCGCCCTTGTAGTTTTTATTGGGACGGATTTTATCGTTTTCTCCGGCGTGTTCCCGCAGATCCAGCACGCAATAGCGGCCCATGCGGCGCATGCGGGCCTTGAAGTAGCTGGATTCGTTCTTGTCCGGCACGATGCGGATGCAGCCCTCCTCGGGATAGACTTCCTCAGGCGATACGGCCTCGTACCTGCCCTCGTTCTCCACCAGCAGGGGCTTCATTCGGAAATAGGATTTGAGGGGATTGTCTTCTTCCAGAATACCAATACACAGTTTGCCCGGCAGCATAAGTTTCCACCATCTTTCAATTGCGCGATTGTGCGCCGGGCTCCGCAGCATCGCCCTGAAGGGGGCTTCGGACCGGCTACATATTATATATAGAACGATCAGGCGCCGGAGCTCCCGCGCCATCGGATTTATTATGAAACAAAATCCCCTATGCAACCAAATTGTTTACTGTATTTTATCATTTCCAGCATTTGTCTGTCAAGCGCAAATGTATATTTGATTATAATTTTAAAAAGCCACAGCGCCCACTTGCCAGCTTCGCGCAAGATCGATATAATAAGGACAAAGTGAAAAACAATCGGATTTTCGCCCGAATCCGAGGGGAGGCAAAATATGAAAACCATCTCTGTAGGCGTGATCGGCTGGGGCTTCATGGGCATGACCCACACCCAGGCCCTGCGCAGCATCGGCCTGTTCTATCCGGGAATCGATTTTGAAGTAAAGCTCCGCTGCATCTGCACCCGTCGCATCGAAAAGGCCCGGGAAGCCATGCGCGTGGCGGGCTTCGAGAGCTGCACCGACGACTATCGCAAGCTCCTTAATATGAAGGACATCGACGTGGTGTCCATCTGCACGCCCAACGACCAGCACGAGGAGATGGCCATCGCCGCGCTGAAGGCGGGCAAGCACGTGTACCTGGACAAGCCGGTGGCGGTGACCGGCGAAAGCGCCATGCGCATCGCGAAGGCCGCACAGGAGTCCGGTCTGCACACCCGCGTGGCCTTTAACAACCGCTACATGCCTGCCATGCTGCGCGCGCGCCAGCTCATCGACGAGGGCCGCATTGGGCGCGTAATGTCCTTTGAGGCGCGCTATTTGCACTCCGGCTCCATCGATCCCAACAAGCCCATCGGCTGGAAGCAGCAGATGCAGGGCGGCGTGCTGCTGGACATGGGCAGCCACGTGCTGGATCTGGTCACCTGGCTGCTGGGCTACCCGGAGAAGGTGCTGTGCCGCACCCGTACCCTCTATGCCGAGCGCCCCACGAAGGACGGCGGCGTGGAGAAGAACCTCTCCGACGACCACGTGATGATGCTTTTGCAGATGCCGGACGGCGCGCTGGGCAGCGTGGAGGCCAGCAAGATCGCCACCGGCTCCAACGACGACCTGCTTCTGGAGATTCGCGGCGACAGGGGCGCGCTGCGCTGGAACTCGATGGATCCCAACTATCTGGACTACTACGACGCCACCGCGCCCTCCGCACCCATCGGCGGACTGTGCGGCTTCACCCGCATCGAGACCGTGGCGCGCTTCCCCAAGCCGGGCGGAACCTTCCTGCCGCCGAAGAACACGGTGGGCTGGGAGCGGGGCCACATGCACTGCTACTTCACCTTCCTGGACGCGGTGGCGCACGATCTTGACGACAGCTGCACCATCGGGGACGGCGCGAGGCTCCAGTGTCTGATGGATACCCTGCTGGAGTCTAACCGCCGCGGGGAATGGATGGCGGTCTGAACTGGAGGTAAGCTATGAAGAAACACTTTCGCCGCCTGCTCGCCGGCGCACTGACCGTGCTGATGTGTGGCACGGCCCAGGCGCAGGTGGAGCTGTTCGCCGTGAATGTGGGCAAGGGCGACGCGCTGGTGGTGCGCACCGGAGCTTACACCTGCCTGATCGACGCCGGCAAGGAGAAGGCGCAGGAGCAGCTGGAGGTGGCGCTGCAGGCCCTGGGCGTGGAGGCGCTGGATGCGGTGTTCATCACCCACACGGACAAGGATCACGTCGGTGGTCTGAAGTGGCTGCGGGAGAGCGGCATCGAGATCCGCGCCATCTATGCTTCGCGCTACTATCCGAACACCACAGAGAAGAAGCATCCGGCGGTGAAGGCCGCAAAGAAGCTGGATCTTGAGGTCAACTGGCTGGGTGCGGGGGACAGCGTTCCGCTGGGCGATTCCGGCGCGGTGTTCCGGGTGCTTGCGCCGGCGATGGAAATTCCAGGCGATGAGGACGACAACTCGCTGGTGATGATGCTGGAGAGTCCGGACGGGCGCATTCTGCTCACTGGCGACATGGAGCACATGGAGGAGGCCGCGCTGCTCGCCTCCGGCACAGATCTGCGCTGCGACGTGCTGAAGGTGGCCAACCATGGCGACAGCGACGCCACCAGCGCCGCATTGATCGCCGCCTGCGCGCCCAGCGTGGCGCTGATCTCCACCAGCAGCGAGGAGAAGCCCGGCACCCCGGACGCGGGTATCGTGCGCAATTTGCAGAGCATCGGTTGCGCGGTGTGCGTGACCCAGGACGCCAGTCTGGGCGTCCGCGTCACGCTGGACGGCGGCAGGGTCGCCGTCGAGAACGTCAATCCCTAGGCATACGAAGGAGGCTTGAACCATGGAGGATCGCAACTTTTCCACGGAGGATCTGGCGCGCAACCGCGTCTGGGCGGCGCTGGGCTACCTGCTGTTCTTCATTCCGCTGATCAAGTGCAAGCACTCGCCACTGGGCCGCTACTGCGCCAATCAGGGGCTGCTGCTGTTGATCGTTATCGCCATTGTGCGCATCCTGTTTGGCATCTTCGGGGGCATTCCGATCATCGGCTGGCTGTTTTTGCTGGTGGGGCGGCTCGCGTGCCTGGCACTGGCGCTGGTGGGTCTGCTGTGCCTGATTCAGCTGATGAGCAACGACCGCGTGTGCGAGCTGCCGGTGATCGGCGGCATCCGCCTGATCCGCTGAAGGGGTATGCATAATCCGGCCTCTCCCGCGCCATACTGGACTGCGAGGTGAGGCATATGGCCAAGCAGGGCATGAAGCGCATCGACCCGCGCGATCCCAAGCGAACCCAACAGAACCACAAGCAGAATCTGCCCCGCAACGACGTACGGCCCGTTCCCGAAATACAGGGTGCGGCAAAATCCGGAAACAAAAAGGCAGACGGATAGTAAAACAGGGATTCCTCCGGCGAAGTCGAAGGAATCCCTGTCGTTTATATTCCAAGTTCGCTGCCGTGGCGGTCGAGCCACTTCTTCCAGTCGAGATACTCCGGCATCTGCTTCTCCACCAGGCCCCAGAAGCGCGGCGAGTGATTGAACTCGATCAGGTGGCAGAGCTCGTGGATCACCACGTAATCGAGCACCTGCGGCGGGGCCATGATGAGCTTCCAGTTGAAGTTGAGGTTGTGCTTGGCGGAGCAGCTGCCCCAGCGCGAACGCTGGTCTCGGATGGTCACGCGGCCGAAGCCCACGCCGATGCGGGGCGCGTAGGATTCCAAGCGCTCCCGGATGCGCACGAGCGCCCGCTTCGACAGCGCCTGCTTCAGCGCCGCACGCACCTGTCCCTCATCTTCGGGATCGGGCAGGTGCAGACGGCAGATTTCTCCCTCCAGCTCCATGCGCACCCGCGCGGACTGCACAAGCTCCAATTGATACGCGCTGCCCTCCACGCAGATGCGGCTGCCAGGCTCCACCGGATGGCGCAGCCGGTTCTCCCGAAGCTGATCCTCCAGCTTGGCGTGCATCTCGGAAAGCTCCGTTATGCGGCTGCGCACCAGCGCGTCCACCTCCCGCAGATGCATGTAGCTCGGGGCGTACACCCGGGTCTTGCCTTCCGGCAGCGCCTGCAGGAGCACATTCTTGCGCTGGGATCGGATCAGTATGTATTCAAGCCTGCGGCCCTCGCCGCACACCGCACGAATCATCGCCAGGAGCCCCGTCGGGAGTGGCAAAGCACCGCCGCATCGTACTTCTCCGGGGTCAGCATGATGGCGTAGAGTCCCCGGGCGGCGCACTTCGAGGGCGCGTCCGCGATGCGACAGGGGATGCCCAGCGTGTCGCCGATGCGCTTGTCCAGGCCCGTCAGCTCCGCGCCTCCGCCCACCAGCACCGCGCCCGCGTCGTTCAGGTCGGCGGAGAGCTCCTCCGGGGCCTCGCTGACCACGTGGGCGCACAGCCCGGCGATCTCCCGCACAACCTCCTCGCAGGCGTGCAGCACCGGCAGCGTCTCCACGTCGAAGGCCTCGGGCCGCCTGCGCTCCAGGCTGAAGCCCGTCATGTGCATGATGATATCTCCGGGCGCAGCCTCGGGAAGCGCCGTGCCCAGGGTGTGCTTGATCTCCCGCGCCGAGCCCAGGCCGATGCGATAGCCGCCCTCCGTGCGCACGATGCGCCGGATGCGCTCGTCGATGCGGTCCAGCCCGTAGGGCAGGTGACCGAAGGCTGCCACGCGGCCCAGGGTAAACAGCGTCGCCGTCACCTTGCCCGCGCCCACGTCCACCACCAGCTTGGCCTCGGGGCTGTGCAGATCCAGACCCGCGCCGATGGCTGCCGCCGCGTCGCTGCGCACCAGTACGGCCTCGCTTGCGCCCGCGTCCACTGCGGCGGTGAGCAGGGCCTCCTGCTGCACGGGCCGCGCGAAGGGCGCGCAGGTCAGCATCGCACCGAAGCGCTTGCTGCGGCTGAGCACGTCCATCTGGCGGTACAGCCATCTCAGCATGCGGTCGGCGTAGAAGTTGTTCTCCAGCACGCCGTCCTTCAGCGGGGCGCAGACCTTCACGCCTGCGCAGGTGCGGCCCGCGATGCGTGCAGCCACATCCCCGCAGCACAGCGGCTGCTCGCGCTCCTCCCGGAATGCCAGCCGCGCAGCCGCCTCCAGCGTCGCGCCCCGGTTGTATTCCGCCATGCGCACAAATTCCGTGCCCAGATCGATGCCAATGTCCCAGCGCATAAGCCTTCCTCCCCGATTCTATGACTATCATTATAGCATAGAATCCTCATGCCAACTGGAACAATAATTCGACAATATCCGCATCTCATGTGGTGGATGCGCGCCGGCGAAGCTGCCACAGCACAAACGCGATCAGTGCTGCAATGCAGACCCCTGCTCCAACGAGAAAGGCCGCGCCCTGACCGATGCGCTCGGCAAGCAATCCCCCACCCAGATTGCCCAGAACCCGCGCCGCGCCGAAGGAGACCATGTTCAGCAGCATCTGTCCGCTGGTACGCAGCTCCGGCGCGACCCTGTCCGCGACATACTTCGCCATGGACACGCTGAGCACGATGAAGCCGCCGCCGTGGAGCAGCTGGGTCAGCAGCGCCTGGACGGCGCTCTGCGCATTTCCCAGCAGCAGCCAGCGCAGCGCCATCACGCTCGCAGCAGCGCACATGGGCTTCGCTGCGCCGAAGCGGCGGTAGATGCGGTCGCACAGCAGCAGGTAGGGAATCTCGCTGGCCGCGGAGATCAGGTAGCTCAGGCCCAGCAGCGCGTCCGTACCACCCCGCAGCGCCTTGAAGTGTGGCGCGTAGAAGGTGTAGAAGTAGCCCATAGTGCTCTGCACCGGCAGCAAAAAAAGAATGAGGATCAGCAGTTCCTTGTTCTGAAGCAGTTGCGCAAAGGGCACGCGGGCGCGCTGCTGTCCCGGAGAATCCGGCAAAAGATGCGCCGCCAGGGCAGTTGCCGCCAGCAGCAGAGATGTGCACCACACCGCGCCGCCTGCGGGAAGGGACAGCGCGCCGTAGATCGCGCCCGCCGCCGCAAAGCTCAATCCGCCTGCCAGGCGGTATGGGCCGAAGCCGCCGTCATCCCCCAGGCCTTCCAGCAGGATTGCGTCGCCCAGCGGCAGCAGCGCGCAGAAGAAGGCATAGAACAGCGCTGCGATCAGGATTTGCAGCGCGAAGCCCTTTCCCAGCAGCGCCGGAAGCAGCGCAAGCGCCGCCGCGACGCTCAACAGGCGCAGCAGCCGCGTGCGCTTCTGCGTCCGATCACCCAGCGTGCCCCACAGCGGCTGGGCCGCGATGGCCGCAAGCGCAGTTGCCGCGCTGATGCAGCCTAGCCGGTCGCTGCGAAAGCCCAGCTGGGTATAGTACAGGCTGATGTAACCCTGATACACGGCGTTCGCGCCGTAGTAGCCGATGGGAAACAGCGCCCAGTGCCAATTGATCTTCGGAATTCCCTGTCGCAAGGCTCCACCCCCTTCCGTTTCGGCTAGTATCTGCATCCATCGTCGGAAAAACACGCCATCCTGCCCATTTTTCCTTGCATGGAATGACAAAATCGTTTACAATAGAATTGGATGGGTGTGCGAAGCAGATCGCCGCCCGGAGAGGAAGAAAGCTATGATACGAATGATCGCCACGGATCTGGACGGCACGCTGCTGGGTGCAAAGAGCGTCCTGCCGGAGGAAAATGTGCGCGCGCTTCAGCGGGCCATGGAGGCGGGCGTGAAGGTGGTGCTCGCCAGCGGACGCATGGCGGAAGCCACCATGCCCATCGCCAACGCCATCGGCGTGAACGCGCCCATGGTGCTGTTCAACGGCGCGATGGTGTACGACCCCGAATCCGGCCGCATCCTGCACGGCAGGTGCATTCCCCGCGACACCGCCGTGGAGGTGCTGCGCACCATCGAGGCGCGGGGCTGCTATTTGCAGGCGTTCCCCGGCCTGGGCTACTACTTTGAGGCCCCCACGGAGCACACGGTGGTCTATCAGAACAAGATCAGCGTGGTGGGCACGGCTGTGGGCATGAAGCTCTCCCAGTGGCTGAAGACCGACGTGTACAAGTTGCTGTGCATCGGCACGCCGGAGGAGACCGACGCGATCGCCCGGGAGCTTTCCGAGACCTTCCCCACGGTGAGCTTCGTCAAGTCCAGCGCGACCTTCCTGGAGATCGTCGCAAAGGGCGTGGACAAGGCCGACGGCCTGCGCGCGGTGAGCAAGATCACCGGCGTCGCGCCTGAGGAGATTCTGGCCTTCGGCGATGAGCAGAACGATTTGCCCATGCTGGAGTACGTCGGCAAGGGCTACACCATGGAGAACGCGCCGGATGTCGTGCGCAGGCAGGCGAAGCTGATCGCGCCCGCGAATACCCAGTGCGGCCTGGCGAGCATCGTCAACCTCTATCTGAACGAAGGAAGAATGGGAGGCTGAATACATGATCCGCGAAAAGGACTTTGTCGAGGAGCTTGGCCTGACCCGCGTGTACGACGCGAAGCAGAAGTACCTGCCCATCGGCGTGAGCAACTCCAACCGCCCGGGCCTGCAGTTGGCGGACTACTGGGACTTCTTCGCCTACGAGCGCCCGCAGCTGCTGGGCCTGGTGGAGATGACATTTCTCTCCAGCCTGGATGAGAGCACCCGGCGCGCGCGCCTGACCAAGCTGTTCAACTACAAGCTGCCCTGCATCGTCATCTGTCGCGGCATTCCCTGCTTCGATGAGATGCTGATCCTCGCGGCGGCGCACAAGATTCCGATCTATTCCACGCCCAAGGAGACCACGAAATTCGAGCTGGAGATGATCCGCTATCTCAACAACGTGCTGGCTCCCCACGAGACCCGCCACGGCGTGCTGGTCAATGTGTTCGGCACGGGCATGCTCATTACCGGCAACAGCGGCGTGGGCAAGAGCGAGGCTGCGCTGGAGCTGGTCAAGCGCGGGCACCAGCTGGTGGCCGACGACGTGGTGAAGATTCGCCGCATCAACGACAACCGCCTGGAGGGCGAATCGCCGGAGCGCGTGCGCCACTTCATGGAGATCCGCGGTGTGGGCATCATCAACGTGGCCAACATCTACGGCGCGGGCGCGGTGCAGCGCAGAAAGACCATCGACATGCAGGTGCACCTGGAGATGTGGCAGGACGGCAAGGAGTATGACCGCCTGGGACTTACGGAAAACTACACGGAGATCCTCGGCGTGAAGATTCCCTCGCTGCTGCTGCCGATCCACCCGGGCCGCAACCTGGCCGTGGTGCTGGAGGTTGCCGCCCGCAACCTCCGCCAGAAGCAGATGGGCTACAACGCCGCCATCGAGCTGGCCAAGCGCAGCGCGGAGATCGCGCAGCGGGACATGGCCGAGGATGACGACTTCAACGAGGAAAATGAATAAAACGGAGGCATTTCTATGCTGAACATCGGTATCGACCTCGGCGGCACCGGCATCAAGGCCGGTCTCGTCGATGAAAGGGGCAACATCCTGTACAAGCTCAGCTGCCCCACCCTGGTGGAGCGCGGCCACGAGGCCGTGATTCACGACATGGCGCAGCTCTCCCTGCGCGTGATTGCGGAGAGCGGCCACGATCTTTCCGAGGTTTCCTCCATCGGTATCGGCATCCCCGGCATCATGGATCAGGCCACGGGCGTGGTTCCCTTCTGCACCAACCTGGCCTGGCACAACGTGCCGCTGGTGAAGCTGATGCAGCAGGAGATCGACAAGCCCGTCTACGTCAACAACGACGCGACCGTCGCGGGTCTGGCCGAGTCCGTGGCCGGCGTGAGCGCGGGAAGTCGCAGCAGCGTGTTCGTCACGCTGGGCACCGGCGTGGGCGGCGGCGTGATTCTGGACGGCAAGGTGTTCATGGGCGAGCACGGCGTGGCCACCGAGATCGGCCACATGATCACCGTGGCCGGGGGCGAGCTGTGCACCTGCGGAAACCGGGGCTGCTGGGAGCGCTACGCCAGCGCCACCGCGATCATCCGCGAGGGTCGCCGCTTCTGCGAGGCCCACCCGGACTGCCCCCTGGCCCGCGAGGTCGGTGGCGACCTTTCGAAGATCGAGGCCCGCACCGTGATCGATCTGGCCAAGGCAGGCGATCCCGACTGCGTTTCTCTCTTCGACAACTACTGCTACCACCTCACCGTGGGCATCGTCAACCTCATCAACATGTACGATCCGGAGATCATCGCGCTGGGCGGCGGCGTGTCCAAGACCGGCCAGTTCCTGCTGGACAAGGTCAACGCCCTGCTGCCGGAAATGATCTTCTTCAAGGACATGCCTCATGCCCGCATCGAACTCGCCCGCCTGAGCAACGACGCCGGAATCATCGGCGCAGCCATGCTGGGCGCACAGGAGGGCTGAGTCATGCGCGCATATGAACGACTGCTGAACTACATTCAGTTTGACACCGCTTCCAATGAAGCCAGCGAAACCTGTCCCAGCACCCCCGGCCAGCTGGAGCTGGGCCGCGCACTGGTAGAGGAGATGCGCCTGATGGGCGTGTCCAACGCACGCATGGACGAAAACGGCTACGTCTACGGCGAGATTCCGGCCACAGCGGAGGGCTTTCCCACCATCGGCCTGATCGCCCACATGGACACCGTGGACTGCGTGCCCGCGCTGCCCATGCGCGCGCGCATCGTGGAAAACTACGATGGCGGCGCGGTGCGGCTGGAGGGCGGCGACGTGCTGGATCCCGCCGACTATCCGGAGCTTACGCATCGCGCGGGCAAGGATCTGATCGTCACCGACGGCCGCACGCTGCTTGGAGCGGACGACAAGGCCGGCGTTGCGGAGATCATGACCGCCTGCGAACAGCTCCTTCAGCAGAACCTGCCCCACGGCGAGGTGCGCATCGCCTTCACCCCGGACGAGGAGATCGGCAGAGGCGCGGATCGCTTCGATGTGAAGGGCTTTGGCGCGGACTTCGCCTACACGGTGGACGGCGACGAGCTGGGCGGCATCGAATATGAGAACTTCAACGCCGCCTCGGCACAGCTGACCTTCCACGGGCGCAGCGTGCACCCCGGCAGCGCCAAGAACAAGCTGGTCAACGCCGCGCTGCTGGCCATGGAGTTCGATTCCCTGCTGCCGCCCCAGGAGCGCCCGGAGCACACCGAGGGCTACGAGGGCTTCTACCACCTCTGCGGCGTAAAGGGCGAGACGGAGCTTGCCGAGTCCACCTACATCCTCCGCGACCACGACCGCGCCCGCTTCGAGGCGCGCAAGGCCACCGTCGAACGCATCGCCGCCTACATGAACGAGAAGTACGGCGCGGGCGCGGTGGAGTGCAATGTGCAGGATTCCTACTACAACATGCGCGAGGTGATCGAGCCTCGCATGGACATCATCCATCGCGCAGAAAAAGCCTACCGCGCCGTAGGTGTTACGCCCTTCGAGAAGCCCATTCGCGGCGGCACCGACGGCTCCAAGCTGTCCTTCATGGGCCTGCCCTGCCCGAATCTGGCCACCGGCGGTATGAACTACCACGGCCGCTTCGAGTGCATCGCCGTGCAGGACATGGACAAGATGGCCGAGATGCTGGTGGCGCTGCTCACCCTGAAGGATTGATAAGGAGAATCCCATGCGCTTTGTCAAGATGCACGGCATCGGCAACGATTTCATCGTCGTCGACGCCATTCACAACGAAATTCCCGACCCCGCCGCCCTTGCGCGGCGGCTGTGTGCGCGGCGCTTTGGCGTCGGTGCGGACGGCCTGATCCTGATGGTTCCCAGCAATCGCGGCGACGCGATGATGCGCATCTTCAACAGCGACGGCAGTGAGCCGGAGATGTGCGGAAACGGCGTGCGCTGCGCGGCGAAGTTCCTCTACGACAGCGGCCTGTGCCGCAAACCTGAGCTGGACGTGGATACCCTGGCGGGGGTCAAGCACATCGCTCTGGACATCCGAGATGGCCGCGCCGAAGCCGCCACGGTGGACATGGGCTGCCCGGTGTTCACCCCGGAGCGCATCCCCGTGGCCGCGGACAGCAACCTCGTGCGCGTAAACCTCAGTGGACGCGAGGTTCCCTTCTTCTGCGTCTCCATGGGCAACCCCCACGCCGTGACCTTCGATCTCTACCCCGACGACGCGGACTTCCCTACCCTCGGCGCATTCATGGAGGCCCATCCGCTGTTCCCAGCGAAGGCGAACATCGAATTCTGCCGCATCGACGGCCCGGAGCGCGTCACCGTAAAGGTGTGGGAGCGCGGCTGCGGCGCGACGCTGGCCTGCGGCACCGGCTCCTGCGCGGTGCTGGCTGCGGGCGTGCGCCTGGGCCTGCTGAAGCGCAGCGCGGAGATTCAGCTTCCCGGCGGAACCCTGCGCGACGAGTGGCGCGCGGACAACCACATCTACATGACCGGCCCCGCCGAGACAGTCTATATCGGCGAATTTGAATAGGCGATTCCATCAAAAACGGAGCCGTCCCCTTTCGGGATGACTCCGTTTTTTCATATTCAGGCAGGCATTCAGCTCTCCTTGCGCGCAATCGCTGCGCCCACCAGGCCCGCGAACAGCGGATGGGGGCGGTTCGGACGGCTCTTGAACTCGGGGTGGAACTGGCAGGCCACGAACCACGGGTGATCCTTGATTTCGACCATCTCCACCAGATCGCGCTCCTCGTTGCGGCCGGAGGCGATCATGCCCGCCGCCTCCATCTGCGCAAGATATTTGTTGTTGAACTCGAAGCGGTGGCGGTGGCGCTCCTCCACGGCCTCCGCACCGTAGAGCGCGCGGGCCTTGGTGCCCTCCTTCAGCGCGCAGCGGTAGTGGCCCAGGCGCATGGTGCCGCCGGTCTGCACCAGGCCCTTCTGATCGGCCATGATGTCGATCACCGGATCGGGCGTTTCGGGGTCAAATTCCGTTGAGGACGCGCGCTCCAGGTCACAGACGTGGCGCATGAATTCGATCACCGCGATCTGCAGGCCCAGGCAGATGCCCAGGTAGGGCATATTGTGCTCCCGGGCATACTGCGCCGCCAGCAGCTTGCCCTCGACGCCGCGGCTGCCGAAGCCGCCGGGCACCAGGATGCCCTGCACGTCGGAGAAGATCGCGTCGAGATCCGCGCCCTCGGTGCTCAGCTCATCCGCCTGCACCCACTTGATGCGCACCCGGGCGTTGTGGGCGATGCCGCCGTGCTGCAGGGCCTCCACCACGGAGAGGTACGCGTCGTGCAGCTCGATGTACTTGCCCACCAGCGCGATGGTGACCTCCTTCTCCGGCTCCTGAAAGCGCTTTACCAGCAGCTCCCAGTCCGCCAAATCGGGCTTGCGGATCTCCATGTGCAGCGCCTCGCACACCTTGTCGGCGAAGCTCTCCTTCTCCAGCATCAGCGGCACCTGGTACAGCGACTCCGCGTCCAGATTCTGGATGATGTACTTCGCGGGCACGTTGCAGAACTGGGCCAGCTTCTCACGCATCTCCATGGGCACGGGGTAGTCGCTGCGGCACACAAGCATGTTCGGCTGGATGCCCTGGGACTGGAGCTGCTTGACGGAGTGCTGGGTGGGCTTGGTCTTGAGCTCCTGGGAGGACTTCAGGTAGGGAATCAGCGTGACGTGGATGAACAGCACGTCCTCCCGCGGCACCTCCCACTGGAACTGGCGCAGGGCCTCGATGAAGGACTGGCCCTCGATGTCGCCGATGGTGCCGCCGATTTCGGTGATGACCACGTCCTTGTCCTTGGCAATGCTATAGAGCTTGCTCTTGATCTCGTTGGTGACGTGGGGGATGATCTGCACCGTGCCGCCGTTGTACGCGCCGCCGCGCTCCTTGTTCAGTACGGACCAGAAGATCTGCCCAGAAGTGACGGAGGAATCCCGGGTCAGGTTTTCGTCGATGAAGCGCTCGTAGTGGCCCAGATCCAGGTCGGTCTCCATGCCGTCCTCGGTGACGAACACCTCGCCGTGCTGGTAGGGATTCATGGTGCCGGGGTCGACATTCAGGTAGGGATCGAACTTCTGATTGGTGACCGAGTAGCCACGGGCCTTGAGCAGCCGTCCCAGGGAAGCTGCGGTGATGCCCTTGCCCAGTGAGGATGCGACGCCGCCGGTGACGAAGATGTACTTTGCCATGATGTTTCCTCCTTCGATTGCCTGGATATGTCTGACGAAAACCGGAAAGCTGTTGTATGGTGGCCCCAAAACATAAAACGAGGGCGTCCACCGCTGCCTTAATGGGGGCACTTGGCCCCCTATGGCTTCGATGAACGCCCTTGCACATCAAACTTATGGAAAAATATTATACTCAGAAACGCCCTCTTGTCAACTGAATTTTTTGTTAACTGACAGCTGCGGGCGCAGAACCGCGACGCTCAGCAGCACCGCTCCGGCGATGGAGAAGGCCTGCATGCCGCTCAGCGCGCCGCGCACGCCCAGCAAATCCAGCATCCGCCCGCCCACGAAGGTTGCCGCAAGGCTGCCCAGCGTGAAGGCCGTGCCCACCAGCGCCTGACCCGCCAGAAAGTCCTGCCGGGGCAGGGCGTCGGACACGTACTCCACCGCCGCAGGCACATAGAAGGCGTAGCTGGCGAATTGCAGCAGCGAGATGGCATACAGCATCTTCGGACTGACCGCCAGCGCCGTCAGCACATCCTTGACCACCCAGATCCACGCGGCCATGCACAGCACCCGGCCGCCGCCCATGCGCTTGCTCAGCTTGCCATAGAGCACCATGGCGGGCAGCTCCGTCATCGCGGCGATCGCGATCACCACGCCCTGCTGCGCGCTGCCGCCGCCCAGGTTCCTAACGATCTGAAGCATGAAGCTGTCGATGAAGATGTGCACCGTTGCGAGCAGCGACACGCCCAGCAGCAGCAGCGCAAAGCGTGGATAGCGCCGCAGCAGGGGTTCGCGCCTGCGCCTCTCCCCGCTGGGAACCTCGGCGGCGCAGGAGGGCGCGCGGAAGGCGAGCAGGCAGGAGATCATCAGCAGCATCGTCGTGAGATACAGCACCGGCAGCATGCGCGGGCTAAAGCGATACAGCAACCGCCCCACCAGCGCGCACATCACGGAGTATGCCGCAGAGCCCATGCCCCGGGCGAAGCCGAAGTTGACCTCCACGCCCCGCAGCGCATAGCCCCGGTGCAGCGAGTTCAGCGAGGGCTGCATGGTGGATTGCAGCATGAAGATGCTCACGATCAGCACGGCCAGCGCGCCTCCCTTCAGCGGCAGCGCCAGCACCAGAACCGTCAGCACCGCCGCGACGGCGTAGAAACAGGCCATGCCGGTGCTCAGGCGGACGCCGCTGCGGTTGAACAGAGCCGCGACCAGTGGCTGCGCCACGGCGGAGAGCGCGTAGGCCGCGCCCAGAACCACGCCGATCTGGCTGTTGCTGAAGCCCCTGTCCAGCAGGTAGGCCGAGGCGAAGTTGAACATCAGTCCGGCGGTCACCCAGTACAGGCACTGGATCAGCGTATACAGATATCGAATTCTCTTTGCTTCCATGGAAATGCTCCTCGATTGAAATCCCGCGGTATTGTATCACCGGCATGTGAAGAATTGCCTGCATTTCCCGAAAGCTTGGGAAAAATCCATTGCCCGAATCCCGCGCCGCAGTTATAATTGTATGCGTAAGATAACAACGCGGGAGGGAACCACCATCGCAAACCTGCTTTACGTATCCACATCGCCCGACGGCTGGCGCAATCTGGGCGTGGACGAATACTTCCTCGACCACATCGGCGAGGACGACATGCTGCTCTACTTCTACGTCAACCGCAACGCGGTGATCATCGGCCGGGGCCAGAACCCCTGGGCGGAGTGCAACCTGAACGCCATGGAGCGCGACGGCGTGCAGCTGGTGCGGCGCATCACCGGCGGCGGCGCGGTGTTTCATGACGAGGGGAACCTGAACTTCTCCTTCATCGCCGGGGAGAAACGCTACGATCTCCAGCGCCAGCTGGGCATGATTCTGGACGCGGTGCGCGCGCTGGGCATTCCCTGCGAATTCTCCGGGCGCAACGATCTGCTGGCCGACGGGCGCAAGTTCTCCGGAAACGCCTTCTGCAGCCGGGGCAGCGTGCGCCAGCACCACGGCACGCTGCTGATCGACGCGGACCTGACCCGGCTCCAGAACTACCTGAACGTGGATCCCCGCAAGCTGCAGGCGAAGGGCGCAAAGTCCGTGCGCAGCCGCGTGTGCAACCTGAGCCAGTTCGTGCCGGGGCTCAAACGGGATCAGATGCTGGAAGCGCTGAAGCTGGCCTTCGGCGAGACCTACGGCCCCTTCATCGAGCTTCAGACTACAAATCTTGACGAAGCGGCCATCGCGCCCTACGTGGAGAAGCAGCGCTCCGAGGAATGGCGGCTGGGCAAGACCCCGCGCTTCGATCTGGAGATCGAGAACCGCTTCCCCTGGGGCAACGTGCAGCTGCTGCTGACCCTGCGCCAGAGCCGCGTGGACGAAATCTCGGTCTACTCCGATGCGATGGACGCAGACCTTGCCGACGAGATTCGCAGCCGCCTGCTGGGCGTGGCCTTCGGCTCCGCGCCCCTGGCCGCGGCCCTTCGCACTTCCGAAAAGGAGCAGCTTCATCAGCTGGCGGACTTCATCGCCGCGCAGAATCTGTAAATTTACCGTTGCATTTCAGCACAAATCGGGAGTATAATGGTTGCGGAAAGCATTGACTTGGGGGGAATACAAATGAATCTTTGGCACGATATCAAGCCCAACCGCATGAGCACCGAGGACTTCCTGGCGGTCATCGAGATCGAAAAGGGCTCGAAGAACAAGTATGAGATGGACAAGGAGACGGGCATGCTGCGGCTGGACCGCATCCTCTACACCTCCACCCACTATCCGGCGAACTACGGCTTCATCCCG
This sequence comes from Clostridia bacterium, assembly GCA_030537335.1. GTDB lineage: Bacteria > Bacillota > Clostridia > Christensenellales > Aristaeellaceae > SFTH01. The sequence continues at coordinate 10,609 of JAUNNK010000014.1, read as the reverse complement.
CGCACCTACGCCGACGACCAGGATCCCCTGGACGTGCTGGTGCTGTGCAGCGAGGCCATCCGCCCGATGAGCCTGGTGCGCGTGTACCCCATCGGCTACTTCGCGATGCGCGACGGCGACGCGATGGACGAAAAGATCCTGGCCGTGCCCTTCGGCGATCCGGTATACAACAGCTACCACGACGTATCTGAGCTGCCCTCCCACATCGCCGACGAGATCAGCCACTTCTTCAACGTCTACAAGGGCCTGGAGGACGGCAAGGACACCGAAATCGTGGGCGTGTTCGGCCCCGAAGAGGCCAAGCAGGTTATCCAGAAGTGCTACAACCGCTACATCGATGAGTTCTGCCGCTGATTGTGTGGACTTGTCCAAAACAAGCTGAGCGCCGCGAACCGATTGGTTCGCGGCGCTTCTGTCCATTTGGGAATTACATCAGATGCGTATCCACGGGGCTGAAGTCCAGGTAGGCCTCCTCGCCCACGTTGAAGATGCGCCGTCCAACCGGGTGGTTGTCGGTGATGCGCACAAGGGTATCGCCCACCATCACGTGGTAGTTCTGATAGGAACCCATGAAGCAGGACAGCACGACCTTGCAGGGCAGGATGCCGGTTTCGCTTACGCGAATACCCTCGGGGCGCAGCATCAGCGTGTGCTCCTCGCCCTTCGCCACCGCGTCCGCGGAGCGCTTGACGGGGAAGCGAACGCCGTTCAGGTTGACGCTTACGGTGTCGCTCTCTACGCCGTCCACCTGCACCTTCAGGAAGTTGGCCTCGCCGATGAAGTCCGCCACGAACTCGCTGGCCGGGCTGTAGTAGATCTCCTGGGGCGTGCCCATCTGTGCGATGACGCCCTTGTTCATGATGATGATCTTATCGGAGATGGACATGGCCTCGGACTGGTCATGGGTGACGTAGACGGCGGTGATGCCGAACTGCTGCTGGATGCGGCGGATCTCGGTGCGCATGTACACGCGCAGCTTGGCGTCCAGGTTGGACAGCGGCTCGTCGAAGAGCAGCACGCCGGGCTCCACGATCAGCGCGCGGGCCAGCGCAACGCGCTGCTGCTGGCCGCCGGAGAGCTGGTTGGTGAAGCGGTTCTCCATGCCCTCCAGACCCACGAGCTTGAGCATGTCGAACACCTTCTTGCGGATCTCCGCCTTGGGCACGTGGCGCAGCTTCAGGCCGTAGGCCACGTTGTCGAAGATGTTCATGTGGGGGAACAGCGCGTAGCTCTGGAACACCATGGCCGTGTCGCGCTTGTTGGGGGTCAGCTCGTTGATGGCCTCGTCGCCCAGGTAGATCTCGCCCTCGTCCGGGGACTCGAAGCCGGCGATCATGCGCAGCGTGGTGGTTTTGCCGCAGCCGGAGGGACCCAGCAGGGTCACGAACTCGCCCGGCTGGATGTTCAGGTTGATGGAATCCACGGCCTTGAAGGGCTTGTTGGTCTTGGGGTCCAGATATATTTTGGATACGCCCTCCAGGCGCACACCCTTTTTGATATTGCTCATTGGACACACTCCTTCATGTTCAGGCGACTGCCTTCTTTTCCTTCACGCGACGGCTGCGCCGCATATAGTTGACGATAATGTTCATCAGCGCGATGGCCGCGTAGACGATGAACATCATGATGGTCGCATAGGCGCAGGCCACGCTGTACTGGCCGCGGTCCACAACGGTCATGATCTGCGGGGTGATCAGCTGCCAGCGCGCGGAGATCAGGAAGATGACGGCGCTGGTGGCGGTGATGCTGCGCGCAAAGGTGCTGACAAGGCTGGAGAAGAAGGAATCGCTGATCAGCGGCAGGGTCACGGAGGTGAACACCTTGATGCTGCCCGCGCCCATGTCGTAGGCGGATTCCTCGATGGACTTGTCGATCTGGTTGAGCGCAGCCACCGCCGATCGTGTGCCGATGGGCAAACTTCGCACCACAAAGGCGATGATCAATATCGAGCTTGTGCCCACCAGCACCATGAAGCCGGAGTGGAAGATGCCGGTGATGTAGCCGCGCAGCAGCGCGATACCGAGCACCGTGCCGGGCACGGCCATGGCGAACATCGTGGCGAATTCCATGAAGTGCTTGCCGACGAATTTCTTCTTGACGATCAGGTAGGCGATGATCATCGACAGAAGCGATGTGATGATCGCCGCGATCAGGCTCAGGTACAGGGAATCGGTGAAGGGCTTGGTGTCGCGGCCCAGCACGTTGATAAAGTGCTTCAGCGTCAGCGTGAAGTCCTTGCCCCAGAGCTTGAAGCACGCGCCCACGGGCACCATGGCGTACATGCCGATGACGAAGATGCCCACCAGGGTGCACAGCGCAGTGGTGGGGATGCGCACGGAGCGATCCTCGATCTGCATGCGCACGCGGCTGGCCTTGCCGGACAGCGTGGCCACGCTGCGGCGCTCCAGCACGTACTTCTCCACCACGAACAGGATCATGCTGATGGTCAGCAGCACCACCGCCATGCCCGAGGACGAGCGGGTGTCGAAGTTGGAGATCTGCATGTAGATGTAGGCGGCCAGGGTGTCGTAGTTGCCGCCGATCATGATCGGGTTGGTGAAGTCGGCCACCGACTCGATGAAGGAGACCAGGAAGGCGTTGCCCAAGCCGGGCAGCAGCAGCGGCAGCGTCACGTCTCTGAACACGCGCCAGCGGCTCGCGCCCATGTTGCGGGAGGATTCCTCCAGCGACGGATCGATGTTGCTCAGCAGGCCCTTGATCATCAGGTAGACCACCGGGAAGAAGGTGAGAATCTGAACGATCAGGATGCCGTGCATGCCGTAGATGTTCGCGTTCTTGATGCCCAGCAGGTGATAGGTGATCAGGCCCTTCTTGCCGAAGATCATGATCATCGACAGCGACAGCACGAACGGCGGCGACACGATGGGCAGCATGGAGACCACCTTGAAGATGCCGCGCATCTTGGTCCTGACGTACACGTCAACGTAGGCAAACAGGAAGCCCACGATGGTGGAGCACAGGCCGCTGATTGCGCCCAGCTTCAGCGTGTTCCACACGACGCTGAGGAACTTCTTGGAGCGGAACAGGGAGATGTAGACCTCGAAGGTGAAGTCGGTGGAGTCGATGTTGCGGTAGCACACGCCCAGCTGGTTGCACAGGTCGAGGATGTCGTCGGCGCTGGTGCCCACGACCTCGGCGTCCGCATCGGCGTTGGCCTTGTTGGCGGAGGCGCTCACGGCCCGGGCGAAGTCCTCGGCCAAGGTCGGATCGGCTTCGATCTGCGCAAGCGCATCCTCGATGCGCGCGCCCAGCTCGGCCATCTTTGCCTCATCCCGCTTGCCCTCGCCGCGGCGGTATTCGTTTGCGTAGTTCACGCAGTCGTCGCCCAGCTGATAGAAGATGCTGTCGGCCAGCGTCGGATCCTGCTTGACCAGCGAGGTCAGCTTCTGACCGTTGGAGGTCAGGGAGTTGGGATAGTCCGTCTGAAAGCTCTGCGTGAGTATCGTGCAGAGCGGATAGACCACAAACAGCAGCAAAAATGCCATCACAAGGATGATCGCGAAGATCATGATTGGATCGGCGAGCAGTTTTTTGCGGTCAAGCTGTTTGCTTCTTGAGCTTGCCACAGGCAAACACCTCATTTCTCCTCATTTTTCGGCAGGGGTACTTTACACCCGCAGGCCATATCCGTTTTGATCTATCCCTGTCAGGCATCCATCGCTCAGCCCTGAAAGATGCCTCACAGGGATAGACCGCGAACTGCGTAGGGCGGCGTTACCGCCCCGCGCAATCCATTTGCAAAAACCGCCCCGAGAGGCGGTCTTTGCACAAATTTCGTTTGGGGCGAAATTAATCCTTGGGCTGGATCTTGTCCGCGTTGATCGCGCCGGTCCAGGCCTCGATGATGTGGTTCTTGTTCTCGCCGGTCCAGGTGGAATCGTAATCGATCAGATTCACGCCCATGTCCAGGATGGCCTGTGCGGACTCGGGATCCTTCGCGCCTTCCACGGTCAGGAACTGGAGCGCGCCAACGGTCTGGCCGATCTCCTGGCATTCGGGAGTCATAGCGAACTGCACAAATAGCTTGGCCTCGTCCAGGTGCTTTGCGCCCTCGATGATGGCGGTGCCGCCGACCTCGTAGCCGGTGCCGTCGGAGGGAGCGAACAGCTGGATGTTGTCATAGCCCTCTTCCTGATACATCAGGCCGGTATGCAGGAAGCCAACGCCGATGGCGGCTTCGCCGGTGGAGACCATGGCGGAGGTGCCGGAGCCGGTCTTGACGTAGGTCACAACGTTGGGATCGAAGGAAGAGAACATCTCAAGCGCCTTCTCCTCGCCATAGAGCTGGAACAGGATGGAAGCAGTCATCACGCCGGTGCCGGTTGCGCCCGGGTTGGCCATGACGATCATACCCTCATACTCGGGCTTCGCCAGGTCGGCCCAGCAGGTGGGAGCCTCAACGCCGGCCTCCTCCAGGGCGTCCATGTCGCAGATGAAGCCGATGTAGCCGGAGTAGATGCCGAACCAGTAGGGCTCGCCGATGCCGAAGTTCTCAGACTTGTAGGGAGCATGCTGGCAATCCTCATAGGCGTACAGCAGGCCTTCCTTTGCGGCTGCGATGTAGGGATCCCAGGTGCCGCCGTACCACACGTCGGCCTGCGGATTCTCGCGCTCCTCAAGGATGCGGGTGTAGCAGTCGTTGCCGGAGAGACGGATGTAGTTGGTCTTGATGCCGGTCTTCTCCTCGAAGGCCTTGACAACCGCCGCGCCGTGTTCCTCATCACAGCCGACGTAGACCATCAGCTCGCCGCCGTCGCAGGCGCGCCAGTCAACTTCTTCCGCAATCGCGGACATGCAGCCCAGAGCCATAATCAGCGCCAGGGCCAGAACCAAGATTTTCTTCATGTTACCTTCTCCTTTTCGCATTTTCTCATTCTGGCGATCGTACCTATCGCCACCCTGTCTATTTTAACATGCAGTCAACCTTCTGTCAATAAAATCCAGACCTAAGCCTGATATATTTATTTTTCCTGTTGATTTTTTGTTACTTCGTCTCCTCCAGAAGCGCCATACAGCCCCGCTCGATCTGCCGGTAGACCCCGGAAAAGTTGCCCGTGTACCAGGGATCCTCGATGTCCTCGCCGGAGCCTGCGTGGACCATCAAAAGCGTAATCTTGCCTTCGGGGTCCTCCGGGATGATGCGGCGGATGTTGCGCAGGTTGTACTGTTCCATGGCGATGAGATAGTCGTAGTCATCGTAGTCCCTGCGGGTGATCTGCCGGGCGGTCTTGCCCTTGCAGGAGATGCCGTGGCTGGCCAGCTCCCGCCGCGCAGGCGGATAGACCGGGTTGCCGAGTTCCTCCGCGCTGGTTGCGACCGAGGCGATTTCGTATCGCTCCTCCAGCCCCGCCTTGCGCACCAGCTCCTTCATGATGAACTCCGCCATGGGCGAACGACAGATGTTGCCGTGGCAGATGAACAGGATTTTCGTCTTTTGCTTCATAAAAACCTCCAAAATCGCAATTGGGTATAGCAGCGTGACCACTTCATTGTATCATATCCGGCGCCGTTTATCCATCCTCTTCGCGCGGTCTGTCCATGCGGACACGGAACCGCACCGGCTTTGCGCGCGCTGCGGGATGCCATGAAAAGGCAGCCGTCCCCTGATGGCAAGCAGCAGCCCGCAGTTGACCTCATTCAAAAAATGCCAACCGATTTTATTGATTCGGTCGGCATTTTGCGTATGCAGGCTTTGTCAGCGGGCTGCTGCCGAAAGGCTACCTCTATTCATCCTTCAGCATGCGCAGCACGCGCTGGTAGTTGGCGCTGTCCAGCAGGCAGGAAACCTTCGTGCCCTCGGCAAGGTATTCCTCGCCCGTCACCTGTCCCTTGGCGTGGATCAGCGACAGCACGTTGCCCTTGCTGTATGGCACGAGGATCTCCACCTGGTGTCGCATGGCGGCGATGCGCTTGGAGATCTCCTCCTTCAGACGGTCGAGGCCCCGGCCCTCCTTCGCGGAGATCAGAATCGCGTCGGCGGGCTCCACCTCATCGCCGATCTTGGCCCGGTCGGCCTTGTTCAGCGCCTCCAGCACGGGCTTGTTGCCCGCGCCCAGGTCGTTGAGCACCCGGAACACGGTGTCGCGCTGCTCGCGGTACTGGGGGTTGGACACGTCCGACACCACCACCAGCAGGTCTGCATAGAGCGCCTCCTCCAGCGTGGAGTGGAAGGCCTCGACCAGCTGATGAGGCAGCTTGCGGATGAAGCCGACGGTGTCCACCAGCAGGCAGGAACGGTTCTCCGGCAGATCCACGTTGCGCATCACCGGATCCAGCGTGGCGAACAGCTTGTCCTCCACCAGCACGTCTGCCCCGGAGAGAGCGTTGAGCAGCGTGGACTTGCCCGCGTTGGTGTAACCCACCAGCGCAACCGTGGTCTGGCCCTGCTTGTCCCTGCGTGCGCGACGCATGTCGCGCTGGCGCTTGAGTTCCTTGAGCTGGCTCTGCAGGTCGTCGATGCGCTTGCGGATGCGGCGGCGATCCACCTCAAGCTGGGTCTCGCCGGGGCCGCGGGTGCCGATGCCGCCGCCCAGTCTCGACAGCACCGTGCCCATGCCGGTGAGCCGGGGCAGGCGGTACTTCATCTGGGCCAGCTCCACCTGCAGCTTGCCCTCGGCGGTCTGGGCGCGCTGGGCGAAGATGTCCAGAATCAGCGCCGTGCGGTCGATCACGCGCACGCCCAGCACGTTTTCCAGGTTGCGCTGCTGCGCGCCGGTGAGTTCATCGTCCACGATGGCCAGGTCGATCTCCATCGCCTGACACACCAGCGACAGCTCCTCGGCCTTGCCGCTGCCGATGAAGGTGGCCGGGTCGGGCTTCAGGCGGTTCTGCATCACACGGGTGATGACCATGGCCCCGGCGGTCTCGGCCAGGCTGGCCAGCTCCTCCAGCGATTCCTCGCTGTCGGTGGAGATCAGCATGACCTTCTCGCTCTGCTCCACGATGCCGCCCTTGGCGATGGCCTCCTTGACGCGCTCCTCGGCCTGCTCGATCTCCGCTATCCAGTTGGTCTGGGGAATGCGACTGGCCTTCACCGGGCCCTTGAGCACGATGGAGAAGTTGTCGTACTCCATCTCGCCCAAAAATGCCGCGCTCACGCCGGTGCACGCGCCGTCCCGCACGCCAACGGCGCACATGGAGTCGAAGCGCATCAGCCGCAGCGCTTGCAGATCCACGCTGGACAGCTCCGCGTTTCCGCCCGGATGGGTGTGAATGCAGCGGAAGCCGCTCAGGCGATCCAGATTGCGGCGCAGATGCAGCTCCGGCAGCGCAATCGAGCCGATGGAGCCGATGGCGATCTCCAGCACGCTGCCGTCCCGGCCCAGGTACACCAGCATCTCCCGGTTGATCAGCTCGGTAAAGCGCACCAGCACGCCCAGCAATTCCTCCGGCAGGAACAAATCGCGGTCAAAGCTGGCGTCGTACAGCGTCTCCAGCTCCCGCAGGTAGCTCTCGCGTATGCCTTCCAGATTTCCGTGGATCATCGCAAAACCTCCGATGGCGCATCAATTCGCATATCTCCTGCGATCATAGCCTATTTTTCCGCATTTGTCAATTGATAAACGCAGAATGAAGAAGGGGAGGCGCGGTTGTTCCGTTCCTCCCCTTGCAGCCCGTCTTAAGATCAGACGTAGCGAACCTCCTCGTCCTCTTCTGCGGCCGGCTTTTCGCCCTTCTCCAGGCGATCCTTGTAGTCCTGAATGGCGGCGTGCAGGGCCTCCTCGGCCAGCACGGAGCAGTGCACCTTCACCGGCGGCAGTCCGCCCAGGGACTCCATCACCATCTTGTTAGTGATCTGAAGCGCCTCGTCCAGGGTCTTGCCCTTCACCAGCTCGGTGGCCTTGCTGGAGGTGGCGATGGCTGCGCCGCAGCCGAAGGTCTTGAACTTCACGTCGGTGATGACATTGTCCTCAACCTTGATGTAGATGCGCATGATGTCGCCGCACTTGGCGTTGCCCACGGTGCCCACGCCGTCGGGGTTCTCCATTTCGCCCATGTTGCGCGGATTCATGAAATGATCCATAACCTGCTCGGTATATTCCATAATGATCTCCTTTCGTCGATGTGGTCGGGGGACCCGTCCCCCGCCACGCACGATTCTATGATTATGTCACTTGTTTTCCTTCAGGAAGTCATCGTACAGCGGCGACATGCTGCGCAGGCGGGAAACGATCTCCACCAGCGCATCCACCACGTAATCGGCCTCCTCCATGGTGTTCTCCTCGCTCAGGGAGAGGCGCAGGGAGCCGTGGGCGATCTCGTGGGGCAGGCCGATGGCCAGCAGCACGTGGCTGGGATCCAGAGAGCCGCTGGTGCAGGCGGAGCCGGAGGAACCGGCGATGCCCTTCGCATCCAGCAGCATCAGCAGGGACTCGCCCTCAATGAAGCGGAAGCACACGTTCACGTTGCCCGGCAGGCGGGTGGTGGGATGGCCGTTCAGGCGGCTGTAGGGGATCTCCTTCAGAATGCGCTCGATCATGTGATCGCGGATGGCAGAGAGCTGGGCGTTGTGCGCATCGATATTCGCGGTGGCGATCTCGATGGCCTTGCCGATGCCCACGATGGAGGCCAGATTCTCGGTGCCGGCGCGGCGGTTGCGCTCCTGTGCGCCGCCGTTCATGAACTGCTGCAGGCGCACGCCCTTGCGGATGTACAGCACGCCGATGCCCTTGGGCGCGTGGAACTTGTGGCCGGACATGCTCAGCATGTCGATGCCCATGGCCTTCACGTCGATCTTCACGCTGCCGATGGCCTGCACCGCGTCGGTGTGGAAGAGCACGCCGTGCTTCTTGCAGACCGCGGCCAGCTCGGCGATGGGCTCGATGGTGCCGATCTCGTTGTTGGCGGTCATGATGGACACCAGCGTGGTGTCCGGGCGGATGGCGGCGTCCAGCTGCTCGGGGGTCACGAAGCCGTACTCGTCCACCGGCAGGTAGGTCACCTCGAAGCCCTCCTTCTCCAGCTGCGCGCAGGTGTGCAGGATGGCGTGGTGCTCGATGGCGGTGGTGATGATGTGGCGGCCCTTCTTCACGTTCTCATAGGCCGCGCCGCGCACCGCCCAGTTGTCGGACTCGGTGCCGCAGCCGGTGAAGTAGATCTCGTTCACGTCGGCGTTGATGGCCTTGGCCACCTGCTCGCGCGCCGCATCGATTGCGTGGCGGGAGACATAGCCAAAGTTGTGCGCCGAGGACGGATTGCCATAGATTTCGCAGAAATAGGGCTTCATCGCCTCAAATACGGGCTCGGTTACGCGCGTGGTCGCGCCGTTATCCATGTAGATACGCTTCATTTTTCTTCCCCCTGTGCCATCTGGCACGCATATTCATCGATCATATCCTGGAGAGTGATTCCATCGACGATCCGGTTCAGTCCGTCCCGGATCTTCAGCCACACGATGCGCGATGGACAGGCGCAGCTCTTGCCGCAGCTGTCCTCCTCCAGCAGGCAATCCACCAGATTCAGTCCGCCCTCCAGCGCCCGCAGAACCTCGCCCACGGTCACGCCGCTGGGCTCGCGCACCAGGCGATAGCCGCCCTGCGCGCCGCGGTTGCTGATGACCAGCTTCTCCCGCCGGAGCACCGCGATCAGCTGCTCCAGATACGCCTCCGGGATGTTCTGCCGCTCCGCGATGCACTTGATGGACTGCGGCCCGTCGCCGTAGTGCACCGCAAGATCGTACATCGCATGAATGCCGTAGCGTCCGCGCGTGGACAGCTTCAACGGGATCGCCTCCTTCGCATCAATTCCGAGTGAATCACTCGGTTTACCGTCTGCTATTTTATCACCGCTTTGAAGCCGTGTCAATCAATCCCGATCATTTTCATAGGAAATTAACGCATGTTGAAATCGCAGATGTGTCGTGCTATAATTGGGGAGTAAGCAAGACGAAAATCCGGCTTCATAAGGAGGAGAATTATGAAACAGAATAAGAACCCCAGGAAGAAGGGCTTTGGCAAGCACATGCACCTGAGCTGGACGGAGCTGATCGCGGGCATCGCAATGATCCTGATCGGCCTGGTGCTGCTGATCTGGCCGGGCATCGCCACATCGCTGCTGTTCGGCGTGATCGGCGCGGTGTGCATCATCATCGGCCTGGTCTACGTGGTGCGCTACTTCATGCTGGAGGCGAAGATCTCCATCACCAGCTTCGATCTGTCGCTGGGCCTGGTGTGGATCATTGGCGGCGTGATGGTCATCATCTTCAAGGGCCTGCTGATCTCGCTGCTGCCCATCCTGTTCGGCCTGATCATCCTGATCGGCGGCGTGGTGAAGATTCAAAGCACGCTGGGCTTCCGTCGGATGAATGCCGCGCGCTGGTACATCGAGCTGATCTGCGCCATCATCTCCATCGTCTTCGGCGTGGTCATCCTGCTGAACCCCTTCTCCACGGCGCTGCTGCTGATGCGCGTGATCGGCGCGGGCCTGGTCATCGAGGGCGTGATGGACCTGGCTTCCCGCATCTTCTTCAAGCGAGCCTGCGACGCATACTTCATCGAGACCGACTTCACCAACTGATCCCGAATACGAGAAATGCCGGCTCTATAATAAAAGTTGGGGTGAGCCCAAAAGGGAAGACAAAGTAAGCCCC
>JAUNNK010000151.1 GCA_030537335.1 Clostridia bacterium | reverse complement strand
GAACGGCCCACTCCGATCCATCTGCGATTTTTCGACTTCTGATTCTTCAAACTACAAAATTTGGGAGGCTTCGCGGACTGCGAAGCGCTCCCAATCTCCCGTGATGGTTCGACTTATGCCTTGCCGTCGCAGCCCAGGACGTCGACCAGCTTGTGGGCGACCATGTCCTTGATGGCGATGCGGGCGGGCTTGAGGTACTGGCGGGGATCGAAGTGATCCGGATGCTCCGCGAAGTACTTGCGGATGCTGGCGGTCATGGCCAGGCGCAGGTCGGAGTCGATGTTGATCTTGCAGACAGCGCCCTTGGCGGCCTGACGGAGCTGCTCCTCCGGAATGCCGACTGCATCGGGCATCTTGCCGCCGTTCTCGTTGATGATCTTCACGAACTCCTGCGGGACGGAGGAGGAGCCATGCAGAACGATCGGGAAGCCGGGCAGGCGCTTGGAGACCTCTTCCAGGATGTCGAAGCGCAGCGGCGGGGGCACGAGGATGCCCTTCTCATTGCGGGTGCACTGTGCGGCGGTGAACTTGTACGCGCCGTGGGAGGTACCGATTGCGATGGCCAGGGAGTCGACGCCGGTGCGGGTCACGAACTCCTCGACCTCCTCGGGACGGGTGTAGGAAGCGTTGTCCGCGTCCACATTGACCTCGTCCTCGATGCCGGCCAGGGTGCCCAGCTCGCCTTCGACCACAACGCCGTGGTCATGGGCGTACTCGACGACCTGCTTGGTCAGGGCGATGTTGTCCTCGAAGGACTTGGAGGAACCGTCGATCATGACGGAGGTGAAGCCGCCGTCGATGCAGCTCTTGCACAGCTCGAAGGTGTCGCCGTGGTCCAGATGCACGCAGATGGGGAGATCGAAGCCGGCGGTCTGCTCGGCGTCCTCGATGGCAGCCTCAATCAGCTTCATCAGGTAGGCGTGCTTGGCATAGGCGCGCGCGCCCTTGGAGACCTGAAGGATCAGCGGAGCATGCTTTTCGATGGCAGCCTCGGTGATGCCCTGGATGATTTCCATGTTGTTTACGTTGAAAGCGCCGATGGCGTAGCCGCCGTCGTAGGCCTTCTTGAACATCTCTTTGGAAGTTACGATTGCCATAAATAAACACCCCTTATATTGGTCTGAGCTTATTATACCACATCCCCCGCTGAAATCAAGCAAATGCGCGATGCAACGGAGGATTTTAACGAAATATGCGCCATAAATCTGCAATGCGGCAATTTATCTGTCGGCCCTTGTCATCGCCGCGGCTTTCACGTATAATATATAGAAGAAAATGATGGGAGGAAGAGATGCGATGCTGCGGGAGATCATCGAGGGCTACGCACCCGACTGCGAACAGGAGGTTCAAGACAGGCGCATGATGCTTGCCTACCTCGACCTCTTTCCCGGCGACATCCTGACCCGGGCAAACGAGATCGCCCACTTCAGCGCCTCGGCCTGGGTGGTCAATCCCGCCCGCGACCGGGTGCTGATGCTCTACCACAACATCTACAAGTCCTGGGCCTGGCCCGGCGGACACGCCGACGGCGAGGAGGATCTGCTGGGCGTGGCGCTGCGAGAGGTTCGGGAGGAGACCGGCATCGAGCGCCTGCGTCCGGTGACGGAGCAGCTCTACTCGCTGGAGATCCTCACCGTGAACGCCCACATCAAGCGCGGAAAATATGTGGTTCCCCACCTGCACCTGAACCTGACCTACCTGCTGGAGGCCGACGAATCCCAGAACATACGCAGCAAGCCCGACGAGAACAGCGCCGTGCGCTGGTTCGCTCTGGACGAGGCCGTGGAAGCGTCCACGGAGCCGGAGATGCGCGTGGTCTACCGCAAGCTCAACGAAAAGCTCGCCGCGCTGAAGGGAGACGACCGCAGATGAGCGAAAAGTCACCTAATAATATAGAAGGAATCCGCTTCGGAATCTGCGCGAAGCCGGATCAGATCGAGGCCGCCGCGCAGGCGGGCTACGACTACGTGGAGCTGGATCTGAACGACGTATTGCGGATGGACGAGGCCGCCTATCGGGAGATGGCCTCTGCCATGGAGCGCACCGGCGTGTACGCCGAGGTGGTCTGCGGGCTACTGCCCGGCAACGTGCCGATTCTGGGCGAAAATGTGTCCGCCAAGCGCATTCACGCCGCGCTGGATCGTTCCTTCGAGCTGGCCCGGGCGCTGGGCGCGGAGCTTGCGCTGTTCGACTGCCCTGCGGAGCGCATGCTGCCCCCGAGCTTCGACCCGGCGATGGCCTGGCGGCAGCTGGGCAACTTCATTCGAATGCTCCAGAGCTACGCCGCCGACGCGGGTCTGCGCGTGGCGCTGCTGCCGCTGCGGCGGAGCGTGACCGACCTGATGAACTACGTGACCGAGGCCACGCTGATCTCCGCCATGCTGCGGCTGGATCGGGTGGGCGTGGCGGCATCCGGCTTCAACATGGCGCTGGAGGCGGAATCCCTGCCCCAGCTGAAGCGCACCGGAAGCCTGCTCTGGCACATGCGCCTCAGCAACGTGCTGGGCAATCTCCCGCCGAGGATGGGCGACGGCGAGGACTACGCCGCGATCTTCGCAGCCCTGCGGGAGATGGGCTACCGGGGCCGCGTCACCATGGAGGGCGCGTGCCGGGACTTTGCAAGTGACGCCGCCGGGGCGCTTGACTGCCTGAAGGCCGCGGCGGAGAATTGCTGATATATCCTTACATATATAGTTGTGGACGGGTGAGCTTTCTCCCCCGTCCACAATATTATCCGCTTACCTTCTCAAAATCCGACGCGGGATGCTTGCACAGCGGGCAGGTGAAGTCCGCAGGCAGCTCCTCGCCCTCGTAGACGTAGCCGCAGACCGTGCAGCGCCACACCGTCTTGCTGCCGGCCGGCTTCTCCGGCTTCGGCTTGATGGAGGTCTGGTAGTAGGCGTAGGTCGCCGACGGCGCGTCGGAGAGCACCTCCATGTCGTCCACCGCCGCAATGAACAGCGTGTGGCTGCCCAGATCGATGGTCTGCTCCACCGTGGCGCTGATGAAGGCGTTGGTGCCCTCGGTCACGTAGAGAATGCCGTTTGCACTGCGCGCACAGCCGTCATAGCCCGCGAACTTGTCCACCGTGCGGCCCGACTGGAAGCCGAAGCGCTGGAAGGTGGCGAAGGATGCATTCTCGCTGAGGATGGAGACGTTGAACTTGCCGCTCTTGAGGAGCATGTCGTGGGTGTAGTTGGCCTTGTTGACCGCGATGCTGATGCGGTTGGGCTCGGAGGTCACCTGGCCCGCCGTGTTGATGATGCAGCCGTAGTCCCTTTCGTCCTGACAGGTGCTGAGCACGAACAGGCCGTAGCTCAGCTTGTACATTGCCTTCTTATTCATATGGGCCTCCTCAGGTCATCGCAGCACCGTCCACGCGGAGCGTCACGCCGGTCACATAGCTCGCCAGATCGCTGGCCAGGTACAGGTAGGCGTTGGCGATGTCCTCGGCCTCGCCCACGCGGCCCAGCGGAATGCCGGCGGAGATGCGGTCCACCATCTCCTTGGGCAGCGCGGAGAGCATGTCGGTGCGGGTCACGCCCGGAGCGACCGCGTTGACGCGGATCTGATCCTTCGCCAGCTCGCGGGCAAGGGAGCGGGTCAGGCCGTTGACGGCGAACTTGCTGGCCGGATAGCCGCAGCCGGAGGGCTGGCCGTACTCGCCGACCATGGAACTGGTGCTGATGATCGCGCCGCCGCCCTGCTCCTTCATGATGCGCGCCGCCGCCTGGGAGCAGACGAACACGGCCTTGACGTTGATGTCCATGATCTTGGAGAACTCCTCCACGGTGTACTCGTACAGGCTGGTGCGCGAGGAGATGCCCGCGTTGTTCGCCAGGATGTCCAGGCTGCCGAAGCGCTCCTTCACGGACGCAAAGGCCTCGGCCACCTGCTGCGGATCGCACAGATCCGGCCAGATGCCCATCACGCGGCCCTCATACGCCGTCAGCTTGGCCAGCGCCTTGTCCACAGAATCCTGCCGGGAGCCGCAGATGGCCACGTTTGCGCCGTTGTCCAGATACTTCTTCGCAATTGCAAAACCGATTCCACGGGTGCCGCCGGTGACGACGGCTGTCTTTCCCTTCAACATGATACGATCCTCCTTCATTGTTCCTCGTTTTCTTTCTGAGCCTGTTCGTTCTCTTCCATTTCCTCCGCGCGACGCGCCCTGCATTCCGGGCAGTAGCCCACAAACAGCAGGTTGCAGGCGCAGATCTCAAACTCGCTGTCCGCCGCCTGCTCCAGCTCAACCAGATTCGGCATATACTTCAGCTTCGCATCGAACAGCTTCCCGCAGTGCGCACAGCGAATGTGATAGTGCTCCCGGACGCGCGCCTCAAAGCAGTCGGCTCCCCCGGGAACATCAATTCGCATGATCCCCCCCTCTGCCTCCAGCATCCGCAGGTTCCGGTAGACCGTCGCCCGTGAGATGCTCGGATGCGCCGCATGGATTTCTTCGTAGACCATGTCGGCCGTGACGTGCCCCGGCATGGACAGGATCGCCTGATAGACGATCTCCCTCTGGAGGGTATGGCGGATTTTTCGCATTTGCATCACCTGACAATATTGTATTCTAGTTGATATAAAATATCAATAATAATCAGAAATTTAACATTTCATAACACAGGACGCGCCTCCGTGCGCAACAAAAACGACGGCCTCCGGCAAATACCGGTGACCGCCTTATTTTCTCGGAAGCCGCGTACTTTTCACCCAGGCCATGCTGTTGCGCCCTGGCCGCCGCCTCCTGCTTCAGACTTGTATCCAAATCGCGCCTCGATCGTTGAAAACCACTCTGTCAAAAATTTGATTTGCTTTGCGGCGGACAATCGCCCGCCAAATCTATGTCAACGCTTTCCAGCTATACTGTTTGGCTCAGGCCGCGTTCATCATGTAGTTCATCATGATGGGATAGTCGCGAACGTCGGTGAGCGAGAGGTTCAGGCCCTTGCCGTTGAGCTTCATCATGCGAAGCATCTGCAGCGCAGTGTGGTCCTCCTTCAGGTTGCATACCGTGCCGTCCGGCAGGTGCAGCAGCACGTCGCCCTGGCAGCTATTTACTTTCTCGAGAAACTTCTCCATATCGGAAATCAGCATGATCTTAAGCATGTTAACCTTCCTTTCTGAGTGACTTCTCATTTCAACGATCCTGGCATTCGCAGCGGACATACGCGATGGCGTCCGCCGCCGTCAATGCGATGCACCCTGCGGAACAGCCCCGCAAATGCGCTCTCGCTTTTGACGCGGTCATTATAGCCCGCCGCCCTGCATCCGTCAAGCGATTTGCGCGTCAATTTACATTTTTTACCGCCATTTTGCATGACAAGCGCTCCAGTCCTTCAAATTTTGAACTTGATGTGACAGTGCCGTAAAGCTGCGCCCTCGTTCTTAACATCCGTAAATCCGGACTTCATTTTTCTCCGTGGAGACGCTTGCAGGGCGACATTGTGCGTATTTTACGGACACTTCGTGGGGATTAAAAGATTTTTTACGCAAAAGGCGTTGCCAAACGGAGGATTCTATGGTATAGTTACTAGGTCTGCGGGTGATGATGATTGGGTCCCGTGCGGCGTCATGCTGTGAATCTTGTCAGGGCCGGAAGGCAGCAGCAATAAGC
>JAUNNK010000150.1 GCA_030537335.1 Clostridia bacterium | reverse complement strand
GCGCCACCTTGCCAAGGTGGAGGTCGCGAGTCCGAGTCTCGTCTACCGCTCCAACATGCACCTTTAGCTCAGTTGGTAGAGCACCTGACTCTTAATCAGGGTGTCCAGGGTTCGAGCCCCTGAAGGTGTACCACACTAGCATCCAGCCCTGCTGGGTGCTTTTTCTTGTGTCAGCATGGGGGAGCTGGCCCCGACCAAGCCCGCAGGCGCGAATCGACTGCCAAATGCTCCACCGCCTTTGGGATCCAGTTTTGATACAAAGCTGGAACCTTTTTCTTTTGCAAAATTGCAGAAACGATCTATTAAATGATCTGCTTCCCAAATGTCAGACAGCATGGTATACTGAAAAACGAAGCGGAAGTGACTTTATATCCAAAGGCGTACCACACGAGCGAAAAAGGGGGATGGCTTATGAAGGTTATTGTCAATGTCTTTCTTATTCTTTTGTTTATGGTTAATTTATCTTTAGCGGAAACAGATTTGCAAAGCTTGTGGAGTCAATATGCTGAAATCGAATTTGACAGTTTTTTCTTCGCAGACATCACACAAGAGGATCCTCGTTCAAGGAAAGGTGACATTTTGCTTCAAATCTTAGAGGCTACACCGGAAGACTGGTTGGTGAATTACGAGCTGTCTTCCATGGAGTTTGATCAGAGTATCTATTCCTCGAATCGCGGCGCCACAGTGGATATGGAGTTTCATCAAGCGAATCGCGAACGTTATGAAGAAAAGGCACAGGAATTGTTTGCGGAATCATCCATGGATTCGATTGATACCCTTTATCATTCCAGGCAGACAAGAGGCCTGGCGTACATCGACTATGCGCTGCTCTCTGATGATCCGGCTATTCGCAAGCAAGCAAATTTGCTTGCATATGAAAACCTAAGTGGAACGACAGCTGGAAATATCCCCCTGTTTCGGATGATGTATGAACTGTTCGGTTCAGAGTATAATTTTAGAATTGTTTGGAGGGATGCTTCTGATCAAGCGCTTTATTCTGATGAAACTGCCATTTATATTTGCGAACAGGTTGTAGAGAATTTTGGTCCTCTTCTTCAAAAAGATCTACAAAAATACGTAAAGGCACAAATGTATCAGATGCTTGTGGAAGCGAACGCTTTTCTTGCCTACTCTGCCTACTTTTGCAATGACTGGGTTGGCATGCGTGATTGTGTCGAAAAATCCGCGGAAATCCTGGCAGAGCGCTCCAAATACGGAGATGTAACTGGAGGGATAGATCCTGAAAACAATCAAGTCCCCATCTGCGATATGTATGACGCACACATACGCGCTCTATATCATGCAAACACTGGTGATAAACTGAATCTAGCGCAGGATCTTGAAGATTATTCTTTGGCCTACCAAACTGCCTACAAAATGCAGCCGATTGAGTTTTCGCCGTTTCTTTTTGTAGAAATGGATAAAAGCATCTCTGCATTAGGAGGTTGATACATCCTGCGGCAGGCTCTGAACGCAGAAGGATCGAGCCAGCCGCAAGCGTGAAGCCAGGTTTTCAGGCGGCCGCTTGGTGCTCAGGCCTCACCGGGGAGGATGGGCGTGGGCTCCAGGATGACCCACTTGTCCTCGATGGTCTCGCCGGATAGGATGCGCAGCACGTAATCCACCGCCTGCCGACCGCCGGTGGGGCAGTAGAACGTGGCGTCCAGCACGCCCTGCTCCACCAGATTCGCCTCGCCGCCCGCGCCCATGAGGCCGTCCATGCCCACAAAGCGCACGCCCTCCACGCGGTACTCCTTGGCGGCGACCCACGCGCCGTAGGCCATGGCGTCGCTCTGGGCAACCACCACGTCCGCCATCTCCTTGCAGGCCACGGCATACTCCTTGAAGCGGTCCTCCGCGCGGTCCTGGAGCCAGTCCGCCACCAGCTGTTGCTCAATCACGATGTTCGGATTGCCCGCGATGGCCTGTGCCAGGCCCTCCGAGCGCGCAGCCACCGGCGGGGAATCCTGCGCGCCGAGGATCTCCACCACGTTTCCGCCCTCGGGACCCAGCATTTCGATGACCCGCAGGCCCGCCAGATAGCCGATCTGGAAGTTGTCCGGGCCGATGAACAGCGTGAAATCCTCGCCGCTGACCGCACGGTCCAGCACCACGACGGGGATTTTTTTGTATACCTCCGCCAGCACCGGCCGTAGCGCCTCGCTGTCGTTGGGGGAGATCACCAGCAGGTCCACGCCGTAGCCCATCAGCATGTTCACATCCGCGATCTGCCGGTCGGTGTCCTGGGCCGCATCGGTGTAGATCACCCGCAGGTTGTCGTGCTCGGCGGCGGCCTCGGCGAACTCCAGGTTCATCGTCACGCGCCAGGGCTCCACCAGGTTGGCCTGACTCATGCCGATGAGGAACTGACGGGGCGCGGCGCCCTCCCCGCTGCGGGGCTGCAAGGGCAGCGCGACCACGACGGCGAAGGCGATTGCAGTCAGCATGAGGCACACGAGCATCCAGCGCCACCACTTCATTTCCGCTTGTCCTCCATTCGATAGTCCGCAGGCGACACGCCCAGCACCTTCTTAAAGGCCGCGCTGAAGTAGTTGCCGCCGCTGTAACCCACCATCTCCGCCACCTTCCAGATGCGGATAGTGGGATCGCGCATCAGCTGCACCGCCTTGCCGATGCGCACATTGGTCAGATACTTCGCAAAGGGCATGCCAAGCTCCTGCTTCATCGTGCGGCTCAGGTAGGCGGGGTGGACGTTGAGCGCCTCCGCCACCTCCATCAGGCTCAGATCGGGATCGGCGTGGTGGGCCGCGATGTACGCCTTCGCGCCCTCTACGATGGGGGAGAGCTGCGCGCTGCTGAGCATGCGCTCCATGGCGCTGTCGTAGGCCTCGGCGATGCGCGTGAGGCTCGTCACAGGCTCCGTCTCCAGCCGCACCGTCAGGCCCAGCTCTCCGCCGAGGGCGGCGCGCACGGCCTCGGAGAGCCTTGCATCCAGCTCCGGCGGCGCATCGTAGAGCAGCAGCACGTTGCCCCGGTCATCGGAGAACAGGCAGCGGTAGCGCATGCCCTCCGGCCCCTCCTGGAGCGCGTCCTGCAGCGCGTACTGGCGCAGGGTGTGCTGCCAGGGCTTCTCTCCGGCGGCGCTGCTGTGGGCGCTGACAAGCATCAGCATCATGTGCTCCGGCTCCGGGAAGTCGAAGTACACCCGGAATTCCCGGATTTCGTCCGCCTCCAGCCGCCCGGACACTGCGTCGCGCAGAAATTCCTCCCGCAGGAACTCCCGACGGTTGCCGATCTGCGCGATGGCCCACTCGAAGTGGCGGTTGCGCTGGCGGCTGACCTCCAGCTGATCGATGGCCGTCTCCACGGCGCGGCGTAGCTCACCCACGTCGATGGGCTTGAGCAGGTAGGCGTGCACGTCCAGCTCCAGCGCCCGCCGTGCGTACTCGAATTCCTCGTAACCGGTGATCAGGATCACCCGTGCATCGGCCCGGGTGCGCCGCAGCGCCTGGATGAAGTCCAGGCCGTTGACGAAGGGCATGTTGATGTCCACCAGCAGGATGTCCGGACGCAGCCGCTCCGCCACCTCCAGTGCGATCTCGCCGTCCTCGGCCTCCGCGCAGACCTCGCAGGGCAGCCCCAGCCGGTCGATCTGCGCGTGCAGGCCGCGGCGAATCTTGGGCTCGTCGTCCGCAATCAGGATCTTCCACCGTTCCATCGCCCGTACCTCCTCATTCCTCCGTCTCTTCGCCTGCATCTTCCCGGAACACCGCCGGACAGGTCAGGATCACCGTGATGCCGCCGCTTGCATTGATCTCGTACCGCAGGCCGTAGTCCTTGCCGTAGGACAGGCGGATGCGGTCGTTGACGTTGAAGATGCCGTAGCCGTGGTCGTACTCCATGCCCGCCGGACGGCTGAGCTCGGCGTTGAGCAGATCGCACTTCTCCTGCGTCATGCCCGCGCCGTCGTCCTCCACCCGCAGGATGAGTCTGTCCTCCTCCCGGCGCGCCTGCACCAGGATGTGCCCCGCGCCGCGCTTCTGCTTGATGCCGTGGTAGATGGCGTTCTCCACCAGCGGCTGCAAAATCAGCTTGTTCACCCGCAGCGAAAGCAGCTCCTCCGGCACGTCAATTTCGTAGTTCAGCTTGTCCTCGTAGCGCACCTTCTGGATGTAGAGGTAGCTGCGCACGTGGTCCGTCTCGTCGGCAAGCGAAATGATCTCCCGGCCCCGGCTCAGGCTGATGCGGAACAGGCGGGTCAGCGCGCTCACCAGCCGCACGATCTCGTCGGCCTCGTGCTCCTCCGCCATCCAGCGGATGGTGTCCAGGGTGTTGTAGAGGAAGTGGGGCTTGATCTGCGCCTGCAGGGTGCGGATCTCGGCCTCGCGCTTCTCCTGCTGCTCCCGGTACACCAGGTTCAGCAGGTCCCGGATGTTGTCCATCATGCTGTTGAAGCTGCCGCCCAGCTGGTGAATCTCGCCCGTGTAGCGCTCCACGTCGAATTCCACGTCCAGGTTGCCCCGCTCCGCCTCTCCCATCAGGCGGCGCAGCTTGCTGATCGGGCCGGTGAAGGATGCGGAGAAGCTCAGCGACATGGCTGTGGCCAGCAGGATCGCCACCACGGCAACCACGATGGTATACCTGCGCAGCGCCAGCACCGGTTGCAGGGTTTCACCCATGCGGAACACGCCCACAGTACCCCAGCCCGTGATCTCAGAGTGGGCCAGAAGCAGCTGGTAGCGCTCGCCGCCAATGGTGTGGATGCCCGGCACCGCGTCGACCCACTCCGGCCGGATGCGGTAGACCGTCTCGTTCACGGGTGCGTAGACGATCTCGCCGCTGCCGTCCTGTACGAACACGTAGCCGCTCTTGCCCAGCGTGACGTCCCGGATGTGCTCCTCGATGGCGTCCGTGCGGATGTCCGCGCAGATCACGCCCAGCAGCGCGCCGCTATCAGGGTCGTGCACCGCGCGCACCACGGATACGATGTCGTTGGCGGAATAGTTGCGGTAGTTGCGGATGTTGCGGCCGATGGGCCGTGAGATCAGCACCCGATCACCCCCGGCCTCCACCGCGCGGCGGTACCAGCCGTCCTCGTTGAGGGGGTCGCTGGTGACGCGGTAGAGCTCGTTGGAGGCGTACAGCCCGTTCTCGCCCGCGATCAGCAGCCCGCCCAGCAGCTCCGGATTGATGTCCATGTACATGCGCATTTGCATGCGCACCGCCGTCTCCAGAGAGATGCGCTCCGGGCTGTAGAAGCTCCCCAGCCGCAGGTAGGCGATTACGTCTTCGTTGCGGAACAGGTACTCCATCATGCGGTCCACCGTGCGCACCGAGGCGTCGATGTTCGTGCGCACCTGATCCAGCATCTGCGTGGAATACTCGTTGGCCTGCTCGTCGATGGCCTTGGCGTAGTAGTAGTTGCCGAAGGCCGTCATGAACAGAAGCGGCACCGCAATCAGCAGTACCATGGAGATCAGCAGCTGTTTTTGCAGGCTCAACCGGCTCATGCGCGCACCCCCCCCCCTCCTATGCCTTCATTATAGGATAAAACGACACGAATGTAAAGATTTGCACGAGGTTGAAAAAAGGGACGGCGCTTGCCTGGACTGTTCCCCAAGTAACAGACAGAGAAATAAGGGCCCTGTCATAGAATAAGG
>JAUNNK010000013.1:30089-33937 GCA_030537335.1 Clostridia bacterium | reverse complement strand
CTTACTTTGTCTTCCCTTTTGGGCTCACCCCAACTTTTATTATAGAGCCTGAATTTGCACAGCCATCTGTGCCCGCCCCTGAGACGGAGAAAAATTCTCCCGGGGGCGGGCATTTTTTGCAGGCTGGGAACGGAGGAAAAATGATCTACAGCAGCTTTCAGAATGAGAAGCTCTCCCTGCTGGGCTTCGGTGCGATGCGCCTGCCCTGCGACGCGGAGGGCAAGGTGGACGAGCAGCAGGTGGCAGAGATGGTGCGCCTGGCCTTCGAGGGCGGCGTGAACTACATCGACACCGCATGGCCCTACCACGGCGGGCAGTCCGAATCCGTGCTGGGCCGCGTGCTGGCGGACTATCCCCGCGACAGCTACTACCTGGCCTCGAAGTTCCCCGGACATCAGATCAGCGAACGCTACGATCCCGCCGCCATCTTTGAGGAGCAGCTGCGCAAGTGCAAGGTGGATCACTTCGACTTCTACCTGCTGCACAACGTGTACGAGAAGTCCGTCCACACCTACACCGACCCCCAGTGGGGCATCGTGGACTACTTTCTGGAACAGAAGAAGCTGGGCCGCATCCGCCACCTGGGCTTCTCCAGCCACGCTGGCTACGACTGCCTGAAGGACTTCCTCGACCGCTACGGCGAGCAGATGGAGTTCTGCCAGATCCAGCTCAATTACCTGGACTGGACGCTTCAGGACGCGAAAGCACGGTACGAGCTGCTCACCGAGCGCGGCATTCCAGTCTGGGTCATGGAGCCCCTGCGCGGCGGCAAGCTGGCGAACCTTCCGGCGGACAGCGCCGCGAAGCTGCATGCGCTGCGGAGCGACGAGGGCGTGCCCGCCTGGGCGTTCCGCTGGCTGCAGGGCCTGGACAACGTGAAGATGATCCTCTCCGGCATGTCCAACATCGATCAGATGAAGGACAACCTGCATACCTTCCAAGAGCGCAAGATACTGAGCCCGGAGGAAAGCGCGGCGCTGCTCGACGTGGCCGAAACTCTTAAGAACAGCGTGCCCTGCACCGCATGCCGCTACTGCTGCGACGGCTGTCCACAGGGTCTGGACATCCCGAAGCTGCTCTCCGCCTACAACGACTTCCGCTTCGCCGTGAACTTCAACGTCACCATGGCGATGGAGGCCCTGCCCGAGGACAAGCGCCCCTCAGCCTGCCTCGGCTGCGGCGCATGCGCCCAGGTCTGTCCCCAGAAGATCGACATTCCCGGCGCACTGAAGGACTTTAGCCTTGCCCTCGCCAAGCAGCCCAGTTGGGCCGAGATCTGCCGCCAGCGCGACGAGGCCCAGCGCAAAAACCGCAGCTGAGCCAAGCAAAAGGATTGCTAGACGAGCTTACAGGAGGTTCAATATGGAAATCGGAATTCAGGGACGCATGTCCGTCAAAGTCACGGAGGATCTGACTGCGGCGCGGGTGGGCAGCGGACTGCTGCCGGTCTACGCCACGCCGTCAATGATCGCGTTGATGGAAAACACCGCCTGCCAGAGCGTCGCGCCCTACCTGGCGGAGGGCCAGGGCACGGTGGGCACGCTGATGAACGTCAAACATCTCGCGGCAACGCCGGTGGGCATGACCGTGCGCTGCGAGACGGAGCTGATCGAAATCGACCGCCGTCGGCTGGTGTTCTCCGTGCGCGCCTACGACGATTGCGACTGCATCGGCGAGGGCGTTCACGAGCGCTTCATCATCGACAACGCCCGCTTCATGGAGAAGGCCCAGGCCAAGCTTGCAAAGGCCTGACACCAGATATCCAAAACCGCAAAAGAGCGCCGCTTCCGAATGTACGGAAGCGGCGCTCGCTTTGTCTCGCGGGATCGCCCGCGCGTCATTCCACCGAGGTGGGCGGCGCGCAGAACGGGCAGGCTCTGTACTTCATCTGGAGCACGAACTCCAGGGTGACCTTGGTTCCGCCGGAGAGTCCGGCGTCACTGCAGCGGGCGTTCTTGTGGTAGTACAGAAGATCGCTGTCCAGATCCACATACACCGGCGTATCGCCCGGAGCGGAGTACTTGATGTCCGACTCCTCATAGGCCTCGGAGCCGCCGATGCAGATCGGGCACTCCTTCTTGCCCAGGGCCAGCGCCTTGGCGAAGTCGCCCGAGATGGCGTCGTCGCCCGCGCAGGTCTTGCTGCTGTGGTAGTACTTGTCGCTGCCGGAGCTGTAGACCGTCTTTCCGGCGCTGCCCGCACAGCTGGGGCACGGGGTCTTGCCGTAGTTCAGCGCAGTTTCCAGCGTGATGTAGGATGCGCTGGAGCCCGCACAGGTTTTGTCGGTGTGGTAGTGCTTGCCGCTGATGGAGGCGTACACCTTGATGCCGGAGGTTCCGGCCTTGTAGGTGTCCTTCACCTCGACGGTCTGGGTCTTGGTCACGCAGTAGGGGCAGGGATCGAAGCCGTAGGCCAGCGCCTCGGCGCGGGTTCCACTGGTAGCGCCGTCGCCTGCGCAGGACTTGGAGTAGTGGTAGTACTTGCCGCCCTTCACCGCATACACCGTGGTGTTGGCGGAGGAGGCGCAGGACGGGCAGCCCTTCTTGCCGTAGTTCAGCGCAGTCTCCAGCGTCACGCGGGATGCATTGGAACCGGCGTGGCTGCTGGTGGTGTGGAAGTACTTGTCGTCCGCGGAGGCATACACCTTGATGCCCGAGGTTCCGGTGTCAAACTTATCGGAGGACACCAAGTCGGGCGCGCTGGTGGCCTTGTCAGTGCTGCTGTTGAGCGTGCCGTTCTTGTACTTCTCCTTGCAGGTGGGGCAGGCCTTCTGACCCAGCGCCAGCGCATCCTCCAGTGTGCGCTTGGGGATGCCACTCTGGCCATTGCAGCTGCTGGTCGCATGGAAGTAGGTGCCGCTCTCGTAGGAGTACACCGTGCGGCTGGCCGCAGACGCGCACACCGAGCAAGCAGTCTTGCCCGCAGCCACTGCCTGCGCCACGGTGACGCGGCTCGCACCGGTCATGCCAGAGCAGCTGGAGTTGGTGTGGTAGTGCTTGCTGGTCACGGTGCAGTAGACATAGTTTCCGGAGGAGCTGGTTGTGGTGGTTGCAGTGGTCTTGTCCGTGGTCGTACTGTCGCCCGTGGTCGTGCCACCGGAGCCGGTGCCAGAGTTGCTGTTCCAGCAGCTGGGGCACTTCTTATATCCATAGGCCAGCGCCGCCGCCAGGGTCCCCGCCTCTGCATTCTTCATGCCGGAGCAGGTGGCGTAGGAGTGGTAGTAGGTACCGTTCTTTGTGGCATAGACCACGGTGTCCGCGCCGGAGCAGCACACCGGACAGGCTGCGCGCTTGGAGAGCAGCATAGACTTCAGCGTGTAGCGGGTTGCGCCGCTCATGCCGGAGCAGGTGGCGTTGGTGTGGTAGTACTTGCCGTTGGGCGTGCCATAGACGTACACGCCGCTGCCATCGTCGGCGGTGGACGGGGTCGTGCTGCCAGCGGAGGAGGTCATGCAGGTGGGGCAACTCTTCTTGCCCAGCACCAGCGCCTCGCCCACGCTCAGCGTATAGGCGCCCACCATGCCGCTGCAATCGGACTTACTGTGGTAGTAGGTGCCGTTCTTCGTGGCGTAGACTGTCGCGCCCGCAGATGCGCAGCAGGTGGGACAGGCCTTCTTGCCCGCCAGCAGCGCCTGCAGCAGCGAACCGGAGGTTGCGCCGGTCATGCCGGAGCAGGTGGAATTGTTGTGGAAGTACTTGCCGCCCGCAGTTGCCCACACCGTGATGCCGCTCTTATCCGTGGTGGATTTATCCGCGAACTTCAGTCCGCCGGTGCCGAGGCTGTTCACCGCGTGGGAAATGCAGACCGGGCATTCGGTCTTGCCCGCCGCCTTCGCCGCGGCTTCGGTC
>JAUNNK010000013.1:0-30079 GCA_030537335.1 Clostridia bacterium | reverse complement strand
CTCTTATCCGTGGTGGATGAGGTGGCATAGCGCAGGCCGGTGGTGGACACGGATTCCACCTTGCCCTGGATGCAGGCCGGGCAGGGCTTCTTGCCCGCCTCCTCGGCAGCCTCCTTGGTGATGGTGGTCGCGCCGGTCATGCCGGAGCAATCCTGGGTCACGTGGTAGTAGGTGCCGTTGGCGGTGGCATAGTAGATCTTCTGGTTGGGATAGCACAGCGGGCAGGGAGCCTTACCCTGGTTCACGGCGACCTCCTTCGTCACGGTGGACAGGGACGCGCCGGCCTCGATGTTGGGGCAGCTCTCGCTGCTGTGGTAGTAGACGCCGGTGGCGGACATGATGACCGTATCGGCAGAGGTCAACACATTGGACCCGCTCGTTCCGCCGACGGCTCCGTTCACGCCTGCGATGGGCGTGGCCGTGGGATCCGCCGCAAGCAGATCCTGCGTAGCGTTGGGCGAGGTGCTGGCGTCCGGGCTGGCCGCCGCGAATGCGTCCGCCGAGGCGTCCGGCGTGGGCGTGGTCTCCACCGCCACGGTGGGCGTGGGCGTAACCATGGTGAGCGTCGGGGTGCTCTTGCTGTCGCCGGAGCCGGAGAAGATCGCCGAGACCAGCAGCACGATCACGATGATGAACCAGATCGCGGACACCGCCGAGATGGCGATGCGGATCGGCTGGTCAAAGCGATGCCTGCGCCAGAGCAGGTAGATGCCCAGCGGCGGCAGGATGAACAACAGCAGGTAGGTCACCCAGTCGTTCTCATCGATGTAGCGCAGCACCGGATTTTCGTCGGCATAGGCCTCGTCGCCGTATGCGTCCGCATCCTCGTCCAGATAGCGGTCGTCATAGAACGAACCGTCCTCATCGTAGTAGCGATCGTCCTCATAGCCGCGATCATCCTCGTAGCCATCGTCGTCGGCATACTCCCGATCGTCGTAATCGCGGTCATCGTAATCGCGCTCGTCGAAGTCACGATCGTCGTCGGCATAATCGCGATCGTCAGCGTAATCGTTCCTCGGCGAGGGCTGAGAGAAGCGACCGCTGTAGCCGTCGGCGGCGTAACCGTCATCCCCGTAGCCGTCCGGGCCGTAGTCGCCCTCCTGATAGGCTTCGTCGTAGTCATATTCGGGCGCAGCGTCCTGACGCTTCTTGCCGAAGCGCAGCCGGTGGATCTCGCCGTCGCCAAAGCGGTAGGCAAATCCCTCTTCAGATTTATTGATTTTCAGTTTTCCCAGCTTGAGCGTCGCCATAATGCCTCCACCTCTATGTGTACAGTTCCGTAAGCAGTTCTGCGAACCATCCTTCGGAGAGAAATAAAGCTTATGATACAAGGTACCATTACAAGCATACAACAGAACCCCCATGCTGTCAATCGGTATAAATCGAAAAAAAATAGCCACATTTTTGCGCTATCTGCATCATTTTGTCTTAATCATATTCACAGACATGTAATTTGACGAAACAAATTTGAAATACATATAGATATCGAAGGAATGTCATAGTTTTCGGCAGGTTTTATGCTATAATAGTAATGGATCAGGTGAGCTGGAGGCTTGGCCATGCCGTCCACGCACAGGCGGGATCGGCAACCCTGATAAAAATAAGGAAACAAAACTCAGGCCGGAGTGCGGCAGAGCGTGCGAACCGGCTGACATGGAATACTTTCTGGAGGGAAAAAACATGGCAAAATCCAAAAAGGGACTGCGCATCGGCAACTACAGAATCACGCCCCTTGGACTGGGCGTGCTCGCGGTACTGCTGCTGATCATCATCGCGGTTGTGGTGCTGGTGGTTGTCCAGCCCTTCGGCGGCGAGGACGGCGTATCGCTGTTCTCCAGGGCCACGCCCACGCCGACCCCCACCGCGACGCCCTCGCCCACGCCGACTCCCACCCCCTCTCCCACGCCGGAACCCACGCCCCGCGCGGCGACGATCCGCTCCCTGGGTGAGATCGCCATGCAGGACAACCTGCTCGCAGCCGCAAAGACTGCGGACGGCAGCTACGATTTCAGCCCCATGTTCTCCGGCATCGCCGATGTGATCGGCAACGCGGACTACACCGTGGCCGACGTCGAGGGCGCGCTGGGCGACACCCAGGAGCCCTCCGGCGGCACGCTAATGCGCACGCCGTCGTCGCTGATCGCAGCGCTGAAGGACTGTGGCGTGGACATGCTGAACCTGGCCAACGATCACGCGCTGGACGCCTACTTCGACGATCTGCTGTCCACGATGTCCAAGTGCCGCGATCTGGGCATGGACTATGTCGGCGCGGCCTCCTCGCTGGTGGAGCACGACACCGCCAAGATCATCACGATCAACGACATCCGCGTGGGCTTCCTGGCCTACACTGAATCGCTCAACGGCATGGAGAAGAAGTCGGATTCCGAGGCAGTGGAGTACGGCATCAACCTGATCTCGAAGAAAACCAATCCGAAGTCCGACGTGGAGACCCTGCGCAGCGCCGGTGCGGACGTGATCGTGGCCTATTGCAGCTGGGGCGAGATGTTCAGCCGCGAGGCCACCAAGACGCAGACGCAGATTGCGCAGACCCTGGCGGATCTGGGCGTGGACGTGATCATCGGCTACAATCCCCACGTGATTCAGCCGGCGACCTGGATCGAGAGCACGGATAAGGACGGCAACGTGACCCACCGCACCCTGTGCCTGGGCGCGCCCGGAAACTTCCTGTCCGACGCCACCGAGGACAACAGCAACACCGGCATCATCTTCCAGTTTACCATTCAGCAGAAGGACGACTTCTCCGGCTACGAGATCACCGATCCCTGCTACGTTCCCACCTGCGTGCTGCGCAGCGAGAAGGAGGACGGCGGTTACGACTACCGCACGCTGGCCATCGGCCAGTGGCTGGAGACCGCGCCGGAGGGCATGAGCTACGCCGACCACAGCAAGCTCAAGGAGCTCTGGGCCACGGTGCAGGGCTACATGGGCGCCGACGTTGCCACCGTCATCGCAGAATAATCGCTTATCTTCCAGCCCCGGAGCGCATGCTTCGGGGCTTCATTGTCGATCGCCAAATCCGGAATTCCTACCTATATAATGTGAAGGAGTTTGTCCAAATGAAGCTCAGCGACCTGCTGCTTTCCTGGTACGACCGCAACGCCCGCGAGCTGCCCTGGCGGGGCACGCGCGACCCCTACCGCATCTGGCTCTCGGAGATCATGCTCCAGCAGACCCGCACCGAGGCCGTGCGCCGCTACTATGCGCGCTTCCTCGACCGCTTCCCGGATGTGTTTGCACTGGCAGCGGCAGAGCAGGACGAGGTGCTCAAGCTCTGGGAGGGCCTGGGTTACTACTCCCGGGCGCGGAACCTGCACGCCGCGGCAAAGGCCGTCGCCGCATCCGGCGGGTGCTTCCCGGACAGCGTCGAAGGGCTGCAAGACCTGCCCGGAATCGGCCCCTATGCCGCGCGGGCCATCTCATCCATCGCCTTCGGCATCTGCGCGCCCGCGCTGGACGGCAACCAGATGCGCGTGCTGTCCCGCTGCTTCGCCGTGGAGCGCACCCTGAAGACCCCCTTCGATCTGGAGGCGGAGGCCACGGCCTGCATCAGCCGGGAGCGCCCCGGCGACTACAATCAGGCGCTGATGGACCTCGGCGCATCCATCTGCACGCCGAAGCATCCCCGCTGCGACGCCTGCCCCCTCTCCCCCATCTGCCGTGCTTTTGCGGAGGACGAGCCCGAGCGCTATCCGCTGCGGCCCGCGCCCGTGCCCAAGCGCGAGGAGGCGCGCACCGTGCTGCTGGCCTTCACGCCCCGGGGCGTGTGCATCCGCCGCCGGAATGAGCGCGGCCTGCTGGGCGGTCTGTACGAATTCCCCTCAGCGGAGGGCCATCTGAACGCAGGCGAGGCCGCGCAACACCTGACGGAACTCGGCTTCACCAACCCCACCGAGGCGCAGATTCTTCCCCCGGCGAAGCACGTGTTCACCCACCTGATCTGGCGCATGCAGGGCTTCGCCTTCCGCTGCGACGCAGCGCCGGAGGGCTTTGTCGAGGTGGATGCGGACGGTCTGCGCGCCCACGCCCTGCCCAGCGCCCTGCGGAAGTACCGGGAGATCGCCCTGGATGCACTGGAAAAAATGGGCTGAGCCATCTTCACGCAAATTACATTGCATGCTCCTGTGCGTTATGTTAAAATGAAGCATAACCCCCTGAAAATGAATCGCAAATGAGGTGTCAATCTATGTATGCAATTGTGAACGGACGAATCGTGCTGCCGAACTATCTGGAGGAAAATGCTGTTCTGCTGTACGATCAGAAGATTCTGGGCCTGGTTTCCGAAGCGGAGATTCCTGCGGAGGCCGAGCGCATCGACGCGCAGGGCAACTACGTGATCCCCGGCCTGCTGGACATGCACATCCACGGCTATCTGGGTGAGGACGCCTCCGACGGCTCCTTCGACGGCATCCGCATCATGGCGGAGGGCGTTGCGAAGAACGGTGTGACCAGCTTCCTGCCCACGACCATGACCGTCTCCTACGACGAGCTGCGCGCGGCCTTCGCGCAGATCCGCCGCGGCGTTGAGGAATCCGCGAAGGATACCTGGCAGGGCGCGCAGATTCTGGGCGTGAACGCCGAGGGCCCCTTCATCAACCCCGGCAAGAAGGGTGCGCAGGCGGGCGAGAACATCCGCCCCGGCGACGCGGCCTTCCTGCAGGAGTATCTGGACATCATCCGCGTGTTCACCATCGCGCCGGAGATGCCCGGCAACCTGGACTGCATCCGTGAGATGGTGGGTAAGACCCTGATCTCCATGGGCCACACCGCCGCCACCTACGCCCAGGCCGAGGAGGCCATCGACGCGGGCGTGGGCCACGTGACTCACCTGTTCAACGCCCAGACCCCGCTGATGCACCGCGATCCCGGCGTGGTGGGCGCGGCGCTGACCGATGATCGCGTCAGCGCGGAGCTCATCGCCGACACCTTCCACGTGAGCGCCCACCTCTATCCCCTCGTCACCCGCATGAAGGGCGACAAGCTGGTGCTGATCACCGACTGCACCCGCGCGGGCGGACTGGCGGACGGCGAGTACAGCCTGGGCGGCCAGCCGATCTTCGTCAAGGGCATCGAGTGCCGCCTGGCCGACGGCACCATCGCAGGCAGCGTGCTCAAGCTGAACCATGCCGTGCGCAACCTGCTGGACTACACCGATCTGCCCGTCTGGGAGGCGGTCAACGCCGCCAGCCTGAACCCGGCCAAGCGCATCGGCGTGGACGACCGCAAGGGGTCTCTTGAGACCGGCAAGGACGCGGACATCGCCATCGTGAACGAGAACTTCGACGTGCTGCGCACCATCGTCGGCGGCCGCAGCGTCTACAGCGCATAAACGGAGGGACATATGAAGCTGAAATATCCTGCCCTGCTGGACCCGGACTTCCAGCCCATGGAGCTGGTGCTCCGCGACTACGAGGCGCGCGTGCGCAGCAGCGCCCACCAGAGACTGAGCATCGCACTGGAGCGCCACAAGGGCTACTGCGAGCGCTTCGACTTCGACATCCTCCAGGACGGCCTGGACGACGAAACCAACTTCGCCATCGTCGAGCGCTACATCAAGACCCTGCTGTGGGTGTTCGGCGGCTGGAAGATTCACGTGTCCGGTTCCCGACCGGTGTACGAATACCTGCGCGCGGCCTACACCCGCGAGGGCCTGCGCAAGTTCGACGTGTGGTTCATGGGCGACCGCGTGTACGAGCGCCCCTTTGAGGTCGCCTACTGGGAGAATCCCGACGACATGCCCGCCACCAAGCACAGCGCCAAGGCCGTGGGCCGCCACCTGAACGGCTGCCGCATCGGCTTCGACGCCGGCGGAAGCGACCGCAAGGTCAGCGCCGTGATCGACGGCGAGACCGTCTACTCCGAGGAGGTCGTCTGGCATCCCAAGACCCAGTCCGACCCCCAGTACCACCTCGACGGCATCCTCGATTCCTTCCGCACCGCCGCCTCCAAGATGCCCCGCGTGGACGGCATCGGCGTGAGCACCGCAGGCGTGACCATCGACAACCGCATCAAGGTCGCCGCGCTGTTCATCAAGGTCTCCGAGGAGGACTTCCACAATCGCGTGAAGGACATCTACCTCATCGCCGCGAATGCGCTGGGCGAAAACGTGCCCATCGAGGTCGCCAACGACGGCGACGTGACCGCCCTGGCCGGAGCCATGGATCTCAACGAGAACGGCATTCTGGGCATCGCCATGGGCACCAGCGAGGCCGGCGGCTACGTCGACCCCAACGGCAACATCACTGGCTGGCTGAACGAGCTGGCCTTCGTGCCGGTGGACTTCAACCGCAATGCCGCCGTGGACGAGTGGAGCGGCGACTACGGCTGCGGCGTGAAGTACTTCTCCCAGGACGGCGTGATTAAGCTGGCCCCCGCCGCAGGCATCGAGCTGGACGAGAGCCAGACTCCCGCTGAGAAGCTCAGCACCGTGCAGAAGCTGATGGCGCAGGGCGATCCCCGCGCTGCGAAAATCTACGAGAGCATCGGCAGCTACTTTGGCTACACCCTGGCCTTCTACGCCCGCTTCTACGAGATCAACCATGTGCTCATCATGGGCCGCGTCACCAGCGGCGAGGGCGGCGTAATCCTGCTGAACCGCGCCCGCGAGGTGCTCCAGGGCGAGTTCCCCGATCTGGCTGCGAAGATTCAGCTGAACATCCCTGACGAATCCAGCCGCCGCGTGGGCCAGTCCATCGCCGCGGCCAGCCTGCCGGAATAAACCCCATAGATACGATCAACCCCCGACGACCACAAACGGTCGCCGGGGATTCTTCATGATCAATGCCCTCGGCTGTCGATCAGGATGGTGTTTTCGTCGGGATCATCCGGGTCAAAGCGGATTTCAACCGGATCGTTTTCGCGAATGTTCGGCCTGAAACCATAGCTCTCCACGGTGTAGTATGTCCGGCCTGCATATTCAAATTCCGCGCGCAGCTCAAATCTGGGCGGTCTGATTCCCCACACGCGCTCCACCGCGCGCACGCGACCCACGGCGCTTGCACCGCAATTGAGCAGCTTCCGCCGCCGCTTCGATTTTCTGGAATCGCTGTATTCCACCGCGGCGATGATCCCGCCCAGAATCGCAATCAAAACAAGCCCGAAAGCCCATGCGTTCACCTTTCGTTCCTCCCATCGTTCCGTCCGGCCCGCAGGGCTTGCCCGCGCGCAATCAGTGAATGGAATCCTTCTCTGGGGTCACCATGTCGCCGAACTTCAGCTCCTTCTCCGGAATCAGCTGATTGTGGTACAGGCTGCTGTAGCCGGAGAGCATGTAACTCACGGCGCAGGCGAGGGCGAACAGCGGCACGGCCTGCCCGCCAAACAGCTCGATGCCCAGAAACACGGAGGCCACGGGACAGTTGGTGTTGCCGCAGAACGTGGCCACCAGCGCGATGGCGGCGGCGAAGCCCGGGTTCATCCCAAGCAGCGGCCCCACCACGCAGCCGAAGGTCGCGCCGACGAAGAACGTGGGCACGATTTCGCCGCCTTTGTAACCGCAGCCCAGCGTGATGGCGGTGAAGACCAGCTTCAGAATGAAGTCCCACGGACGGGCTTCCCCTTCGATGGCCCGCTCAATCACCTGCGCGCCCGCGCCGTTGTAGTCCCGCGTGCCCACCAGCAGCGTCAGCGCGATGATCGCCAGACCGCCCGCAATCGCGCGCACGTAGGGATTCTTCATCCATTTCTTGAAGCTGTGGCCCGAGATGTGCATCACCGCGCAGAAGATAACGCTGAGCGCGGCGCACAGCGCGGCCAGCCCCGTCACCTGAAGTGCGCTGAGCCAGTTCAGGCCCGGCACCACGGCCAGAGTGTAGCCCTCCGGCTCCATGTGCAACATAAGCGACACGCCGAAGGCCGTCAGACTGGCAACGATGCAGGGCACGAAGCTGGAGTACACCATGTGGCCCATGCACAGAACCTCCATCACGAACAGCGTGGCTGTCAGCGGCGTTCCGAACAGCGCTGCAAACAGCGCCCCCATGCCCACCATCGTCAGCGTGCGCCGGTCGTCCTCGTTCAGCTTTAGCAGACGAGTGACGTCGCTGCCCAGGCTTCCGCCCAGCTGAAGCGCCGCGCCCTCGCGGCCCGCGGAGCCGCCCAGCAGGTGCGTGAGGAAGGTCGCCACGAAGATCAGCGGGGCCATCGCCACCGGAACGGCGGTTCGATCCTGTATGGACGTAAACAGCTTATCCGTGCCCAGCGAGCTGGACTGTCCCAGCTGGTGATACAGCCACACGATGACCACGCCGCCCACCGGCAGCAGGTACAGAAGCCACGGAAGCGCACCGCGCCACTGGGTCGCAAAGTTCACGCAGACATGGAAGGCCGTGCCCACCAATCCACACACCGCGCCCACCAGAATCGCCAGCAGCGACCAGCGCAAAAACGCCCGCAGGAAATGCCATGCGTTCTCCAATTGCAGTTTCATCAATTCCACCTCTTCCCAAATCCGGTACTATTTTAGTCAGGTGAAATTGCATTTTCTATCGCATCAGGTAAAATTATGTCAAAAAAGCAGAAGGGCCGGCGCAATGCCGACCCCGTTATCTCGATTTTACTTTGCCAGCTTCTCGTCCTTGCTCTTGAAGAAGATTCCTAGGATCGGCACCAGCACGAAGGCGATGATGCCGCAGGTGAAGCCGCCGTTGTAGAGGTTGAAGCCGCCGTGGAAGGCAGGCACACTGGTGACCAGGCAGTAGTGCAGAAGGCCCGCGATGATGCCTGCGATGGGGCCGTACTGGCCGCTCACCGGTGCGAGGCCACTGGCGTAGCACAGGCCCACGATGATGCCCTGGGCATTGATCGCGCTCACACCGAACAGGGAGCCGATGAAGTAGCCGATCATGATGGGCAGCACGTTCAGCGGCGTTGCGCCGCCCGCGCAGAAGGCCAGCATACACCAGATCGCGCCGAAGGTTGCGCCGGTAAACTTCGAGCCGATCAGATTGTAATAGGCGACAATGAACAGACCGTAGACGCCCATGTTGATCAGCGTGGGGCCGACGCCGTACTTATTGACGAAGTCCGCCTTGTAGCCGCTGTCCAGAATCAGGCCCTTGTAGCCCTTGAGGCCGCCGTTGAGGGCGAAGCCGAAGATCAGGCACAGCACCAGGCAGGTGATGCAGAACACATTGCAGAAGAGGCGGTTGCCCTCGCCCAGGGTGGCGGCGATGGCCGGGGCCTCAAAGCCCAGCGTCTTGTACATGATTGCGAAGATCAGCATGCAAAGGAAGCCCGCCGCCGGACCTGCATTGTACAGGTCGTAGCCCTTGTGGAAGGCCTGGGACTGAGCGCAGAGCGCGGGCATGGACACGCCCACGACCACGCCGATGACGATGGCCAGCAGCACGCCCAGCGCCGTCACGTCGTGCACCTCCGTCGCCGGATAGCGGAACAGCACCTCGCTGATCAGCGGGGCCAGCGCCGTGGAGAACATGGCGAAGTTGATGAACTTGCCGAAGGGCTGCCTCTTGATCAGGGAGTAGACGAAGGTGCCCAGGATAAAGGGCAGGATGGTCAGCAGGTTGATGCCGTAGGAGCAGTAGCCCACGGTGAGCATGTAGGCCGCGACGGTGCCGCTGCCCACCACTGCGCCGGGCAGGTACATCAGCAGGCAGCAGACCGCGCCCACCAGCGCCGCATTCAACATCGCGCCGGAGATGCTGCCGATCTCGATGAAGAAGTAGTCCTTGGTCAGCAGCGACGGCTTGGTGAGGATGCGCCACAGGCCGCTCAGCATCTCGCTGCGATCCGGCGCACAGATCGCGCCGATCAGAAAGGCAATCGTAAAGGCCGAAAGCACGTAGCGCAGAATCGCACTGTCGCTCTGCTTGCGGAGCTTCTCAACACGCATTTCAATTCCTCCTATCCCCTGCCGGAGCAGGATCAACGCCGCCGCGCGCCGCATATTTGGGCACTTTCAGCGGTTTCAGGGCGAAGAAAACCCACCCGTCGCCCGAAAAAGCGGACGGGCGGGTCTTTTTTTCAGCTTACAGGCCGGCCTTGCGGGCAGCAGCCTCCACCACGTGGCCGATGAGCACGGAGGTGGTCACGGAGCCAACGCCGCCCGGAACGGGGGTGATGGCCTCGACGATGGGCTCGATCTCCTCAAACTTGGCGTCGCCGGCGATTGCGCCCTTGCCGCCCTTGGAGTTGATCTTCTCGGGATCCCAGTTGATGGAAACGTCGATCACGATCTGGCCCGGACGCACGAAGTCCTTGGTCAGAGAGCCCAGCACGCCTGCTGCGGACACCAGGATGTCTGCGCTGCGGGCAACCTCGGCGGTGTTGACCGTCTTGGTGTGGCAGATGGTGACGGTGGCGTTCTTCTTCATCAGCATCATGGCTGCGGGCTTGCCCACGACCAGGGAGCGGCCGATGACCACGGCGCTCTTGCCCTTGCAGTCGATGCCGTAGTGGTCCAGGATCTCCATGCAGGCCTGGGGGGTGCAGGGCGCGAAGCCCAGATCCTTGCGGTCCTCAAACACGCCTGCGTTGGACAGGTCGGTCATGCAGTCCACATCCTTGGCCGGATCCAGCTTGTTGCAGATCTCGTTCTGATCCGCCTTCAGGTGCTTGGGCAGGGGGCGGAACATCAGCACGCCGTGGATGCTGTCGTTGGCGTTGAGCTCCTCGATCTTGGTGATCAGGGCCTCCTTGGTCACGTCCTCGGGCAGCACAAACTTCTCCACCTCAACGCCGATCAGCTCCGCGCGGGCCACAGCGCCCTTCTCGTAGGACAGGTCGGACGGGTTCTCGCCGCAACGGAGAATGCCCAGCTTCGGGGAGATGCCCTTTTCCTTCAGTTCTGCAACCTGCGCCTGCAGCTTCGCGTTCAGCGCGGCGGTGACTTCCTTGCCCAGCAGTAGCTTTGCCATAATTGTTAACCTCCGAATTCAGATGTAGATTCGATTAAAAGAAGTTCGCGCGGACGGCAGCGAAGATATCGTCGGCCATCGCGCAGTACTTGTCCAGCATGCCGTTCGCCTTGGCGTTCATCTCCTCGGCCACCTCGCGGTTCTTGAGGGACTTGGTGTTGATGAACACGTTCAGGCTGGCTGCCTGCAGGGCGGCCTTGCAGCACACCGCGCCGCAGCCCGCGTCGGACACCGCCAGGCGGGAGCCCTTCTCGGCGAACACGGCGATGGCCTCGATGGCCTCGCAGCACAGCTCCATGATGTGCATGGGGGTGGAGCAGGCGATGATCGTGGCCTCCTCCATCACCTTGTCGCGG
This sequence comes from Clostridia bacterium, assembly GCA_030537335.1. GTDB lineage: Bacteria > Bacillota > Clostridia > Christensenellales > Aristaeellaceae > SFTH01. The sequence continues at coordinate 18,828 of JAUNNK010000013.1, read as the reverse complement.
TTGGGATCGTCCTTCGGGATGCCGTAGGCCTTGGCCAGGGGCAGGAAGTTCACCTCGTCCGCCTCCACCTGATCCAGCAGCTGCTTCTGCAAATCGTCGCACTTTGCCTTCAGGGCGATGATCTCCGCCTCAACTGCGGCATACTTCTTCTTGCCCACGGTGAGGGAGCCGACCATGTTGCCCAGCGCGGTGCCGATTGCGCCGACCAGCGCGGCTGCGCCGCCGCCGCCCGGAGCAGGCGCGTCGGAGGCCAGAACGGTAACAAATTCACGGCAGGATGCCAAAGTCATATCCATAGTTCAATTCTCCTAAACTTGCGGTATTTCTATAACGGGAAATATGGGTGACATTTCTGCCACCCATATATTCAATATGCGCCGATTAGAACAGGCCGGAGACCTTGCCGGTTTCCACGTCCACGTCAACGCGGCGGTATGCCGGGTCGGCAGCGGTGCCGGGCATCATGGAGATGGTGCCGGCCATGGGGCACAGGAACTTGGCTCCGCCGTACTCCAGGATGTCGCGCACGGCCAGACGCCAGCCCTTCGGCACGCCCTTCAGAGTCGGGTTGTCGGACAGGGACAGGTGGGTCTTGACCATCATGGTGCAATAGTCGGCGTACTTGGGATCGTTCTCGAAGCGCTCGGCCTTCTGAACCGCCAGAGGCGCCCAGTCAACGCCGTCCGCACCGTAGACTTCCTTGGCGATGCGCTCAACGCGCTCACGCAGCGGCATATCCAGATCGTACAGGAACTTGACCTCCACCGGATCCTCGCAGGCTTCCACAACCACGCGGGCCAGCTCGGCAGCGCCTTCGCCGCCATAGCGCCAGTGGTTGGACTCCGCGCAGCGCACGCCCTTCTCGGCGCACAGCTTCTTCAGCAGCGCGATTTCGGCGTCGGTGTCGGTGTAGAAACGGTTGATGCACACGACGGGGTTGATGCCGGACTTCTTGATGGTGTTCACATGGTGGAACAGGTTGCAGGTTCCCTTCTCAAGCAGCTCCAGGTTCTCCTCGGTATACTCCTTCGGCAGGGGTGCGCCGGGGGTGACCTTGGGTCCGCCGCCGTGCATCTTCAGTGCGCGGACGGTGGCGACCAGCACGGAGACGTTCGGGGTCAGGCCGGACAGGCGGGTCTTGACGTTCCAGAACTTCTCGAAGCCGATGTCTGCGGCGAAGCCGGACTCGGTGACGTGGTAGTCGAACAGCTTCAGAGCCAGGCGGTCAGCAATGACGGAGGACTGGCCGATGGCGATGTTGGCGAAGGGGCCGGCGTGGATCAGCACGGGCTGATGCTCGACGGAGTAGCACATGGTGGGATTGATGGCGTTGCGCATCCATGCGGTCATAGCGCCGGCAACCTCCAGATCCTCGCAGGTCACAGGCTCGCCGGAGCGGCTGTAAGCGACGACGACCTTGCCGATGCGCTCGCGCAGATCCTTCAGATCGCGGGCGACGGCCAGGATGGCCATCAGCTCGGAACCAACGGCGATGCCGAACTTGGACTCCATCATGAAGCCATCCAGACGGCCGCCGATGCCGATGATGATGTTGCGCAGGGACTGCGCGCAGAAGTCGATGACCCAGCCCATCTCAATGCGCTTGGGGTCGATGTCCAGGCGCTTGAGGCCCTTCTTGGCCAGCCACTCATCGTTGTTGTTGCGCTCATGCTGCATGCGGGCAGTCAGGGCGACCATGGCCAGGTTGTGGGCGTTCATGATATCGTTGATGTCGCCGGTCAGGCCCAGGGAGAACTCGGTCATGGGCATCAGCAGGGCGTTGCCGCCGCCAGCCGCAGTACCCTTGACGTTCATGGTGGGGCCGCCGGAGGGCTGACGCAGCGCGCCGCCGGCATTCTTGCCGATGTAGCCCAGGCCCTCGATCAGGCCCAGGGAGACGGTGGACTTGCCCTCGCCGAAGGGAGTGGGCGTGATGGCGGTAACCTCGATGAACTTACCGTCGGGCTTGTCCTTCAGGCGATCCATGACCTTGATGAAGTCAATCTTCGGAGTCTTGCCGTAAGGGATGATCTCATCGGGCAGCAGGCCGAGCTTCTCACGGAAATACTCTACCGGGGGCAGAGCCTTCTCAGCTTCCTCAGCGATCTGCCAGTCTTTGTAGACGGTGGGATCGAGCTTCACGCGACCGTTCTCATCCACATACTTGCCATCAACGAAATTGATTGCCATGGTAGGATTCCTCCTTTAAATTAGTCGGATCTTGATTATGTACAATGTCTGTCCTTGTACTATCAGAGTACTTTCAGACCGTTTCGACGGCCGCCTTGCACTGCAAACCGGCGCGTCGCTCTTACAGTTGAAAGTGTATCACAATTATTCAATCCTGTCAATAAATAACTCGCAAATTATTACTATTAAGTTTTGGATTGCCAGCCAATCGACACGATTTCACGCACATTTTCCGCGGGACAGACTGGACATGGCGCGCAGAAAACGCTATAATAGTACAAAATAATTCTATCATAACAATACTGAGGTGTCAATAAAATGTTGAATTACAAAGGCCTGAAGGCCGTGCGCGAGCGCATTCTTGTTCCCGATGCACAGGTGGACCGCCAGATCGACGCCATTTTGCAGAGCCAGATGAAAAACGTGCCCGTCACGGGCCGTCCCGCCCAGGCGGGCGACGAGGTGGTTCTGGACTATGCCGGCGAGACCGCAGAGGGCTACTTCGAGGGTGGCAGCGCCGACGGGCAGGCGCTGGTGCTGGGCAGCGGCACGTTCATCCCCGGCTTCGAGGACCAGCTGATCGGCCACAGCGTCGGCGAGGAGGTGGACGTGCACGTCACCTTCCCCGAGAAGTATCACGCGCCGCAGCTGGCGGGCAAGGCGGCGGTGTTCCACTGCAAGCTGCACGAGATTCGCGTGAAGGAGCGCTACAAGGCAAACGATGAGTTCGCCAGGGAGGTCGGCGGCTGCGAGACCTTCGCCGAATTCCGCGAGAGCATGAAGGAGGCCATGCAGGCCTACGCCGACCAGCAGGCCGAAAACGAGCTCAAGGAGCAGCTGCTCAACCAGATCTGCGACAGCGCCAGCTTCGAGGTCAGCGACGAACAGGTCAACGCCGCGCTGGATCTGATGATGCAGAGTCTGGAGAGCCAGCTGGCGCGCCAGGGCCTGAACATGGACATGTACTGCCAGTTCATGAACACCAATAAGGAGGCTCTGCGCGAGGACAACCGCAACGAGGCCCGCCGCAACGTAGAGCGCCAGCTTGCCATTGCGGAGATCGCCATCGCGGAGAACATCGCGCCCGACGAGGAGCGGGTGGCCCAGGCCCTCCAGCAGATCGCCCGGGACAACAAGATGACCATCGAGCAGCTCCAGCCCCACATGGACGAGGCCTTCCAGGCCGCCGTGGCCCAGAGCGTGATCACCGAAAAGGTGCTGGATTTCCTGGTGGCAAGCAGCGAGGTCGAAACGATCGTCAAGGACGTCTGAGTCCGCGCATTGCAGACGCGGCAACAATAAAAAACATGCCAACCGAATCCATGAAATCGGTTGGCATGTCTGCATTTATGGGCCTTGTCATCAGCCGAGCTGCGCCTTCAGTTCCTTCAGCATCTCGGCGGACACCGGGCAGACGCGGGAGCCGCTGTGCATCAGCGCCTTGTCGACCAGCTCCCGGGCGCGTTGAAGATTTCCGTCCTCCCGGGCGAAGTTCGCCAGGGCATAGAGCGTGGTGATCTGGCTGGGCTTCTGCTTGTAGGCGCGCTCGTAGTAGTCCACAGCGGACTTGCGCAGCTCAGCCTTCCGCTGCGGATCCGTTTCGCGCAGGCTCAGCTGACGGTAGTACTCGCCGTAGTTGTCCAGCGTGGGCGCGTCCTCGTCGTCGTAGTCCATCGCCTCGTCCAGCAGCGCGCGGGCGGCCTCGAAGTCCGCGTCCGCACCGCTCTGGGCGGCGCGCTCCACGTAGTAGGTGCAGATGGAGCTGTAATACGCGCTGTTCTTGGCGTACTTGCCCGCGTATTCGATGGTCTCGATGGCCTTGTCCAGGATGCCCAGCCGCCACAGGCAGATGGAGTAGTTGATGCGCAGCTCGAAGTGCACCTCCTCGCTCATGCCGCCGATGGCGCTGACCTCCTTCATCAGTTCGCGCGCCTCGGCGAACAAGCCGTTGCGCATCATCAGCACCGAATAGGACATCAGGATGCCCGTCTTGCGACAGCCCGCGTCGTAGGCCTGCTTGTACATTCCCAGCGCCTCGTCGTATTTGGCCTTCGCATCGGCCACCTTGCCCCGACGCTGCAAATCGTTGGCCTGCACGTGGGCGTTGTAGGCCTGCTTGCCCAGCTTGTCGGTCTTCATACTGTCAAAAAAACCCATGCTCGTCTTTCCTCCCGTTTTCCTTGTTCAATTTGGCACGGAGCCGGTCGCGGCGGCGGTTCAGCGCCTCCATCTCCCCCGGCTCCACATAGCGCGCGGCCAGATCCGCATAGCGGAGCGCGCGCCGGTAATTTTTGTAGCGATGCTCATAGAGCTTGGACAGCTCCACATAAATTTTGTCCCGCAGCTGCCGCCGCAGCGCCATCTGCTCCAGAATCTGCCGCATGGCCTCCGCGTCCCGGTTCCTCCGAGCGAGGAGATACATGCGCCACGCGGCCTCCGCAGCCACGCTGCTGCCCGTCAAAGCCGAGATGCTGCCCGCAGGCGCGGGGATCGCCGCGATGCGGTACAGCTCCCGCGCCGCCCCCAGCTCCCCCTGGTTCTCCAGCGACCGGCCCATGCTGAACAGGTCCGTCCGATTCTGCTCCCGCTCGGGATGGGCGTACAGCCCACACAGGTGGGCCAGAAGTGTGCCCAGGGTGATCACATCCTGCCGGTTGTGCTCCACGACCTCGGAAAGCAACTCCATGTCGCCGGTGCGCAAAAACTCAAAGTAGCGCCGCGGGGCCTCGCTGCCCGGAAGATCGCCCTCCCGGGGCTTACCCAGGATCAGCTCCTCCACGCGGGAGAGACGGCAGCTGCCGATGCGCTTCTTCCAGGTGCGCCGCGACGGATACAAGAGGTCCAGCTGCTCCATGTCCCGCCAGCGATCCCGCATGCGGCACATCGTAAAGCGCGTCTGAAGCAGCGGAAGGTCAAAATTCCTTCCATTAAATGTGCACACCGCGTCGAAGCGCTCCATGCGCCGGGCGAGCTGGTCGAGCATGTCCGCCTCGTCGGCGTAGTCCTTCATCAGATACTGCTCCACCACGAAGCCGTCGCCCTCGGCGTAGCCGACACCCACGAGAAAGGCCACCGTACCCGCACCGCCGGAGAGACCCGTGGTCTCGGTGTCGAGAAACAGGCAGCGCGCAAGATCGAAGCGCCCGCCCTGCCAGCCGATGCGGCGCAGGCCGTCGATGTCCAGTTCGCGCAAACGTTCGTCCAGCGGTGCGCGATGGGCATAGCAGGCCACGCCGCCCGCGCGCGGGGGCTTCTTCTCCACCCGGGGCGCAGCCGCGCCGATCGCATTCAGCCTCGCCCGCAGACCCGACGCCATATTCGCTCACCTCCTTCTCATTGTAGGCATTCCATAGCCGCTTGTCAAGGGCGCGAATGTGTCAGAGCCACTTGACAACGAAACTTGCCTCAATTATGATAGAAGCAGCAAAAAAATCCCCTCACAGGAGGTCCTTCCCTTGGAAACCACTCAGAAGAAGCGCACACCGCTGCAGGGCTTGCGGGTGTTCCGGCGCTTCATGCCCTACTTCAGGCCCTACATGTGCGTGATGCTGCTGGATCTGTTCTGCGCAACGCTGACCACCGTGTGCGACCTGGTGCTACCGCTGATCGTGCGCTTCATCACCAGCGCCGTGACCAGCGACGCCGCCGCGCTGACCATATCTGTGGTGCTGCGCCTGGGCGCGGCGTATCTGCTGCTGCGGGTGATCGACACCGCCGCCTACTATTATATGCAGTCCATCGGCCACGTCATGGGCTCACGCATCGAGTCCGACCTGCGGCGCGACCTGTTCTCCCACTATCAGGAGCTGTCCAACGACTTCTACGACAACACCAAGATCGGCCAGCTGATGTCCCGCATCACCACCGACCTCAACGACATCACCGAATTCGCCCACCACATGCCCGAGGAGCTGCTGATCGTGGTGCTGAAGGTGGTCGTGGCCTTCGTCATCCTCTGCGGCTCCAGCGTGCTGCTGACGGTGATCATCTTCGCGGTGCTGCCGCTGATGGTGTACTTCTCCAACAAGTTCGCCAAGAAGATGCGCGCCAGCTTCAAGGCCTCCCGCCACGAGCTGGGCGAGCTCAACTCCCAGGTGGAGGACAGCCTCTCCGGCATCCGCGTGGTGAAGTCCTTCGCCAACGAGGAGCTGGAGAAGGAGAAATTTGCCGAGCGCAACGGCATCTTCCTGAAGATCAAGAAGGGCATGTACCACAACATGGCCGGCTTCCACTCGGTCACGCGCCTGTTCGACGGCGTGATGTACATCCTGGTGGTGGTGCTGGGCGCGGTGTTCATGATTCACGGCAGGATCAGCGCGCCGGACTTCGTGGCCTACCTACTCTACGTGCAGACGCTGCTGACCTCCATCCGCCGCTTCGTGGAGTTCACCGAGCAGCTTCAGCGCGGCATGACCAGCTTCGAGCGCTTCGACGAGGTGATGCACGAGGCGCCCAGCATCCAGGAGCGCCCGGACGCAATCGAGATGGCCTCTGTATGCGGCGAGATCGAGTTTGACGACGTGTCCTTCGCCTACGAATCCACCCGCGAGCAGGTGCTCACCGACATCCGCCTCAAGGTGCAGCCCGGCGAGAGCGTGGCGCTGGTGGGCCCCTCCGGCAGCGGCAAGACCACGCTGTGCAGCCTGATCCCCCGCTTCTACGACGTGACCTCCGGCGCGATCCGCATCGACGGCTGCGACGTGCGCGACTTCACCCTCAAATCCCTGCGCAGCCACATCGGAGTGGTGCAGCAGGACGTGTACATGTTCTCCGGCACGGTGCTGAACAACATCGAGTACGGCAAGCCCGGCGCAAGCCGCGAGGAGATCATCCGCGCGGCAAAGCTGGCCGGAGCTCACGAGTTCATCTCCGAGCTGGAGAACGGCTACGACACCTACGTGGGTGAACACGGTCTGAAGCTCTCCGGCGGTCAGAAGCAGCGCATCTCCATCGCCCGGGTGTTTTTGAAGAACCCGCCCATTCTAATTCTGGACGAGGCCACCAGCGCTCTGGACAACGAGTCCGAGCGCCTGGTGCAGCAGTCGCTGGAGAAGCTGATGCACGGCCGCACCACCTTCACCATTGCCCACCGGCTCACCACCATCCGCTCAGCCGACAAGATTCTGGTGCTGACGGACGAGGGCATCGTGGAGCAGGGCTCCCACGCGGAGCTGATGGCCCGGGAGGACGGCGTGTACCACAGGCTCTACCAGCTCTACACCGCCTGACCTACAGACAGCCCCCTGCAAACAAACGCTTGCAGGGGGCCATTCTATCTCAGAAAAATCCCTCCACGAACTCCGCGATCTCCTCCACGTCGTCGGTGATGCGCAGCATGTCCATCTCCTCGCCGCCGACGAAGCCGCTGTCGATCATGTTCAGGATCAGCTGCCGCACCGGCTCGTAGAAGCCCCGGGTGTTCACCAGCACCGCGGGCCTGCGGATCAGCTGCAGACGGTTCAGGCAGAGCACGTCGGAGATCTCGTCCAGCGTGCCGAAGCCGCCGGGCAGCGCGATGTATGCGTCGGAGAGCTCGATCATTTTGTCCTTGCGCGCGGACATGGTGTCCATCAGATGGTATTCGCTCAGGCCCGGATGCCTGCGCTCGTGAATCAATGGAACGTCAGGCAGCACGCCGATGACCTTCCCTCCGTGCGCAAGCACCGCGTCCGCCACCGCGCCCATCAGGCCGGTGTTGGAGCCTCCGTACACCAGCGCGTGACCGTTTCTGCCGATCCAGTCGCCCAGCTCACGGGCGACAGCCATGTATTCCGGCTCGGTGCCGCAGGCCGAGCCGCAGTAGACCGCAATTTTCATATGCTTCCTCCACATTTCATCGAATTGCATAAGGCCCCGCATCCACGCAGGATGCAGGGCCAATTTCATTTCACGCAGCCTTCAGGAGCGCCTCAGCCCTGTGCGGGCGCAGCCTCCCCCGCCGCAGGCTCCTTGGCGTCATCCAGTGCAAACTGCTGGCGGAACTGCTCGTAGAGCACGCTGTACTCGGCGCGGTTGGCCTTCACATCGTTCAGATAGCCGTGCACGTCCAGGCTGTTGTTGGCGATCTCGATGATCGCGACGGCCAGGTTCGAGCAGTGATCCGAAACGCGCTCCAGGTTGGTCAGGATGTCGTTGAGGATGAAGCCCAGCTCGATGGTGCAGTTGCCACGGGTCAGGCGGTCGATGTGCCGGGCGCGGATGGCCTTGTTCAGCAGATCGATGACCTGCTCCAGCGGCTCCACACGCGCGGCGATGCTCAGATCCTCGCGGTGCATGGCGCGCAGGGTGTAGTCCAGAATCTGGCGGATGGCGGCGCTGATGGTGCCGATCTCGCCGGTGGCCTCCTTCGAGAAGGAGAGCTGCTTGTCGTTGAGCTCCTGTGCGGACTCCATGATGTTGATGGCGTGGTCGCTGATGCGCTCCAGATCGCCGATCATGTGCAGGTACTTGGTCATCTCATGGCTGTCGATTTCACTCATGGAGTGGCTGGAGAGCTGCACAAGATACGAGCCCAGCTTGTCCTCGTACATGTCCGCCCGGTTCTCCGCCTCCACGACCTCCTCGGCCTTGCGCGGGTCGAACTCGTTCAGCAGATCCAGCGAGGTGTACAGCGCGCTGATGCTCAGATCCGCCATCTCCAGCAGGATCGTGTGGGCGCGCTCCAGAGCGATGGAGGGGGTCACGAACAGGCGCTCGTCCAGCATCGGCAGCACGTCGGCCTGCTTGCCGTCCTTGACGGTGAAGCGGGCCAGCTTCTCCAGCTGCGGGCTGAAGGGCATCAGCACCGCCGTGGAGAGCAGCTTAAAGGCCGTGTGCACAATCGCGATGCCAAAGGGCGTTGCGTGCATGTCCACGAAGGAGAAGTGGAAGAAGGCGTTGAGCACGTAGAACACCGTCATCCAGATGATCATTCCGATGACGTTGAAGTACAGATGAATCATCGAGGCGCGGCGCGCATCCTTGGAGGTGCCCACGGAGGAGAGCACCGCCGTGACGCAGGTGCCGATGTTCTGGCCCATAATGACCGGGATCGCCACCGCATAGGATACGCCGCCCGTGAGGGAGAGCGCCTGCAGAATACCGACCGAGGCCGAGGACGACTGGATCACCGCCGTCAGCACCGCGCCGGCAATCACGCCCAGGAAGGGATTGGAGAAGGCGGTCATCAGGCTGGTAAACTGCGGAATGTCCTTCAGCGGCGCAACCGCATCGCTCATCATTTCCATGCCGAACATCAGCACCGAGAAGCCCAGCAGGATGGCGGATGCATCCTTCTTCTTCTGTTTCTTGGTGGATGTATAAATAATGATGCCAATCAGCGCAAGAATGGGCACAAAGGTGGAGGGCTTGAACATGGTGATGTACCATGCGCTGCCGCTGATGCCCGTCAGACTGAGAATCCAGGACGTGACCGCCGTGCCGACGTTCGCGCCCATGATGATGTAGATGGACTGGGTGAGCGTCATGATGCCGGAGTTGACGAAGCCGACCACCATGACGGTTGTCGCCGAGGAGGACTGAATCACGGCCGTGACCACAAGGCCCAGCAGGAAGCCGTTGATGCGGCTGGAGGTCAGCTTGGTGAGGATGGACTTGAGCCGGTTGCCCGCGCACTTTTCCAGAGCCGTTCCCATGATGTTCATGCCGTAGAGGAACAGTGCCAGTCCTCCAACGAGCGCCAATACATTGGATATACTCATACGAACCCTCTCATCTACTGTGTTTTATTGTACTTTTCCAGGCTTTCCTGATTTTAAGGATAGCATGCGGCGGTAAAGCGCCCCTCATTAAATTCTCAAATCCACGTTAACAAATATCTGATCTTTCTCTGACAATTCCCGTGCATTCAAATTTAACATAAATCCGATGTGCTCCGTATAAAAACAATCATTTTCATGCCGGAATTCGTGCATATTGCAGATTATCAACCGTTTTCTGCGACCGTATTGACATCATTGTTAAAAAATGGTATGATATTTATCAAGGAAACCATCCGGTTTCAAAAACGATTTGGAGGGAAAAAAATGAAAAAGGTATTGGCATGCATCCTGGTTCTGACTCTGCTGTGCGGCTGCGCGCTGGCGGAAGGTTCCCTGGTTCTGTATTACTCCCACGCCTCCGACTGGTCCGATCCGATCATTCAGGGTTTCTCCGAGAAGTACGACGTGGACGTTGAGCTGGTCGGTCTGGGCACCGGCGAACTGATCTCCCGAATCATCGCCGAATCCGCAAATCCGCAGGCCGACATCCTCTGGGGCGGCGTTGTGGAATCCTACATCCCGATCGAGGAGTATCTGGCCTCCTACGAGTCCCCGCAGATCCCCAACCTGCAGGCGGGCACCTGGGACGAGGACAACTTCAAGTGGTATCCCTTCGACCTGGAGCCCATGGTCATGATCTACAACACCGAGCTGGTTGAGGAGGCCCCCACGGCCTGGGCCGACCTGCTCCGCGAGGAGTTCAAGGGCACCATCGCCTCCGCCGACCCGGTGCAGTCCTCCTCCGCCTTCGGCGTGATCCAGTCCATTATCGCGGCCTACGGCCAGGAGAATGGCGGCGGATATGAGTTCCTGGAGAAGCTTGTTCCCCAGCTGGACGGCAAGCTGACCTCCGGCTCCTCCGCAGTTTACAAGGGCGTTTCCAACGGCGAATACGCGGTCGGCCTCACCTATGAGGAAGCCGCGCTGAAGTACATCGCCGCCGGCGCGACCATCGACGTGGTCTATCCCAGCGAGGGCACCGGCATCCTCATCAGCCCCGTGGCCATGGTCAACGGCGCGCCCAACGCGGAGAACGCCAAGCTCTTCATCGACTACGTGCTCTCCGAGGAGGCCCAGTCCCAGCTGGCCGCGGTCAACCGCCGCTCCAGCCGCACCGACATCGCTCTGCCCGACAACTTCGTGCCCACCGCCGAGATTCCGAAGGCGGACTACAGCACCGAGTGGGTCGTGGAGCACACCGAGGAGTTCAACGAGGTCTGGGAGGACCTGATCACCGAATAAGCGCTGATCCAATAAAATTGTGCATACCGGACGGCCGGGTTCGTTTCATGCGGGCCCGGCCTTCCTGAAAATGAGCGAAAAAGAGTGAGATTAAAATGAGCAAGAGAATAGTCATCGACCACACCGACAAATATTACGGCAAGGTCAAGGCCATCGACGATGTGTCTCTGGAGATCAACCCCGGCGAGTTCTTTACGCTGCTGGGCCCCTCCGGCTGCGGCAAGACCACGTTGTTGCGCATGATCGCCGGCTTCAACACCATCGAGCGCGGCGAGATCCGCTTCGATGATCAGGTCATCAACAACGTGCCCTCCTACCGCCGCAACATCGGCATGGTGTTTCAGAGCTACGCCATCTTCCCCCACATGACCGTGGAGCAGAACGTGGCCTACGGCCTGAAGGCGCGCAAGATTCCCAAGGATGAGATGAAAAAGCGCGTGGAGTGGGCCATGGACATGACCAAGATCACCCCCTACCGCGACCGCCAGCCCCAGAAGCTCTCCGGCGGCCAGCAGCAGCGCGTGGCGCTGGCCCGCGCCATGGTCATCAACCCCGACCTGCTGCTGATGGACGAGCCGCTGTCCAACCTGGACGCGAAGCTGCGCGTGGAGATGCGCACCGGCATCCGCGAACTGCAGCGGGAGATGGGCATCACCACCATCTACGTCACCCACGATCAGGAGGAGGCCCTGGCGGTGTCCGACCGTATCGCGGTGATGAACATGGGCGTGGTGGAGCAGGTAGGCATGCCCTACGACATCTACGCCCATCCAGTGAACGCCTTCGTGGCCAACTTCATCGGCACCAGCAACTTCCTGGAGGCTGAGGCCACCGCAGAGGGCGTGCGGGTGATGGGCGCCGCGCCGATCCCCGCAAAGCTCAAGGACGACCGCACCGGCAAGGTGCAGGTGGCCGTGCGCCCCGAGCACATCACGCTGAACGCGCCCCAGCCCGGCAAGCTGGAGGGCGAGATCAAGATCTTCACCTTCCTGGGCGACTACATCAACTACGAGGTGCAGCTCGCAAACGGGCAGGTGATCCAGGCCAACCAGTACCTGAACCAGAAGACCGGCTTCCATCAGAAGGGCGAGAAGGTCTCCATCGAGTTCTCCACCATGAACGTCTTTGATGCGGAGGGAAAGGAAGCGCTGCTATGATCGGAAACAAATCCGGACGCACGCGCCAGAAGAAGGTTCGGCATGAGTTTGGCTTCTGGTCCATCGTGGTCATCGTGCTTCTGGTGCTGGCTGCGATCTTCATCGTCTATCCCTTCGCCAAGCTGTTCTACCAGAGCTTCTTCCCCAAGGGCGGCGCGTTCTCGCTGAGCAACTACGCCAAGTTCTTCTCGAAAAAGTACTACATGGTGGGCCTGCGCAACAGCATGCTCATCTGCGTGTGCACCACTATCCTGGGCACGCTCATTGGCATCCCCATGGCCTACATCTCCACGCGCTTCAACATCTGGGGCAAGCGGATCATCAACATGGCCGTGGTGCTGTCCATGCTCTCCCCGCCCTTCATCGGCGCGTACAGCTGGATCCTGCTGCTGGGCCGCGCGGGCTTCATCACCAAGCTGCTGGAGAAGATCGGCATCGAAATCGGCTCCATTTACGGCTTTCAGGGCATCCTCTTGGTGTTCACGCTGAAGCTCTTCCCCTACGTGTACATGTACGTGTCCACGGCGCTGAAGAACTTCGATTCCTCCCTGGAGGAGGCCAGCGAGAGCCTGGGCGTGCACGGCTTCAAGCGCATCTGGCACGTCACGCTGCCGGTCATCATGCCCACCATCCTCTCCGCGGCGCTGATCGTGTTCATGACCTCCCTGGCGGACTTCGGCACGCCCATGCTCATCGGCGAGGGCTTCAAGACCCTGCCGGTCATGATCTACGAGCGCTACCTGTCCGAGGTGTCCTCCAACGCATCCTTCGCAAGCACGCTGTCGGTCATCATCGTCAGCTGCTCGCTGCTGGTGCTGGCAATCCAGAAGATCATCATCGCCCGCAAGAACTACACCATGAGCGCCATGCGGCCACCGGAGGTCGTCAAGCTCTCCACCGGCAAACGGATTCTGGCCACCTTCGCGGTGGGCTTCGTTGCGCTGCTGGCGGTGCTGCCGCAGATCACCGTGGTGGTCACCTCCTTCCTCAAGACAAACGGCCCGCTGTTTGTGAAGGGCTTCAGCCTGGACAGCTACCGCGCCATCATCGGCAAGCTCTCCACCAACATCCGCAACACCTTCACCTTCTCGGTGATCGCCATCATCATCATGATGATCCTGGGCCTGCTGCTGGCCTACATCATCGTGCGGCGCAGGGGCAAGATCGCAAACCTGCTGGACACGCTGGTGATGTTCCCCTACGTCATCCCCGGCTCCGTTCTGGGTATCAGCCTGATCCTGGCCTTCAACCAGAAGCCCATCATCCTCACCGGCACGGTGCTGATTCTGGTGGTGTCCTACACCATACGAAAGCTGCCATTTACGCTGCGCTCCAGCATCGCCACGCTCTACCAGATCGACCCGGCCATCGAGGAGGCCTCGATCTCCCTGGGCGTGCCCCCGATGAAGACCTTCGCCAAGACCACGGCGATATTGATGCTGCCGGGCATGCTCTCCGGCGCGGTGCTTAGCTTCATCGCAACCATCAACGAGCTGTCCTCCACCATCATCCTCTACTCGGGCAAGACGGGCACGATCTCCGTGGCCATCTACACCGAGATCTTCAAGGACGGCTACGGCACCGCCGCCGCGCTGGCGACGATCCTGACCGTCTCCACCGTCATCGCCCTGATCATCTTCGACAAGGTCTCCGGCGGCAAATCCGTCGTGGGCTGAGCCAAAACCACAGAACGCCCGACGTCGAAAGACGTCGGGCGCAATTTGTGTTTCAATCAGAAGGTTACGCCGGAGCAAAGGATCACATTCGCATAGGGCGTGCACTCGCCCGTGCGCACCACGGCCTTGCCGGAAGATGTGCATCTCTTGAACTCCTCGTGGGGTACGTACTCCACCTGAACCTTGTCGCCGAAGCGCGCGAGAATCGCCGCATGCATCTCCGGCGAGGCCGTGCGGATCTCCTCCGCGAGAATGATTTTCTCCACGCACAGCTCCTCCAGGATGGTGTCCAACACCTCCAGGAAGCGCGGCACCCCCAGCCGCAGCGCCAGATCGATGCGCTGCACGCCCTCCGGCACCGGCAGGCCGCAGTCGCCCACCGTCAGCATGTCCGTGTGTCCCATCCGGGAGATGACCGACGAAATCTCCGAGTTCAACAGTACCGTTTTCCGCATCGTAAACCGCTCCCTTCACGCGCCGGCTCTGCGCCGTGCTCTACGATTATTCTAAACCATTTCAAAGCGGATTTCAATTCCCGCCGGAACATTTCGTTCCCGGCAGGGACAACTCCAACAGGTGCTTCCGCAGCAGTTCGATGTACCGCTGTCCGATTTCGCTGCGCAGATGGCGGGTTCGCTCCAGGATTCCCACCGGGATCGACGCGCTCTGATCCGCAAAGGGGATGGCGATCAGCTCGGTGGTGCGATTCTTGAAGTAGACGTCCCGGTTGAAGTTCGGCAGGTCCACGCCGATGCTGAAGGCGTCGCTGCTGCGCAGCACGGACATCTTCGTGGCGCGGTCGCTGACATGCACGCAGCGGTCCAGCGGTTCATAGAGGATGGATTCCTCGGTGAAGTAGATCGGGTCGGTGGAAGCGTCGTAGGTGACGTAGGGATAGGCCTTCAGCTGGGCCAGCGTCAGGCTGTCCTCCCCGCCCAGCGGATGCTCCCTGCGCAAAAACACGTAGGTGTTGAGGCTCTCCATCTGGGTGAAGAAGAGATCCGCCGCCGTCAGCGCCTTGTTCAGCATGCGCAGCTGATCCTCCGTCACGGCCAGGACGCCGATCTCGCTGGTTCCACCGGACACGTCCTGGATGAGCTGCCGGGTGGAGACCTCGTAGATCGCCGCATTGTAGCGCTCCGGCATGCATTTTTTCAGCAGCTCATCGAACGCCCGCACCGCAAAGGGCAGATGCTGGGTGGAGACGGAGAAATTCAGGTGGGCCGTATCGCGATTCTTGTACCGGGCGGAGAAGCGGTCGGCGCGCTCCAGAATCTCCTGGCAGTAGCGCAGGCAGTCCTCGCCGTCGCTGGTCAGCGTCACGCCGCGGTTGGTGCGCACAAAGATCTGAATGCCCAGCTCCTCCTCCGCATCCTTCACCGCCGCCGACAGCGCGGACTGGGTCATATAGAGCGCTGCCGCTGCACGGGATACCGAACGGTACTGTGCAACGGCAACAATGTAGCGCATATTCTGCAAGGTCATTCCGCTCACCCCCATCTGCATTATAACAGACGGTGGCGGAGTTTGCAATGTTCAGGCGTCGCGCAGCAGGATCCACATGGCGGGGCGCACGCCGCCTTCGGGGTAGTTTACGTTGATGCCGTGCATGTACACGGAGCCGTCCGCATCCACCGCCGTCACGGCCAACAGGTTGTCCCCGGGCGTGCGCAGCCACCACCACTTGCCCAGCGCGCGGCGCTCAGGCTCGGATTCCGGCAGGTAGGTGTCCAGCTCCCGCTTGCTCAGGACGAACAGCTTATCCATGGTCACGCTGCCGCCGTTGGTGTAGAACTGCTCATTGCACTCGTTCGTGCGGCGGGTGTTCAGGATCATGCGTCTCTCCTCCGGCGAGAAGGCCTCCTGCAGGAAGGGGCCGTTGAGGTACTTGCGCAGGGTGACGCTCTGCCACCAGGAGTCCACGCGCCGCTCGTTGTAGGCTCGCTCCAGCACCACGTCCTCCGCCAGCAGCATGCGCATCTTGCCGCTCGCGTCCACGACCCTCCAGCGAATGGGCGCGCCCTGGTACGAACCGAATTCCACAGTGTTTCCCGGACGGAAGGACAGCAGCGTTTCGCACCTCTGCGCAAGGATCACGCTGTTTTTGTAGTCCCCCAGGCGCAAAAAGCGCTCCCGGGCCTGTGCAATCCGCTCCTCCGCGCTGGAGCGTAAATCGTCCTTTGCCTGCGTATATTCTGCCAGCAGTTCTTCTTCGTTCGGCCTGCGTTCCATTTTATCCCACTCCGTTCACTTTTTTCTGGAAATATTGTATCATATGGATATTAAAACTTGCACCATGGCCATCATGCGGATAATCGATGCTCCGCGTTCGATTCTTCCGATGGCGGCGCGCCGCTTTGGCGGGAAACGACCGATTTTTCCAGCGCGATTCCCGAATAACGAAAACTTATGCTTGACAGAATCAAAAAACCGTGATAATATAGCAATCAATAAGTTCATATTTCTTAAAGACGATGACGAAGACGGTTGGAACCGATGCTTTCAGAGAGCCGGTGGATGCTGCGAACCGGCAACAGGAGTTCCGCAAACCTATCACTTCCGAGTTGAAGGCCTGAAACATCAATGGCGAGTAGGGGCTTCCGTGATTGCTGCGTGAATGCATAGGACTTGATGGAGTCCGAAGAGGGGCAACCGATGGTTGCAATTTGAGTGGTACCGCGAGTGTGTTTTCACCCGTCTCAAAGCAAAGTGCTTTGGGACGGTTTTTATTTACTCCAACAGAAGGAAGGACTGGAACATGAACAATTCTCTCACCCAGCTTCAGGAAATCGCGCTGCGCATCCGCGACATGCGCGAGATTCTGGGCCTGTCCATCGCTGAGATGGCGCGCAATACCGGCCTGGACGAGCAGACCTACGTGCAGTATGAAGGCGGCAGCGTGGATCTTCCCTTCACCTTTATCCACAAGTGCTCCCAGACCTTCGGCATTGAGATGACCGAACTGCTGGAGGGTCACAGCGCCCACCTGTCCAACTACGCCATCACGCGCAGGGGCAAGGGCCTGACCACCGCCAAGGAGGACGGCATCACCATTCAGAATCTTGCGCCCATGTTCCGCAACAAGCTGGCAGAGCCCTACTGGGTGAAGTACGAATATTCCGCCGAGCAGCAGAACCAGCCCATCCACACCACCACCCACTCCGGCCAGGAATTCGACCTGGTCATCAGCGGCACGCTGATGGTGCGCGTGGGCGACCGTACCGAGGTGCTGCACGAGGGCGACAGCATCATCTACAATTCCTCCGCACCCCACGGCATGATCGCCGTGGACGGCAAGGACTGCACCTTCCTGGCCATGGTTCTGCCGGGCGAGGAGGTCTCCGAGCACGAGGTGCGCAAGACGCTGGTGCCCACCCACAAGGATGCGCCGCTGGTGGCCGAGCAGTTCATCGACTGCGTGGAGGATGAGAACGGCGCGCTCCAGACCATCTCCTTCAAGAACGAGAACAAGTTCAACTTCGCCTTCGACATCGTAGACGCGGTTGCGGACAAGTATCCCGACAAGCTGGCCATGCTGCACCTGGACGTGAACCAGAACGAGCGCCGCTTCAGCTTCATGGACATGAAGCGCCTGTCCGCGCAGGCAGTGAACTACTTCCGCTCCCTGGGCATCGAGCGCGGCGACCGCGTGCTGGTGGTGCTCAAGCGCCACTGGCAGTTCTGGCCCGTGATGCTGGCGCTGCACAAGCTGGGCGCAATCGCCATCCCGGCCACCAACCAGCTGGTTGCCCACGACTTTGAGTACCGCTTCAACGCGGCGGGCGTCACGGCCATCCTGTGCACCGCCGACGGCGACGTGGCCCATCAGGTGGATCTTTCCCTGGAGAACTCCCCCACGCTCAAGACCCGCATCATCGTGGGCGGTGCGCGCGAGGGCTGGCACAATTACGACACCGAGAGCCTGCTCTTCACCCACAAGTACGATCGCCCGGAGAACGCACCCTGCGGCGAGGATCCCATGCTGATGTTCTTCACCTCCGGCACCACCGGCTATCCGAAGATCGCCACCCACAACTACAAGTACGCCCTGGGCCACTTCATCACCGCGAAGTACTGGCACTGCGTGCAGCGCGACGGCCTGCACCTGACCATCTCCGACACCGGCTGGGGCAAGGCGCTCTGGGGCAAGTTCTACGGACAGTGGCTGTGCGAGGGCGCGGTGTTCACCTACGACTTCGACCGCTTCGATGCCGCCCAGATCCTGCCCATGTTCGCCAAGTACAAAATCACCACCTTCTGTGCGCCGCCGACCATGCTGCGCATGCTGTGCAAGCAGGACATCAGCAAGTACGACCTGTCCTCCATCAAGCACATGACCACCGCCGGCGAGGCCCTGAACCCCGAGGTCTACCGCCTGTTCGAGGAAAAGACCGGCCTTCAGATCATGGAGGGCTTCGGCCAGACCGAAACCACCCTGTCGGTGGCCAACCTGGTGGGCAATCCCCACAAGGTGGGCAGCATGGGCCGTCCCACGCCCCTGTACGACATCTGCCTGCTGGATACCGACGGCAACCCCGTCACCCCCGGCGAGAACGGCGAAATCTGCATCCGCGTCAGCGAGGGCGCGCCCTGCGGCCTGTTCATGGGCTACTACCGCGATCAGGAAAAGACCGACGAGGTGCTGCACGACGGCTGGTACCACACCGGCGACGTCGCCTGGCAGGATGAGGACGGCTTCCTGACCTACGTCAGCCGCGTGGACGACGTGATCAAGTCCTCCGGCTACCGCATCGGGCCCTTCGAGATCGAATCCGTCATCATGGAGCTGCCCTACGTGCTGGA
>JAUNNK010000149.1 GCA_030537335.1 Clostridia bacterium | reverse complement strand
AGCCCCGCGCCCGTGAACGAAGAGGCCGCCGTCTACTGCACGGAGGGCGGCAAATATTACCACAACGAACCGAACTGCTCCGGCATGCAGGGCGCAAGCGGCATGAGCATCGAGAAGGCCGAGGCCATGGGCAAGACCGCCTGTCCCGTCTGCATCGGAAGCGTGGTCTACTGCACGCAGGGCGGCGCGTACTATCACCTGATGGAGGACTGCTTTGGCATGCAGGGTGCAAGCGCCATGACCCGGGAGAAGGCGGCGGCCATGGGCAAGAACCCCTGCCCCATCTGCATCGAGAGCTGGGTGTTCTGCACGGAGGGCGGGGTCTATTTCCACAAAGAGTCCGACTGCTCCGGCATGGAGGACGCAAGCCTCATCACCATCGCGGAGGCACTCTCCCTGGGCAAGAGCCCCTGCTCCGACTGCTTCCTGCCGGCGGCGCTTGGTTCCACCGTATACGCCAGCTACGACGCGCCCGGCGGGGCCTACCACAGCGTGCCCGACTGCGGCGGACAGAGCTTTGGCCGCGCGCTGACCATGGAGCAGGCGCTGGCGGAGGGCTACGGAGCCTGTCCGGACTGCGCCTGGAACCCGCTGACCCTCTACGAGAGCGCTGCCGTGACGGAGGCTTCCTCCTGGGACAGCCTGGTCTACTACACCCCGGGCGGCGTGTACTTCCATCTGATCGAGGACTGCTCCGGCATGCAGAACGCCTCGGCCCACAGCATCTCCACCGCCAATGCCGACGGAAAGAAACCCTGTCCCAGCTGCTTCGGTGAAAGCGTCTCCTGGGCGCATCTGACGGACGGGGCGCTCACCGTCTATTCCTCGTCTGAGGAGGTCAATGCGGAAATCGCCATCAGCAGCATCAACAACCATTGAGGTTCAAATCGTTGACAAAGTCAACAATTCGCCAGACGCTGACGCAGTAAGCAAAAATGCCCACCAATTTCAGTTTTGGTAGGCATTTTTGCGTTTGCGGGCTTTATCAGTGCTCTGAGCATCAACAATCGTTGAGAGTGAATTGATACAGGCCTGATTCAGAAATGCTGCACCAACCGTGAACACGACGGAAGGTGGGGCATCACATGAACCGGATCGAGCGCAACCTTCTCCTTGACGCATAGACGCACTGCACGCCTCGGAGCCTGTCTCCGGGGCGCTTTTCTGTGCCCTCGCCCTGGGCAAATTCACGAATTCTTCCATTTGTTCACAGTCCATTCATCGCTTTTCTAAGCCCCGACTAAGCCAAAACCCGTATAATTTCAGCATCGCAAGCCATGCGAAGAATCCAAGCAGGGAGATAGAGACGCATGAACGAAAAACCCATCCTAAAACACCGCCGCCGCAGGCGCATCGTGCGCAGGATCGTCACGCTGGTGATCGTCCTGGCGATTCTGGCCGGAATCGGCTGGTATGGCTATGGCATGCTCAAGCAGGAATACACCGTGACCTACGACGGCTACACCGCCACCATCGGCAGCATCTCCAATGCACTGAATTTCAGCGGCAGTCTGCAATTGATCGACAGCGCGAGTTACGCCGCCTCCGCATCCACCACGGTGCGCAAGGTCTACGTGGAAGCCGGTCAGGACGTGACTGAGGGCGAAAATCTGGTGCGCCTCTCCAACGGCGAGACCATCAAGGCCGAGTTTGACGGGCGCGTCAACAGCCTGAGCGTGGAGGAGGGCGACGAGGTCGCAAACGGCGACGCACTGGTGCAGGTGGCCGACTTCACCCACATGAAGGTCTCCTTCCGGGTGGACGAATACGACATCTCCGACGTGGCCGTGGGTCAGGCCTGCACTGTCACCGCCACTGCCACCGAAAAGACCTTCCAGTCCGAGATCGCCAGCATCGATTACATCTCCAGCGCCGGCGGCTCCGTAGCCTACTACACCGCCGTGGCCTACGTGGACGTGGACGAGGGAATCTATCCCGGCATGCAGGCCACCGTCACCATTCCCCAGGAGGAGGCCGAGAACGTGGTCATCCTGAAGATGGACGCGCTGAGCTTCGACGAGACCAACAGCGCCTACGTCTACATGTACAACGACGCGGGCGAGCTGGAGGAGGTTAACGTGGAGGTTGGCGTGAGCAACGGCAACTATGTGGAGATCGTCAGCGGCGTAAATGAGGGCGACGAGGTGTACGTCGAGGCCCAGACCGAGGTCTCCGCCAGCGGACTCAGCGGCCTGCTCTCCGGACTCTTCGGCGGCCAGCAGATGAACGCGCCCCAGGCGGGCGGCAACATGGGCCGCGGCGGCGAGTTCGGCAGCGACATGCCCGGCGGCTTCGATCCCTCCAGCATGGGCTCCAAGCCGGAGCGCAACTATTCGGGGGGCGGCAATCCATGACGCAGCAGCTCCGCAATGATCCCGGCCCCTTCTTTCGGATGCGGGGCGTGAACAAGATCTATCCCATGGGCGACGAGCAGCTGCACGCGCTGAAGGACGTGAATCTGGATGTCGAGCAGGGCGAGTACCTGTCGGTGCTCGGCCCCTCCGGCAGCGGCAAGTCCACGCTGATGAACATCATCGGCTGCCTGGATGTGGCCAGTTCCGGTCGCTACATCCTGCACGGGCAGGAGATCGAGGAGCTGACCGAGGCTGAGCTTGCGCAGATCCGCAGCCAGGAGATCGGCTTCATCTTCCAGAATTCCCAGCTCTTGCCCCGGCTGACGGCTCAAAAGAACGTAGAGCTGCCGCTGATCTACGCGGGCGTGTCCCCCCGGGAGCGCAGGCGGCGCGCGCAGGAGATGCTGGAGCGCGTGGGCCTTGCCGACCGCATGCACCACTACCCCAACCAGCTCTCCGGCGGCCAGCAGCAGCGCGTGGCCATCGCCCGGGCGCTGGTGGGCAACCCCTCGATCCTGCTGGCCGACGAACCCACCGGCGCACTGGATCAGAAGACCGGTCGGCAGGTGATGGCCCTGTTTGAGGAACTGAACCGGGAGGGCCGCACCGTCATCATGATCACCCACGACATGAACATCGCCGCCTACGCAAAGCGCGTGGTACACATCATCGACGGGGAACTGACGGAGGGAGGGAGTACAAACGATGCTTAAATCCATCCACAAAAGCCTCGTCATGTTCCGGGAGTGCGTGCGCATGTCGCTGAGCAACATCCTCGCAAACCGGGTGCGCTCGTTCCTGACCGTGCTGGGCATCCTGATCGGCGTGACGGCGGTCATCGCGCTCATCACCACCATCTCCGGCGTGTCCGGCTCCCTGTCCTCGTCCTTCAGCTCCATGGGCGCGGGCACGCTGATGGTCAGCGTCACAGGAAGCGACCTGAAGTCCGGCATGACCGCCGACGATCTGACGGAGCTGACCGCCATGGACGAAGTGGACGGCCTGACACCCAGCGTATCCCTCAGCGCAAGGGTATCCCGGGGCGGCAGCTACGAGACGAACATCTCCGTATCCGGCAAGAACGCCTACTACTTCCGCACAAATGAAAATCTGCTCACCCGCGGGCGGGCGCTGAACGCCGTGGACGAGGCGCAGACCTCCTTCGTCTGCTGGATCAGCCCCGACATGGTGGAGAGCTTCTTCTACGGCGTGGATCCCATCGGCGAGAGTCTGTACATCAACGGCGTGCCCTTCCTGGTATCGGGCCTGCTCAGCGAGGACGGCGACGCCAGCATGGCGAGTATGATGTCCGGCAGCGCCGACATCCTCATCCCCTACACCACGGCGCTGAAGATGAACAACACAAGCGACGTGACCAGCTTCACCGTCTACCTCGCCGACGGCGTGGACAGCGAAACCGCTGCCGACAGCATCGAGGCCAGCATGGACGCCATGTTCAGCTTCGAGGAGAACTGCTTCACCGTGACCACCATGTCCGGCATCGAGGACACCATGGAGGAGATGCTCTCCATGATGACCGCGCTGCTGGCCGGCATCGCATCCATCGCGCTGGTGGTGGGCGGCATCGGCATCATGAACATGATGCTCACCTCCGTCACCGAGCGCACCACCGAGATCGGCCTGAAGAAGGCCCTGGGCGCATTGCCCTGGCAGATTCAGCTGCAATTTCTGATGGAGTCCTTCCTGCTGTCGCTGATCGGCGGCCTGGCGGGCGTGGTGCTGGGACTGACCCTGTCCTTCGCCATGTGCAAGGCCATGGGCACGCAGTTCGCGCTCTCCGTGGGCGCAATCGCGCTGGGTGTGGGCTTCTCCGCCGCCGTGGGCGTGCTGTTCGGCTGGGCCCCGGCCCGCAAGGCCAGCCGCCTGAACCCCATCGACGCACTTCGATCCGTATAACCTGAACATTATATAAGGAGGTACACATACATGAAGAATCCAGGCAAATACATCCTGACCGGCGCACTCGCCTGCGCGCTGCTCGCGCAGGGCGCGCTGGCAGAGACCATCAGCTTCACGGGAACCGTCTCTGCAAAGACCACCAGCGAGGTCTACGCGCCCATCGGCGGCACGGTGGAGTCCGTCAGCGCCGTCGCGGGCCAGCAGGTGCGTGCCGGCGACGTACTGGCCACTCTGGCGACCACCAAGGTCTACGCCTCCGAGGACGGCGTGATCACCGGGCTGTTCGCCCAGGCGGGCGACAGCACCGAGACCGTCTCTCAGCGCTACGGCGCGGTGATGTACATTGAGGGCGCGAGCGTCTACACCATCTCCGCCTCCACCGAGAACGCCTACAACTCCACCGAAAACAAGTTCGTGCATGTGGGCGAGGAGGTCTACCTCAGCTGTTACTCCGACGGCAGCCACAGCGGAACCGGCGTGATCACCGCCATTGAGGGCACCAGCTACACCGTGGAGGTGACCTCCGGCGAGTTCCTGATCGGCGAGACCGTGAACGTCTACCGCGGCGAGACCGCGACCACCACCGCGCGCATCGGACGCGGCACGCTGGGCCGCAAGAATCCCACCGCCGTCAGTGCCAGCGGCAGCATCGTCTCCATCGCGGTGCAGGACGGCGAGACCGTGCAGAAGGGTGACCTGCTCTTTGAGACCCTGGAGGGCAGCTTCGATGGCTACTACATGAGCGGCAGCGAAATTCTCGCCACCAGCGACGGCGTGGTTGCCCAGATCGGCCTCTCCCAGGGCGGCAGGCTGGAGAAGGGCAGCGTAGCGGCGGTGCTCTACCCCGAGGGCGCGATGCAGATTCAGGCGCAGATCGCCGAGGCCAACCTGGGCCTGATTCACGTGGGCGACCCGGTGGAGATCGAGCTCAACTGGAACAGCGACGCGGAGGTGCGCTACACCGGCGTGGTGTCCATGATCTCCGCCATCGCCGACAGCAGCGCTTCCGGCGGCTCCGGCGAGAGCATGAGTTCCTCCGGCGACGTAACCTACACCGTGTACATCGACTTCACCCCCGACGCGGACACCCGCTACGGCATGACCGCCGTTGTCTCCACGCTGGACGCGGAAATTGAAGATGTGGAAGTGGTCGAAGAGGAAGCTCCCGCTGAAGAAGAGATCTCTCCCGAGGAAGAATTCGCCCGCGACGGCAGATTCGCAGCGGACGGCGAGGGCATGCCGGATGAACTTTCGGACTTCGGCGGCCGTCCGATGGGTGAGGGCGCACCGGAGGGCAGCGGACATGTCAAGGAGTAAGCGCAGGCTCTGCGGCGCGCTGGCTCTGCTGATTCTGCTGGGCGGCGCGCTGGCGGAGCCCGTCCCGGAGGACACCCCCGCGCCCACCGAAGCAGCTACCATCGAACCCACCGCGATGGTTGAACCTACGGCAAGCATCGAACCCACGGCGACGGCAGAGCCGACTGCAAGCGCAAAACCCACGGAGACCATTGAACCCACGGCATCCATTGAACCCACCGCA
>JAUNNK010000148.1 GCA_030537335.1 Clostridia bacterium | reverse complement strand
TGCTGTGCACCGCGTCCGTACAGGACGGGGTGCCGCCGTTTTTGAAGGGCAAGGGCACGGGTTGGCTGACGGCGGAGTACGCCATGCTGCCCGGCGCGACCCCGCAGCGCAAGGCGCGCGACGGCGTGAAGAAGGATGGTCGCAGCGTGGAGATTCAGCGGCTGATCGGACGCTCCCTGCGCGCAGCCTGCGACCTGACTCGCATGGGCGAGCGCACCGTGTACATCGACTGCGATGTGCTCCAGGCCGACGGCGGCACCCGCACCGCGTCCATCACCGGCGGCTTCGTGGCGCTGTGCCTGGCGGTGTCGAAGCTGATCGCGGAGGGCAAGATGCAGGATTCGCCCATCGTCAGGCAGGTCGCGGCCATCTCCGTGGGCGTGGTGGACGGTCAGTGCACGCTGGATCTGGAGTATACCCAGGACAGCCGCGCAGAGGTGGATATGAACATCGTCATGACCCGCGACGCGAAGGGTGAGATGGGCTTCGTGGAGGTGCAGGGCACCGGCGAGCACGGCAGCTACAGCCGCGATGAGCTGAACCGCCTGCTGGATCTGGGCGAGGGCGGCATCCGCCAGCTGATGCAGGCGCAGACGGAGGCCCTGGGCGAGCGCGCGGACGTGATCTTCAAGAAGCCCCGCCTGGTGCTGGCAAGCAACAACTTCGGCAAGCTGAAGGAGCTGCGCGCGCTGCTGGGCGACCGCTACGACGTGTGCTCCATGCGGGAGATGGGCATCAACATCGACGTGGAGGAGAACGGCGAGACCTTCGAGGAGAACGCGCTCATCAAGGCGGAGACGCTGATGCAGCTCACCGGCTGCGCTACGCTTGCGGACGACTCCGGCCTGTGCGTGGACGCGCTGGGAGGCCGTCCGGGCGTGCACTCGGCGCGCTACTGCGGCGTGCACGGCGACGACGAGGCCAACAACCAGCTGCTCTTGAAGGAGCTGGAGAACGTGAACGATCCCGACCGCACCGCCCACTACGGCGCGGCGGTGGCGCTGTGCCGCCCGGGGCGCGCCCCCGTCACCACCTACGGCATGTGCTGCGGAAGAATCCTGCGGGAGTATCGCGGCGAGGGCGGCTTCGGCTACGATCCGCTGTTCTACTCCGACGATCTGGGCATGACCTTCGCCGAGGCCGATCCCGAGGCCAAGAACGGCGTGTCCCACCGCGCGCGGGCCATCGAGAAGCTCATCGGCGTGCTGGAGGCGGAGAAGTGACGCGCATCGGCGTGGTGTCCGACAGCCACGGCGGCGGGCTCCATCTGGAGCGCTTCGTCGAAATCTGTCGCGCGGAGAACTTCGATCAGGTGTTTCACCTGGGCGACGTGCTGGAGGACGCGCGCTGGCTGGAGAAGAATCTGGACGTTCCCGTGACCTCCGTGGCCGGAAACTGCGATTTCTACGCCCACCATCCCCGGGAGGCCCGCGTCACGGTGGAGGGCAAGCGCTTGCTGCTGCTTCACGGCGACCGCTACCGGGTGAAGCTCGGCTACGACATGCTGTCCTATTATGCCGAGGAGAACGCCGTGGACGCGGCGCTCTTCGGTCACACCCACCAGCCCTTCGCGGGCTATGTGGGCCGGGCGCTGCTGATCAATCCCGGCGCGCTGAAGAACGGCCACTACTGCATACTGGAGCTGAGCGCGGGGGACATCGTGCCCCGCATCCTCAATATGGATGACAAATGAGCACTCCCCTTGCGGGAGGGAAAGGAGAAAATATGATCCGTCACATCGTAATGTTCAAGATCAAGGAGGAGTTCAAGCCTGAGATTCCCCAGCTGGTGGAGAATTTCTACGGCATGAAGGGCAAAATCGAGGGCATGGTGAATCTGGAGGCCGGTGCGGACTTCCTGGGCAGCGAGCGTAGCTATGACCTCGCGCTGATCACCGAGTTCACCGACCGCGCGGCCTTCGACGCCTACCAGACCCATCCGGTGCACCTGCCGGTAAAGAAGCGCATGCACGAGGTGCGCCTCACCTCCGTGGCCTGCGATTATATCATCAAGGAGTGATACAAATGAAGCGAGTTCCCTTTCTGATGCGAATGGACGGGGCCGACCGCGCGACGCAGATCGAGGCTGTGCGCGCGCTGAAGCCCGCGTTCGAGGCCGCCTGCGCGGACGCTCAGGTGGACAATTTCTCCATTTGGCACATGGAGCAGTACCTCTTCGGCTACGGCGAGAGCCTCGGCGACCGCACGGACTGCTTTGACGCCATCCTGCATGCGCTGCCGGAGGGCGTGACGCTGGTCTGCCCACCGGCCAGCATGCGGCAGATGTACCACGACATCGGCATCGTGCGCGCGGACAAGTCCCTGATTCGCCACCGCGTGTTCGCCACGAAGCTCAAGCCCGGCTGCGAGGAGGAGTACAAGCGCCGCCACGACGGCCTCATCGAAGCGCGCGGCGACGCCGTCAAGGAGGGTCCGGAGAGCAACTTTACCATCTGGTACGGCGATGGCCACATCTTCGGCTACTGCGAGCTGGTGAAGTCCTTCGATCACGAGCCCACCCCCGAGGAGCATGCCGCCACCGTTGCCTGGGAGACCCGCCAGCTGGAGATCATGGACTGGCTTACCGACGACATGAACTGGCTCACCGGCGAGAACCATCCTCCGGTGGAGCGCGTGATCTGAAATATTGACACACTTTTGAAACAATTTGGTGCATCCTGCGCCGCAAACGGCCCCGATTCTGCGGAATTGGGGCCGTTTTTTTCGCATTTGCCGCCGCAATTCCGCCGAAATGCTTGACAAGATTTCTATTGTATGATATAAATATTACAGAATAATGACACGCGAAAGCAAAACTATGAAACCACGGAGCGTATTCCCATGATGAAAACGAACAGAAGCACCCTGCGCATCCTCTCGATCGCGATGCTCGTCGCGCTGATCTTCACGGCCATGCCCGCTGTGGCGCTTGCAGATAGCAGCTTTTCCGCCTATGTCAAGGTTGGCAGCATGCGCGTCTACCGCGACGCGTCCCTGAGCACCTACTGGGGTTCCCTGCCGGAAAAGACCATCGTCACTGTGAAGGCATATGCCGGCGATGTGGCGAAGATCAGCTACAATGGAAAGACCGGCTACGCCGCCATTTCCGACATGGGCACGGTGGAGTCCATTGCGGACAAGGCCGTGACCACCCAGAAGACCCGCGTGTACGAGAAGCCCAGCACCTCCAGCCGCTATGCGACGGTTGGCAAGGGCGTAAGCGTCAATGTCCTGGCGATCAACGGCAGCTGCGCCATGGTGGAGCGCAACGGCAAGGTGGGCTACATGCTGGTCAGCCACCTCTCCATCGAGGGCCAGACCATCGAGCCTTCCATGCCGGAGACGCCTGTCGCGCCGGAACCGGAGCCGGAACCCAAGCCGGAGACCATCGAGGATGCTTTCAACTCCGGCAAGTATTCCAACGAGCAGCTCTGTTTCGCCTATGCCACGAAGGTCATGGGCTACAACACAGCCGCCGCTGCGGGCCTGCTGGCGAACATCAGCGCCGAGTCGGGCTTCCGTCCCGGCACCAACGGCGACAGTGGTCGCAGCTACGGCATCTGCCAGTGGTTCTCCAGCCGCAAGACCCGCCTGATCAACTACTGCGCGGACAATGGCCTGGATTACACCACCCTCTACGCCCAGTTGCGCTTCCTGGACTACGAGCTGGAGCGCTACTATCCCTCGGTGGACCGCTACATGAAGAACGTGGACAACAGCGCGGACGGCGCCTACGACGCGGCCTACTATTTCTGCTACAACTTCGAGGCCCCGGCGGACCGCACGGGCCAGAGCACGTCCCGCGCGAAGGCCGCGCAGAACATCTTCTATCCCAGGTACGCCTGAGTCCAGAATCGTGTTTGATGGGGAGCATGTACGCAAGGCATGCTCCCCTTTGTGTGACAGGAGGAGATTGATATGCAGAGGACTTCTTCAGCGATGGGCAGCGCCCTCATCATAGCGGCGGGTGCGCTGTGGGGCACCATGGGCATCTTCGTGCGCAGCCTGGGCGCGTACGGCTTTGATTCCATACAGATCTCGGCGCTGCGCCTGTGCGCGGCGGCGCTGTGCTTTATGCTTCTGCTGCTTGCGCGGCGGGGGAGGGGCTTCCGGCTGCAATTGCGGGATCTGCCGCTGTTTCTGGGGCTGGGCGTGGGCAGCGTGGGCCTGATGACCTGCTGCTACTTCGCCGCCATCCGCATGATGACCATGTCCGAGGCTGCGATCCTGCTCTACACCTCGCCCATATGGGTGGTGCTGATGTCGGCGCTGTTCTTCCATGAGCGGGTCACGCGCCGCAAGCTGCTGGCCCTGATCCTGGCCTTCGGGGGCTGCGCGCTGGTGTCCGGCCTCGGTGGCGGCACATTGAACCCGCTGGGCGTTCTGGTGGGCGTGGGCTCCGGCGTCGCCTATGGTCTGTACAGCATCCTGGGCAGCGTGGCGCTCAGGCGCTATCCGCCGGAGACGGTTTCGGCCTACACCTTCTTCATCGCGGCCATCGCGGTGCTGCTCATCTCCCGACCGGCGGAGCTTGTGCAGAAGATGGCTGCGGCGGACGGCCTCGCGGGCCTCATCCTGCTGGTTCTCGCCACAGGCGCGGTCACGGCCTTCGTGCCGTTTCTGATCTACACCATCGGCCTGAACCGGGTGCAGGCCAGCCATGCGGCGATCCTTGCCACGGTGGAGCCGCTGGTCGCCACGGTGCTGGGGATCCTCGTGTATCACGAAGCGCTGCGCGCGGCCACGGTGCTGGGTATCGCCTGCATCCTCGTCGCGATCCTCGCGCTGAACGTGGGCGGCAAGCATGCGGATTGATTGTTAAAACTGCATGAAAACTTGAAAGGGACAGCAGAATATGCTATAATCCAAAACACTGGCAATGATGGAGAGAGTACCCGGCAGGGGAGATGCGGTCAGAGAGCGGCGTCACGGGCTGAGAGCGCTGCACGGATTTCCGTCGGCGAAGTTCACTCCGGAGCTTCCGCGCTGAAGCGGCAGTAGGCGCGGACGGATTCATCCTCGTTATTCGGATGAGAGGTTTTGTGGCGCGTCCGCAAGACGAATCTGGGTGGTACAGCGAAGCTATGCTTCGCCCCTGAAGCGAGGGGGCGAGGCTTTTTCTTTGCCCCGGGCAACGATACGCATAAAGGAGAGAGACAGAACATGGAGAACAAACTTCGTGAGATCCGTGAGCGCGTGCTGAACGAGCTCAGCGAAGCGAAGGCGACCAGCCGCCTGGAGCAGATTCGCGTCAACGTCCTCGGCAAGAAGGGCGAGCTGACCGGTCTGCTGCGCGGCATGGGCCAGCTGCCCGCCGAGGAGCGGCCGAAGATGGGCCAGCTGGTGAACGACGTGCGCAAGGCCCTGGAGGAGGCGCTGGACAAGCGCAGCGCCGAGCTGAAGGAGCGCGAGAAGCAGGCCCGCCTGGAGGCGGAGGCCGTGGACGTGACCCTGCCCGGCCCGGAGCGCAGCGCCGGTTCTCTGCACCCGATGAACATCGCCCTCAACAAGATGATCGACATCTTCGTGGGCATGGGTTACGAGGTCGTGGAGGGCCCCGAGGTGGAGTACGACCACTACAACTTCGAGCTGCTGAACATCCCGAAGAACCACCCGGCGCGCGACGCGCAGGACACCTTCTATGTGGATGACAACATTGTGCTGCGCACCCACACCTCCCCGGTGCAGGCCCGCATCATGACCACCCGCAAGCCGCCCATCCGCATCATCTGCCCGGGTCGCGTGTACCGCGCCGACGAGGCCGACGCCACCCACTCTCCGGTGTTCCATCAGATGGAAGGCCTGGTCATCGATGAGAACATCACCATGGGCGATCTGAAGGGCACGCTGGACGAGTTCGCCCGCCAGA
>JAUNNK010000147.1 GCA_030537335.1 Clostridia bacterium | reverse complement strand
GTGGATCAACCTGATCACCGACTGCTTCCCGGCGCTGGCGCTGGGCATGGAGAAGGCCGAGAAGGACGTGATGCAGCGCAAGCCCCGCTCCTCGAAGGAGGGCGTGTTTGCCGGAGGCATGGGCGCGGACGTGGCCTATCAGGGCCTGCTGGTCGCCGCGTTGACGCTGCTGAGCTACTTCATCGGCCACTTCATGGAGAGCGGCGTATGGGAGATTGCCAACAGCCCCGACGGCATGACCATGGCCTTCATGACCATGTCCATGGCCGAAATCTTCCATAGCTTCAACATGCGCTCCCAGCGCGGCAGCATCTTCCGCATGGGCAATATCAATAAAATGCTGCTGGGCGCGGCGCTGTTCACGCTGGTCGCTACCACCGCCGTGTGCGAGATCCCGCTGCTGGCAACTGCCTTCGGCTTCACCAGCGTGAGCTTCGTGGAGTATCTTGTCGCCATCGGCCTGGGCGCCTGCGTGCTGCCCGTGGTGGAGCTGGTGAAGTTCCTCCAGCGCCGGACGAAGAAGTAAGGCCAGATGCAAATATGAGTCCCTCGACAGACGATCTGCCGGGGACTCATTTTATTTCTCCTGCCGCATGGCCTCGTGGGCGTGGCGCACCAGATCGCGGACT
This sequence comes from Clostridia bacterium, assembly GCA_030537335.1. Taxonomy (GTDB): domain Bacteria; phylum Bacillota; class Clostridia; order Christensenellales; family Aristaeellaceae; genus SFTH01. The sequence continues at coordinate 5,300 of JAUNNK010000147.1, read as the reverse complement.
TGCTGTGCGTCGGGGATCGCCTGACGACCGTCGTCCGGGACGAAGACACCGAGGAACTCCAGGTTGCCGTCGCCGCCCTTGATGGGGGAAAAGTCCAGCGCGCGCACCCGCCAGCCACACTCCGGGGCAAGCGCGACCACGTCCCGCAGCACGCGCTCATGCACTGCGGGCTTGCTGACCACGCCCTTCTTGCCCAGCAGCTCCCGTCCGGCCTCAAACTGGGGCTTGATCAGGGAGATCAGCCGGCCACCGTCGCCCAGCACCTGCCGCAGCGCGGGCAGAATCTTCAGGATCGAGATGAAGGACACGTCCATCACGCCCAGCGTGGGCGCAGGGTCGAACATCTCCCGCGTCAGCGTTCGGGCGTTGGTCTGCTCCATCTTCACCACCCGGGAATCGGCCTCGATCCGGGGGTCCAACTGGGCCGTGCCCACGTCCACCGCGTAGACCTTCGCCGCGCCGTTTTGCAGCAGCACGTCCGTGAAGCCGCCGGTGGATGCGCCCACGTCGATGGCGACCGCGCCGCGCACCTCCACATGGAAGCTGCGCAGCGCCTTTTCCAGCTTGAAGCCGCCCCGGCTCACGTAGGGGCAGACCTCGCCCCGCACCTCCAGCGCGGCTTCCGCATCCACCTGCTGCGCGGCCTTCTTCACCTGTGCGCCGCTGGCGTACACCAGTCCTGCCTCGATCAGCGCCCGGGCACGCTCCCGGCTGGGCGCAAGTCCCCGTGCGAACAGCGCGACGTCCGCGCGCAGCTTCTCCGTCTCTGCCATGACCATTTCCTCCAGAATTGCTGCTCCCAGTATACTCCATTTTCCACAGCTTGCCAAGCATGCCCCGGTGAAGCTGGAAATATGTGGTAATTCTCCAAAAATCACTTGACGGATTTGAATATTATATATAAAATAATCATGAAATATATTTCAAATCCATTACAAAGGGAGATGAAACACCGATGAAAATGAAAAAGATGCTTGCGCTGGTGCTGGTATTGCTGCTGACGCTGGGCGCTGCCCAGGCGGCGACGCTGGTGACGGCGAACGCGCAGAGTGTGGTCAGGCAGGTGAACCAGGAGCGCGCCGCGCGGGGACTGAGCGCCCTTCGCGTCGACCCAAAGCTCACCGCCGCGGCGCAGATCCGCGCTAGAGAGATCGTTGAGAAATTCAGCCACACCCGGCCCGACGGCACGAAGTGGTCCACGGTGTCCTCCGCAGCCTATGGCGAGAACATCGCCAAGGGCCAGAGGACAGCGGACAGGGTGATGGCGGCCTGGATGAGCTCCAGCGGCCACCGCGCCAACATCCTGCGCGCGAGCTACGGCTCCATCGGCGTAGCCTGCGTCAAGTCCGGCGGCGTGTACTACTGGGTACAGCTGTTCGGTAAATGATCCCCTGCATAGGGAAGCCCCGGCGGGAAAACCTGCCGGGGCCGCTTTTATGCATCTGCAAACGAAACTCAGCTCAACTGCATTTCCTCGCCGGAGACGATGTTGTGAATCCACACGCCCTTCTTCACCAGTACCAGGCCGATTGCGCCCTTGACCACGTCCAGGAAGCGCTCGCAGAGGAAGATCAGAACCACGCTCATGGCGGTGAAGTGGGTGAGACAGTAGGCCAGCGGGATGCAGAGCACCCAGGTGAAGCCGCAGTCAAACAGGAAGGTGATGCCCGTCTTGCCGCCGGAGCGGATGATGAAGTACTCGCAGTTGCAGAAGGCGTTTGCGGGCATCATGCAGGCGCAGACCAGAATCAGCTTGCTGGCCAGACTGCGCACACTGGGCAGCACGTCGTAGAGCAGGGGAATCGCATGGGCACAGGAGATTAGCGAGAGCGCAACGACAACGCTGATGGCGACGGAGAAGGCGATCAGCTTCCATGCGTGATCCTTGGCGACCTCCACATCGTCCGCGCCCAGATCCTGGCCGACGATGATGGAGGCGGCGGTGCCCATGGAGAAGAAGAACACGCTGAAGAGGTTGAACACGGTGGTGCTGATGCTGGTTGCCGCCACCACGTCCAGGCCGCGCAGGGAGTAGATCTGGTTCAGCGTGGCCATGCCCAGCGACCAGAGCAGTTCGTTCACCAGCAGCGGCATGCCCTTGATGGTGATCTCCTTCACCACCTGGCGGGGGATGGACAGCGTGCGGAAGAGCCCCTTGGCGAAGGGGTGCTTTTTGGCGTGGCTGTGGGTGTAGATCACGATGATGCCCAGCTCCACATAGCGGGACAGCACCGTTGCGATGGCCGCGCCCTGCACGCCCAGATGCGGAAAGCCCAGCTTGCCGTAGATCAGCAGGAAGTTAAAGATCAGGTTGACGAACACGGCGATGATGCCCGCCAGCATGGGTAGCCGGGTCTCGCCGGTCTCGCGCAGGGTGCTGGCGTAGCTCTGGGCGACTGCGAAGGGCGGAAGTCCCAGCAGCATGAGGTTCAGGTATTGCAGGCCGTAGTGCAGCGTATCCGTCACGCGGGCAGGGTCGCTGTCGTCGGTGAGGTACAGCAGCACCAGCTCCCGTCCCTTCAGCAAGAACAGTGTAATCGCGCCCAGGGACAGCAGCAGGCCCGCGTAGAGCTTGTAGCGGCAGGATGCGCGCACGCCCTCCTGGTTGCCCGCGCCGCAGTACTGGGCAGTGAAGATGCCCGCGCCAGAGACCGCGCCGAATACGGCCAGGTTGAATACATAGATCAGCTGGTTTGCCACGGCGACACCCGAAAACTGGTCGGTGCCGATGCGGCCGACCATCAGGTTGTCCAGCAGGTTGACGAAGTTCGTGATGGCATTCTGCACGATGATCGGAACCACCACGGCCAGCACCATTGCATAGAACGCGCGGCTTCCGATCAGCTTGCGAAGCTTCGAGGGCATAGTACAAATACCTCCATTGGTGATCCTTTGTATCCTATCACAAGCGCGCCGACGGGACAAGGTCGTTCAGGTAAAGTGCGGAAAAAAGGCGGAGAGAGGGCTCCCTTCGCCCAGCCTGTCAAAGGAGTCCCATTGCTGCAACACAACGGGGCTTCTTTGACAGGCTGAGGTGGGGACAAGCCCCATCTGTTGAATTATTGCAATATAACGAACCGAGCGGCAGCCTCCGATGTACCACTTCTGCCAGTATTGCACCCTTCACAGAGGCGGGCAGAAGCGGGTTGTACCACCGATGTACGACTGCGGGGCATGAAAAGAGGCCAGCCCCTTGCGGGACTGATCTCTTAAATCAGGCTGTTTTTAAGCCCATTTGGCATGAATTAGAGTGCTTTCAGCCCTCTATTACTTGCCGAAGTAGCGCTTCAGCAGACTTCCTGAAATGTGATCAGCTATTGTTGTCTCGGTAATCGTATTTGTTCTCATATCCACATTTTTTGCACCGGTACTTGACATTATAGAATCCAAATCCCCGTGTGCGGATGATTTTGAACCGAATATTCTTACCGATAGGAATTCCTGTGGTAAACGGGTTGATAACCTCTTTCCACAGTTCCCTCTCCTTGCACGAAGGACAACATTCAGGAATCATGGCTTACTTGCCGAAGTAGCGCTTCAGCAGGCCAGCGAATGCCTTGCCGTGACGGGCCTCGTCGCGGGCCATCTCATGCACGGTGTCGTGGATGGCGTCCAGGCCCAGCTCCTTGGCCTTCTTGGCCAGGGCGGTCTTGCCAGCGGTGGCGCCGTTCTCGGCCTCAACGCGGACGGCCAGGTTCTTCTCGGTGGAGTCGTAGACGACCTCGCCCAGCAGCTCAGCGAACTTCGCGGCATGCTCCGCCTCTTCCAGAGCAGCGCGGCGCCAGTACTCGCCGATCTCCGGATAGCCTTCGCGATGGGCGACGCGCGCCATGGCCAGATACATGCCGACCTCGGTGCACTCGCCGGTGAAGTTCTCGCGCAGGCCGTCGATGATCTCCTGATCCACGCCCTGAGCGACGCCGACGACGTGCTCGGCAGCCCAGGTCATCTCGCTGCTCTGCTCGATGAACTTGCTTGCGGGGGCCTTGCAGACCGGGCAGGCTTCGGGGGCAGCTTCGCCTTCATAAACATAACCGCAGATGGTGCAAACGAACTTCTTCATGATTGTATCCTCCTCATATTGAATGTTGTTTTTTTAGAGCCTAGTTCTCATCTGGCTTACGTGTATTATATAACACAACCAGCGTCAATTCAAACAGTTTTGAATCACTTTTCTGAAATTTTTTATTCGGAGAGCTCCGGCAGCGGCGGCGCGAACCTGCGCATCTGGATGCGGTCGTCGATGTAGCTGCGGAAGATGCGCGCGGCCTCCCTCCAATCCGGGCGATCCACCAGCAGATGCACCTGGTCGTACTTCGTGCGGGGCAGCTTCATCAGAATGCGCCGCGCGCCGTTGGTGATGCGCGGGGCCGAGGACGGGCAGCTCAGGCACACGCAGCCGCCGCGATCCACGTCGAAGCGCGCGTCGCCGTCGATGCTTCGTCCGCACTTCAGGCACACGTCCATGCGCGGGGCATAGCCCAGCTGGGCCATGAAGTGCATCTCAAATGCCATGGTCAGCAGCTCCGGCTGGATGCCGGAGTAGTTGAGATGGGCCAGTGCCCGCAGAGTGATCAGGAACAAGTCCGGCATGGGCACGTCCGGCATGATCGCCGCGTCCAGCAGATGCAGCCAGTACGCGCCGTGCTGCAGTCGGTCGTAGTCCATGCGCAGCTCGTAGAAGCTCTCCGAGATCTGGCATTGCTCGATTGCGAAGCGCTCGCCATGCTGGTAGAGCTGGAATTCGCCGCTGACGAAGGGCTCGCAGGCGTTGTGCAGCGCCGACTTCTGCTTGCGGCAACCCCGGGCGATGGCGTCGATGCGCCCGTGCTCGGGGGAGAACAGCGTGACCATGCGGTCGTAGTCGGAGTAGTCCGCGCGGCGGATCACCAGCGCGGGGGTGTTGAGGGCGGGCATGATGCGTCCTCAGTCCTCGTAGCCCAGCGTGCGCAGATCGCCCGCACGGTTGCGCCAGTCCAGCCGCACCTTCACCCACAGCTTCAGCATGACCTTGGTACCCAGCAAGCGCTCGATGTCCACCCGGGCCTGGGAGCCGATCTTGCCCAGCATCGCGCCCTGCTTGCCGATGATGATGGACTTGTGGGATTCCTTCTCGCAGTAGACGTTGGCATGGATCTCGGTCAGGTTGTCGCTGACTTTCTTGATCTGTAGCATCTCCACGCCCACGCCGTGGGGAATCTCGTCGCGCAGGTTGTTCAGCGCCTTTTCGCGGATGATCTCCGCACACATCACGCGCTCGGGCTGGTCGGTGATCATGTCGTCGGGGAAGTACTTCGGCC
>JAUNNK010000146.1 GCA_030537335.1 Clostridia bacterium | reverse complement strand
CGTTTGGACATGTTCGTCACGCCGATGGACAGCACCACCGTGACCACCGCCGCCAGGCCCTCGGGAATCGCGGCCACCGCCAGCGACACGGCCACCATGAAGGAATCCACCATCGCGTCCAGCGTAAAGCCGCCCGCGCGCAGCAGCTGCACGCCGAAGATCACCACGCAGATGCCCAGCACCAGCCAGGTCAGCACCCGGGAGAGCTGGCTGAGCTTGCGCTGCAGCGGGGTCTGGCCGTCCTCGGCCTTGGCCAGCGCATCGGCGATCTTGCCCATCTCGCTGTCCATGCCGGTGGCCGTGACCACCGCAACGCCGCGGCCATAGGCCACGCTGGAACCCATGTAGACCATGTTCTTCCGGTCGCCCAGGGGCACATCCTTCGCCTCCGGCGCCAGGTTGATGGCGTCGATGAGCTTCGTCACCGGCACCGACTCGCCCGTGAGCGCCGATTCCTCGATCTGCAGGCTGGCGCACTCGATCAGCCGCCCATCGGCGGGCACCGCGTCGCCAGCCTCCAGCAGCACCACGTCGCCCACCACCAGCTCCTCGCTGCGCACGATCTGCACCCTGCCGTCGCGCAGCACCTTGGAGGTCGCCGCGGACATCTCCTGCAGGGCCTCGATGGCGCGCTCGGCCTTGTTCTCCTGATACACGCCCAGCACGGCGTTGATCAGCACCACAGCCAAGATGATGATGACGTCGGCGAAGCTCTCGTCCTCCACCACCGCCAGCACGCCGCTGACCAGCGCCGCCGCCAGCAGAATCAGGATCATCGGGTCCGCCATCTGCTGGAAGAAGCGCTTGACCAGGGAATCCTTCTTCGCCTCGGCGAGCTTGTTCTTACCGTTGGCCGCAAGCCGCTTCTGCGCCTCCGCAGAAGTCAAGCCCTCGCGGCTGCTGCGGGACTCCTCCAACGCCCGTTCCACGTCCTCGCAATAGAGTTTCATCTGACTCCTCCCTTTCTGTGCATCCGTGAGAAGATAGAAAAAAGACTCACGGATAGGTCTATCCTATCCATGAGTCTGGTCATTTAATCCAAGCCAGACCGCATCGCGGCCATGCATGTTGACTTGTCACAGAATCGCTCTGCTGACTACTCCCTCATTGAAGGCAGCTCTATCATACCATCCCATCCGGCCCCTGTCAACCGCGACCTCATGTTAATTTTGTCAGATTCTCTCCCGCAAGCGCCTGCCGCAGCGCCTTTGCGCGCCGATCGGGATCTGCGCCGGAGCGCAGCGCCTCCAATGGCTCGGGAAGGTTCGCCTTCAGAAAGCGCAGCGTCGTCTGGTTGCGCTCCAGTTCGGAGAGAAAGATCACCCGAACGTGCACGTCCGCGAAGGCCCGCTGCGCAAAGTCCAGCGCGTGCGAAAGCTCCCGAACGAGTGCCCCGCGCCGCTGCATTGCAGCTTCTTCCGCGAGGCGCACCTGCTCCATCAGCGCCGACCGTGCATGCTCCGCGCCGTAGAGCGCGGCGATGCATGCACGGATTTCGCTATGCAGCGCCCGCTCACGGGCCTCCTCGTCGGAGGAAATGGCGTTGACCGACCGACGCACCGCAAGCGCCTTCTCCATGCGCTCCAGGTGATCCCTGGCGGCATCCGTCAATGCCCCGTTCTCCTGCTCCCGGAGCACGCCGTCGGCAAAGTGCCGCAGCCGCTGCGCGCGCTCACGCGGCTCCTCCGCAGCGCGTATCCGGGCGTTCAGCGCGTCGCTGAGCAGCATGGCCACACACAGCGCCTCGTCGAAGCCCGCCTGTGCAAAGCGCGCCTCGGCAGCCTCGTCGCGTCCTTCCAGCACGGCGTCCAGCGAAAAGCCCGCAGCCACGCCCCGGCACAGCGCATGGTAGAGCACAAAGCGCTCCGCCACCTCGCCGCACTGGAGGTACTGGCCGAACAGCAGCGCGTCCGCCGCACCGCCGCTTCGCTCCAGCGCCAGCATCATGTCCGACAGGTTCATCCAGCTGCGCGCGGTGACGATGCGCTCGCCCTCGGCCCGGAAGAAGTCCTCAGGTTTCAGCCGCAGATAGCCCCGCACCGAGGGATGCACCTGCCGCTGCGCCGCGTATTCCTGCCAGGCGGAGAGGTCAGGTTCAATCTCCAGCACTCGCAGCCGGTCCAGCGTCACCGGATCGAAGGCGCGGGCCGCGCGGTTGTACTTCTCCGGATTGCCCGCGCACACGATCACCCAGCCCTCCGGCAGCGCATATTCGCCGAAGCGCTTGTGCTGCAGAAGCTCCAGCATCGCCGGGGTCAGCGTCTCGGATACGCAGTTGATCTCGTCCAGAAACAGGACACCCCGCCTGCAGCCGCTTGCCTCCATGTGGCGGTACACCCCGGCCAGCAGCTCCGACATGGTGTACTCCGTGACCGCGCGCTCCTCGCCGCCGAAGCGCCGCGTGCGAATCTGCGGAAGGCCCAGCGCGCTCTGGCGGGTGTGGTGGGTCATGGTGTAGCTCACCAGGCCCACGCCCAGCCTCCGCGCAACCTGCGCCACCACGTCCGTCTTGCCCACGCCGGGCGGGCCGATCAGGAACAGCGGCCGCTGGGCCTCGGGCGGAACCAGCGGCATGCCCATCTCGTCCAGCGCGGTGTAGCAGCGCACCGCCGTCTCCAGCTGATCGATCGCCTGCTGTATATTCATGCATATGCCTCCGTCAGTATTCAAAGTATTCGCCACCCTTTGGCACAGGCGCATCGATCACCAGCCGCCGCACCCAGTTTGGCACGTCGATGTCATCAAAGCGGTGCTTCAGGAAGGCGAAGGTCACCTCATACGATGGCGGTTTGGAGGGAAAGATGCCCCGCCCGTCGGAGAAGTACAGCATGCCCTTCAGGCCCCGCAGCGCGCCGGACGCAATGTGCTCGTCAATGCGCTGAAACACTGGGCGGAAGTCGGTTCCACCGCCGCCCACGATGGTCAGATCATCGATGTAGCGCTCAAACGCGCGCATGCTGGTGATGCAGTCGTCCCGCTGCACCTGTACGTCGCACTGCAAAATGCGCAGGTTGAAGCGGCGGAAGAACAGGCCCTCGCTGCACAGGATATCCCGGGTCAGCTCCAGAAAGCGCTGGGTCAGCCCCCGGGCGCAGGAGCCGGAGGTGTCGATGGCGATGACCAGCGTGTCGATCCGCTTCTCCTCCCGGTACTCCAGCGGCTCGATCAGCGGCGCGCCGCAGATCTCGCCGCCGTAGAGGTAGAGCGCAGTCTGAAAGGAGTCCGGATCGTCCCGGGCATTCTCCCGCAGAGACGCATATTTATGCAGATATGTCGCAAATTCCGTGCGCTCCGCAGCGCCCAGCTCAACCTTCTGCCGCAGCGAGGCCGTGCCGCTGCCGATATTGCCGCCCCCGGAACCCATGCGCAGACCCTTTGCCGCGCGCTGCCAGCCCTCTGCAACACCCTCGCCACCGCCCGTGCAGCGAGCGTGTTCCTCCTCACGGGCCCTGGCCCAGAGCGCATGCTCATCCAGCGAGAGCAGCTTTCCAATCTCCTCCCGGTGGTCGCGCACGTAGTCATCCTTCCCCAGCGCATTTGCCAGCGCATGCAGATCCTCCATCCAGCCGAAGCGCTGCTTCAGTTCCAGATAGCACGCCTCCCTGCAAAAGGGACAGAACTCCGGCAGGTGATCCGCCAGCAGGAAGGCTGCCTGAAGGTCGCAGGCCAGGTGCACCGACAGCGGGTCATCATCCTTCACGGCATGGATGTGGCCCAGCAGGCAGTGGGTAATCGCATGCAGCAGCAGGCTGGTCACCGCGCTCTCGTCCTCCAGAAAGCGCGAGCGCAGCCACGCAGGGTTGCAGAAGAGCCGCGCGCCGTCCGTGGCCGCCGTCGCAAGGTTTTCCTCTGTGCAGGGAACCAGCCGTGCCAGCGCCGTCGCAAGATAGGGGTGCGCGCGACAGATGCGATCCCGGGCGACGGAGAGAATCTCCCCCACCAGTTCATTCTGCATGCCCGCACCCCCTTTCCGCGATCATTGGAAGTCCTTCAGGTATTCATTCACCGATCGGGTCATCTCCCGGGAGAAGTCCGAATTGTACTTGCGCTCACAGAAGGCGCGCATCCAGTCCTCGTAGCTGCGCATGCCGCAGCGCTCTGCATACATCTCCCGATACTCCCCGTCCTCCATCTCCCGGTAGGCGTTCTCATGCACCACGTGCTTCATCTCCACGCGCTTCGGCTTCTCACGCTCCAGCTGCTGCTGGGTGGGATGGCCAAACACGACCATGGCCGCAGGGAATACGTACTTGGGGAGGTGGAGCAAGCTCCGCTGCGTCTCGCAGTTCTCCATCACGTCGCCGATGTAGCAGGAGCCGATGCCCAGGCTCCAGGCGGCGGTGACGGCGTTCTGGGCGGCGATGTTCGCGTCGCTGACCGCCAGCAGCAGGTCCCCGGCTCCGGGCAAGCGCGGTTCACAGCCCGCTGTGCGGAAGGCCTCGTACCACCTGCGGCAGTCCGCGCAGAACACCAGCACCATTTTGGCCTTTGCGATGAAGGGCTGGTCGTCGCAGCTCTTCGCAAGCTCCGCTTTGAGCTTTTCATCCGTCACATCGATGATCGTGTAGAGCTGCTGGTTGCCCGCCGTGGGAGCCATGATCGCGGCGGTCAGGATCGCCTGCCTGTCCTCCGGGGAGATCTCCCGGTCGGTGAAGGCTCGCACGGATTTGCGCGCATACAATTGCTTGAGCACCTCGTTCATGGTAATTTACCTCCCGAATGCTTTACCACCATTATAGCACGATGCGCGGGACATTTCCACACACAAAAACCGCACCCGACGGCCTGGATGGCCATGGGTGCGGTTGGTGCAGATGGAACGCTTATTGGTTCCGGGGAGCCTCGCTGTCGCAGTAGATGCAGCGGTAGATCTGCTTCTCCCGGTTCGCCAGGCGGAACACGTGCTTCAGCTCCTGCTCCGTGGTGGTGATGCAGCGGGGATTCTTGCAGCGGATGATGTCGGTCACGCGCTCGGGCAGGGTCAGGTGCTCGCGCTTGACCAGCTTGCCGTCGCGGATGATGTTGACGGTGATGCCGGGATCGATGTAGCCCAGCACATCGAAGTTGATGTCGATGACCTGGCCGATCTTGATGATGTCCTTCTTGCCCTTCTTCTCGCTCTCGGCGTTCTTGATCATGGCCACGGTGCAGTCCAGCTCGCCCAGGTGCAGGATGTTGTAGATGTCCATGCCGCGGCCCGCAGTGATGTGGTCGAGCACGATGCCGTCGCGAATCTGTCCGATAATCATACCGTCACCTCCAGGAGCTTCAGGATCAGCGCCATGCGCATGTACTTGCCGTTGAGGGCCTGCTTGAAGTAGCAGGCGCGGGGATCGTCGTCCACCGCCACGGAGATCTCGTTCACGCGCGGCAGCGGATGCAGGATGTTCAGATCAGCCTTGGCCGTGCGCAGCTTCTCCGGGGTCAGGATGTAGGTGTCCTTCAGGCGGATGTAGTCGGCCTCGTTGAAGAAGCGCTCGCGCTGCACGCGGGTCATGTACAGGATGTCCAGCTCGGGCATGGCCTTCTCCAGGCTGCGAACCTCCTCGTAGGGGATATTGTTGGGCTCCAGCACGTCGGAGATGATGTAGCGCGGCACGCGCAGCTCCTCGGGGGAGATCATCACGAACTTCACGCCCTCATAGCGGGACATGGCGCTGATGAGGGAGTGCACGGTGCGGCCGAACTTCAAATCGCCGCACAGGCCGATGGTCAGGTTCTCGAAGCGGCCCTTCTCGCGGTAGATGGTCAGCAGGTCGGCCAGCGTCTGGGTGGGATGGTTGTGACCGCCGTCGCCGGCGTTGATCACCGGGATGCTGGCCTTCATGGAGGCCACCAGCGGCGCGCCCTCCTTGGGATGGCGCATGGCGATGACGTCCGCGTAGCAGGAGACCACGCTCACGGTGTCGGACACGGATTCGCCCTTGGAGGCGGAGGAGGACTGGGCCTCGGAGAAGCCCAGCACGTTGCCGCCCAGCTCGTACATGGCCGCCTCAAAGCTCAGGCGGGTGCGGGTGGAGGGCTCGAAGAA
>JAUNNK010000145.1 GCA_030537335.1 Clostridia bacterium | reverse complement strand
CCGGCGGACAAGGTGCTCTACGCGCTGCGGGACGTGACCGCCACGGTGGACTGCCTGCCGCTGGTGGTGTCGTCGATCCTCTCCAAGAAGCTGGCGGCAGGCTGCGACGTGGTGGTGCTGGACGTCAAGAGCGGCAGCGGCGCGATCATGGACACGCCCGAAAAGTCCCGCAAGCTGGCGGAGATGATGGTGCGCATCGGAAACCTCAGCGGTAAGCGCTTCTCCGCGCTGATCACCGACATGGATCAGCCGCTGGGCAACTACATCGGCAACGCGCTGGAGGTGGAGGAGGCCATCGACATCCTCGCTGGACGCACCCAGGGCGCGCTGAAGGACGTGGCGCTGGAGTTGGGCGCGCACATCCTGCGCAATGCGGGCGCAGTTGCCACGGTGCCCGAGGGCGTGAAGCTGCTGGATAGCAAGATTCGCAGCGGCGAGGGCCTGAGGAAGCTGGCGGAGATGATCGCGGCCCAGGGCGGCGATCCCCGTGTGTGCGAGGATACCGGCCTGCTGCCCAAGGCCAGGACACGCATCGACATCAAGGCGGATCGGGACGGCTACGTGTCCTCCATGGTCACCAGCGACATCGGAAATGTCGCAAAGCTGCTGGGCGCGGGTCGCGAGCGCAAGACCGACGCGCTGGATCTCTCCGTGGGCATCGTGATGAAGGTGCGCGTGGGCGACCGCGTGAAGAAGGGCGACGTTCTCTGCACGCTGCACGCCGGCGAGAAGTCCGACCGCACCGGGGCCTACAACCTGATGAAGCGCTCCATCTCCATCTCCGATCAGAAGCCCGAACCGCGGCCGCTGATTCAGGCCGTGGTGGAATAGGGGAGGCAGCATGGCATTACGAAGGCAAAAGACGCGCGCCGAGCTGCGGCGTGCGGAACGGGCGCACGCTTCGCCCGATGCAAGGCCGCACGGCGATCTGGTGCGCAACAAAGACGGCCATGTGCACCTGATCTGGCTGTGGTTGATCGGTTTTCTGGTTTACTTCGGCTGGAACTGGGGCGTGGAGACGGTCTTTTCCGCAACGCTGGGCCAGCTGCACCTGCACGCGATGAACCTGGGCTATGGAGACATCCTGCAGGCACCGCTGTGGGCCACGGTGGTGCTCCACGGCTACGACCCGCTGATGTCCGTGGTGGAGAGCCTGGGCACGGTGGTCATCTTCCTGGTGCTGGCGAAGCTCCTGCACAACAAGGGCGACCACGAGGGCTTCGAGCTGCCCGGTCTGGGAAAGTGGCTGGTCGTGGGTCTGGTCGCCGCGCTGGTTGGCGTCGCTCTGTGCCTGCTCACGGATTCGCTGCGCCTGGCTGCGCCGCTTTCTGAACCGGCGTTCAGCATGTCCACGCTCATCGCCGCACCGGTGTGCTTCCTTTCCACGCTGGCGGGCGAGGTGTTCATGATGGACTACCTCTATGAGTCCGCCCGGGCCCATCTGAAGCGCCTGCCCAGCATGGTTCTATTGTTGGCGGTGGAGTTCATCGCCGAGGGCGGCTGGCACCTGAGTTGGATCGGCATGGCAAACGTGGCGCTGCAGGTTCTGCTGTGCTGCATGCTGCACGACCGCTATGGCCTCGCGGCCCCCACGGGCCTGTTCACCGGATGGAGCTTTGTGCACACCGCGCTGTTCGTCAACATGAGCGCAGGTGCGGCGGATGGCGTGTGGTCGGTCTTTCACGTCTCCGAGGCCTGGCTCACCGGCGGCAGCCACGGCCTGTTCAACGGCGTGTACATGAGCTTCTTCCTGCTGGCGGTGCTGCTTGGCGTGCACTTTCTGCATAAGTACCGCGCGCCGGGAACGGAAGCTGCCTAGAGAATTCATAAGAAAACAGATGCATCGCTTGGGTGTATCTGTTTTTTGGCGTTCTATGAACCTGTTATCCTTCGGTATGAAACTGGGCGGCGGAGGGCTCGACCAGGCGCAGCGCGTCCGCGCAGATCACCCGATCCACGGGAATGTCGTGCTCCTCCACCTCCAGGTGGTCGAGCAGCTGGAAGGGATAGCACAACGCCACCAGCTTGTGACCGGGATGAGCCTCGAGATACTTGTCGTAGAAGCCACCGCCGTAGCCCACGCGATGGCCCTCCGGATCGAAGGCCAGGCCGGGCATCAGCACCAGCGCGGTTTCATCCTCGGCCACGGGCTCGTCGAAGGTGGGCTCAGGGATGTTCCAGCCGCCGGGGGCGATCCGGGTGAAGTCGTCGATCCACAGAAAGCGCATCTCATCGCCGTAGACCTTGGGCACCGCGACCCGCTTGCCATCTTTCCAGGCGCGCTCGACGATCTCCCAGGTGCGTACCTCCTGATTGTAGGGCAGGTAGGCGTAGATAGCCCGCGCCTGCTTATATTCCTCCGTCTCATACAGCTTTTCCGCCAGATTGCAGCTGTAGGCGACGATCTCCGCGTCCGCCATGGCGCGCTTCTTCTGTCCGATCTCCCTGCGGAGCGCCTTTTTGTCCAGCATAATATCACCTTGCATCGATTTGTGTGTCGTGAAATCAATTTCAGATGGCGTGCTCCGCATTGATTTTGCGGGCGCAGGCCAAAACGCTTCGATCAAATTGCTCCATTACAAAAATCCGTTGCGCCCGTTGGACGCGACGGATTTTTGTATGAAAGAATCATGAAGGGGGAAACTCCCCCTTCACAGGGTTTTACATCAGCGGCTCCATGCCGAGCACCGGATGGCCCTTCTCGGTCAGGAAGGCGTAGAGCTCTTCCATATCCTCGGTGATGGTCTCATCGGCGATCATGTCGGTGAAGTTGTCGATGCCATAGAGCTCCTTGGCGGTCTCGTTCAGGTTGTCGGCGATCTGATCCTTCAGCGCCTTCGGCAGCCACACGATGCGGCCCGGGCCGCCCTCAGCCTTCATGAACTTCTTGGAGGAGATGAAGTGCTTGCCGTGGCCCATGAAGCCGGGGGTCTGCACGCCGCCGCCGGTCATGGAGGCCATCTCGGAGAAGCTCATGCCCAAGGGAGTCATGCCGGCATGCTCGCGGTTGACGATGACCACGCCGTTGGACAGGGGCTCGATGCCGCAGATGCACTCGAAGCAGCCGCAGGAGGTCATCGGGTCCTCCATGATGGAGTACAGGGTGACGTGCTCCAGCGCGCCGTGAGAGTACTGGTTCACAGCCTCGTCCACGTCCTCGTAGCGGCCGACGCGCTCGTCGATCGGGCGGGACTTGGGAACGATCTGGCAGGGACCCTGGGGATCCAGCTCGTTGGTCGCCTTGGCGTCCAGCCAGGAGACCGCGCCGCACAGGCCCAGACGCTCGGGGGTGACGATGCACACGTGAGACGGGGAGAAGGCCTGGCACAGGATGCAGGTGTAGAACACGTCGACGGACTCGTCGGTGAGGGTCTTGAGGCGCTCGTCGCGCTTGTCGAAGACGTGGTTGCCCATCTCGCGCATCTCCTTGACCTTCTCGGGGTCGGTGTAGATGCGAACCTGGCACTTGTCGACGACGGCGTCGAAGTCGCTCTTGATCTTGGCGTAGAGCACCTCGCCGATGTGGCGGGCGCGGAAGCCGGCCTCGTAGGCGGCGTCGCTGACGCGGATGCGGATCATGTCGCGCTGACCGGTGTGCATGACGCCCTCGATGCAGTTCAGCCAGGAGTGGAACTTACGCTCCATGACGCCCTCGAAGTCGGTCTGCATGTTCTTGCCGGCGACGTCCACGATGTAGGCGATCGGAATCTTGGAGCCGAACTCGAACGCGTCGAAGTCGGGGCCTTCCACGGTGATCTTGTGATCCTCGATCTCGTGGGCATCCTTGGTCTGCACCAGCTCGATGCAGTCCACGCGGGAGCCGTCCATCTCGATCTGCATGGCCTTGCGGCGGATGATCTCGCCCTCGAACGCGGAGGAGAAGGCCACGGGGATGTCGATGTTGGTGACCTTGATCTTGATGCCGCGGGCCTCAAGGGAGGTCTCGATCCAATCCTTGGTGTTGGTGTTGATGATCAGGGACTTCGGAACGGCCCACATATCCTCGGTATCGTTCGTGATGACCGGGAAGCCCAGCTTGATGGCGCCGGCGCCGCAGGCGACGGTGATGTCATTGACCGGTGCGTAGGCGTTGACGAAGGCGTTGATGCGGTCGCAGGTGTAACGATGGAAGGCGTCCGCGTCGCCGGGCTCGGTGGCGCCGAAGATCATCGTTGCACGGGTGACCAGGGAGATGACGTGGCCGACGGACCAGATGTCGTCGCCGACGGGAACCACGCGCACCGGGAAGCCGGTGGCCATGCCAGCCGCGTGAATCTGATCGATCACGCCGCCGATCATAAATACGAAGATACCGCGGGACTGATAGCCCTTGACCAGCTCAACGGCTTCCTCCTGGGAGGGAGCGGGGCCGATGATGACCACGAAGCCGGGGATGTCCTTGGTGACAAGCGGAACGCCCAGCTCGCGCACCTCGGCGTCGGAGAAGTGGCCGTGGTACTGGGTTCCCTCGTAGGGAGCGGGATTGCGGGCGTACTTGCAGGCCTCGATGACCTCAGCGCAGCAAGCGGTGGCAACGCCGGAGTCGAAGATGGACTTGGTGCGATACTCGCGGCCCATCATGGCGCGCAGCTGCGCCAGAGCTTCCTTCAGCTCGCCCAGGGTGGTGACCTTCTTGCCCAGGTAGGCATAGATGCAAGCGAGGAAATACGCGGTGTCGGGCATCGTCATGGGGGCGCTCTCGCCCAGCTCAGCAATAACCTGATTCAGCTCCGATTCAGCCTTGAAATACATCTCATCGGAACCGCGGAATACTCTGTCAAACAGACCCATCTATGTTCTCATTCCTTTCATGTATCATTTCTTCTCGTTGTCGATGCGATCCTTGATCGCCCGAATTTCTTCAACGGCCTTCGCGCTCACATCGAAGGGGGAGATGCCGCGGCGGTCCGCGTCGATCACCTCTGCGTTGTAGTGAATCATGCCCAGCAGCGCGTCCTCGGGGATGCGGCTGCGGAGGAAGGCCTCGTCGTCCTCGTCGCGAACCTTGTTGGCCACCACGCGCACGCGGGTGATGCCCAGATCGGCGGCCAGCTGCTTGACCTTTTCATAGGTCTGAATGCTGCGCGCACCAGGTTCGATGACGACGATGAACTGATCCATCATGCTCGCGGTGCCGCGGCCCAGGTGCTCCAGGCCCGCCTCCATGTCCATGATGACCACATCGTCCTTGCGGAAGATGAGGCTGGACAGGATGGCCTTGAGCATCACGTGCTCGGGGCACACACAGCCGGAACCGCCGGTTTCGACCGTGCCCATCACCAGCAGCTTTACGCCGTTGATCTCCTTGGCGTAGGCGTCCGGGATGTCGCTCACCTGAGGGTTGAGCTTGAAGAACTTGTTCAGGCTGTTTGCACCGGTGCGCTCCTCAACCAGCTTGCGCATCTTGGAGATCGGAACGATGGAGTTGACCTCCTCCTCCGTAAATCCCAGCGCGAGGCCGAGGTTGGCGTCCGGATCGACGTCCGCCGCCAGCACGGTGCGTCCTTCGCTTGCGTACAGTCTTGCAAGGGTGGAAGCGAAGGTCGTCTTGCCCACGCCGCCCTTGCCTGTAATCGCAACTTTCATACTGCAAAGATCCTTTCAGCTTTGATTCGGGGATCAGATGCCCAGCGCGGCGCGCTTGGCTTCGATCGTTTCGATCATGCGATCGCCCAGCTTTTCGATGTCCAGCTCGACGACGAACTTCGCGCCGACCCAGTCCGCGACCTCGCCCTGCAGGAGGTTGACGACCTCGGAGCCGCCCTTGGTGTAGGGATCGACGCCCAGGAAGGTCTCGATGCCGGTGGCGACGACGTAGTTGCCGATGGAGACAGCCTTCTCAGACATGTACTCCGGAGCGCAGCCGACGACCGGAACCTGCGGAATGTCGACGCCCCAGTCCTTGGCGATGTCGGAGGCGAGAATCATCATACGGGAAATATCAACACAGGAGCCCATGTGCAGGATCGGCGGAATGTCGACCAGCTCGCACACGCGCTTGAGGCCCTCGCCGCACAGCTCCTTGGCTTCCTTGCTCAGCAGACCGGCCTTGGCGGCAGCCTGGGCGGAGCAGCCG
>JAUNNK010000144.1 GCA_030537335.1 Clostridia bacterium | reverse complement strand
CTCCAGCTCAATCTCGCCGCTGGTGGTGTCAATCGCCAGCGCGTCGATGCGCAGCCTCCAGAGGTCGATGTCCCCACTGACGCTGTGCACCTTCAGCTCCGCATACTCCTTCTCCGGCAGCTCGATCATCAGCAGCGGCGTTTTCAGGTTGATGTGAATGCCCGCGCGCCAGTTGTCCTCGCAGTACACCGTGAGCACGCCGTTCTGCACCTCCACGCTGTATTGTGCGTCCTCCCGTTCGTCGCAGACGACCCTGCACACGCCGTCCTGCGCGGGCTGAATGTGTATCTCCGCATCCACCGCAGAGACGTCCAGCCGGTCAAACTCTCCCTCGGGCACGTAGGTGACCACCTCGTAGGAGATTCCCTCCAGACCGTCAAAACTGAAGCCGTTCACCGCAAGCGCACCCACGGACAGCATCGCCCCGATGAGCAGCAGCATAAACCCCATGCGCATCATTCTCTTCTCCCAGTTGTGCATCAAATCTTCCTCCTTTCAAATATGCGCAGAATTCCCTGCGCGCAACATGCGCTGGCCCGGGCAACCGCAACCGTCGCACGGTTGAGCCAGGGCAGCGCCAGCAGTGCAAGTCCCAGCAGCACACAGCCAGCGAACAGCAGCAGCGCAGCCAGCACAAAGTTCCCCTTCACAATCTCCGCCACGAAGCACAGCGCTCCGAAGGGCCCGCAGACCGCCATGCCCAGCAACACCGCGTACAGCGCCGCGATCAGCGACCACGCAACTATGTACGCCGCCAGCACCACCGCGAGGACTGCAAAGAGCAGCGACAGCCACAGCGGCGAGCCCAGCACGATCAGGACAATCATCCAGACCGGTGCCCGGCCCCTGCGCTTCTCCTGCACGCCGTTGCTCTCCAGAATCTGCCGGGCGATTTCGTCCGCGCTGCCCAGCCGGGCAACCGCCTCCTCCTCGCTCAGGCCTTCCTCCATGCGGTCCTGAATCATCTCCCCGTAGTACTCCAGCGACTGCGCGCGCTCCGCCCGGGGCATCCCCCGCAGCGAACGCGACAGCACCCGCAGAAATTCCTTCCTATTCATTCCCCTGCGCACCTCCCGCAATAAAGCTGTAAATCCTCATGATCTCTCCCCACTCCTGCTGAAACTCCGCGAGCCGGTCCAGGCCCCGCTGCGTGATCTGATAGTACTTTCGCAATCGCCCACTGTGCTCCACGCTGTACACGCAGAGCATCTCTCCCGCCTCCAGCCTGCGCAGGATCGGGTACAACGTGGATTCCGAAATCTCCACGTAGGGCTCGATCTCCCGGATGATCTGGTAGCCATAGGAGTCGTGCCGGGCGACGGCGGCGAGCACGCAGACCTCCAAAAGGCCGCGCCGAAGCTGTGCGTCCATGACAATACCTCCCTTTGCATAATACTATACTACGCATAGTATATATTGTCAAGTCCCATCAGTGGTTTTTTATCCGCGGCATGTCCCTCCTATGAGGATATGCAGCATGCGGACGCAAAAATGCAGGCGGAACCGATTTGGTTCCGCCTGCATGCGTTGTAATCTGTATTATTCGATGTCGTCCGCGTAGGAGACCAGCTCGCCGTTCTTCTTGTTCAGCACGATGGTGGCGTAGCCCACGCTCTCAAGCGCGTCGTCGGCCTTGGCCTTGGACTTGGAGTAGCCGTTGAGGGTATCCATGCTGTAGGTGGAGTTGGGATCCTTCTCCTTCGCCTCGGCGATGTTGCTCGCAAGCTCTTCCTCGTTCACCGTGTAGACCGCCACGGAGTAGGTGACGTTGGGATCGGCGAACTTGGGAATGGCGCTCTCGATGACGGTCACCACCGTTGCATCCGCCAGCGCGGGATTGTCCTCGAGCACGTACTGCTGCATGGACACGTTCTTCTCCAGGCGCTCCGCCGGGGTATAGCCCGCGCTCAGGGAGGTGTTGTTGTAGCTGTAGACGCTGTAGCCGAACACCGAGGCAACGCCCACCACGAACAGCACGGCCAGCAGGGTCAGGTTCTTCCTGGTGAAGCGCAGCTTCTCCACGTCGCCGTACATGAAGCCCAGGTGCTTGGTCGGCGGGATCACCAGGCGGAAGAACAGGATCAGCAGGATCGATTCGATGGGGAACATGCACAGGTTCTTGGCGATGCGGGGCAGGTCGACGATGGCGTAGTACTTGCCCAGAATCATCCTGTAGTACAGCACCATGACGGGCGTGTTCAGCACGATGTTCACGCCGAAGTCGATCAGGAAGCGGGACAGCATCACCCGTGCGGAGCTGATCTTCGCCCGGTAGAAGCACAGCGCAAAGACAAGCGAACCCGCGATTTCGATGAACACGAAGGGAAAGAAGTACACGCCGGTGGGAAACAGCAGACAGCCCAGGGTGTCGGAGATGGCTGCGGCGACGATGGCGACCACCGGCCCGAACACCGCCGCGCCGTAGGCGTTGATGAAGAACGCCGTGTTGATGCGCAGGTCGGGGCCGACGGGGATGCTGACCATCTTCAGCACCACGCGCAGGGCGATCATCAGCGCCGCGAAGATCAGAACCCTGGTCTTCTTGAATTCGCTGGCGGCCTGCTTCCAGTAAGCCTTGGAGAAGGGATGGGCGTAGAGTTCGGGAGCGTTGTTCTGAGACATGAAAATAACCTCCTTTCAGAGCATTTGACACATGCTGCATAAGGAGGTTGTAGATTTTCTCCATATGTGGTTCAGCGGGTGCGGGTCTTCAACCGCGGCTTGCGCCTTCGTCCGCCAGACAACTCCCCATTTTGGCGGCACTTAACGAAGAAAACCCTACTCTGTTGCTCCCCATTATATACCCACATTGCAGAAAACACAATATGCAATTGACAAATTCCGGCAAAATATGTCAGAAAGTGCGCCGTTTTGCGGCGTCAGGCCCTGCCGGCGCTGCCGAACAGCCGCAGCTTGACGGCGGTGGCCTCCTTCATCGCGTCCTGGGCGCGCAGCAGCGCGTCGGCATAGGCCTCTTCCCCATCGGCATGGATGGCCGCCTTGGCCGCCAGGATGATATCGGTGTAGACGTTGACCTTGCGGATGCCGCCGGCAATCGTGTTGCGGAAGTCGTCGTCGGAGAGGCCGGAGCCGCCGTGGAGCACCAGCGGCACGTCCACCGCCGCGTGGATCTCCGCCAGGCGGTTCAGATCCAGCTTCGGCGTGGCCTTGTAGACCCCGTGCTGGGTGCCGATGGACACCGCCAGGAAGTCCGCGTTGGTCTGCTCGATGAAGCTGCGCGCGTCATTGGGATCGGTGTAGGCCATCTGATCCACCTTGCCCGCATCGTCCGCCAGTCCGCCCACGCTGCCCAGCTCGCACTCCAGCCCCACGCCCATGGCGTGGCAGGTGCGTGCCATCTGCGCGGAGTTGCGCACGTTGTCCGCGTGATCCGCCTCGCGGGTGCCGTCGTACATCACCGAGCCGAAGCCCCAGCGCAGCGCCTGCATGATCACATCGTAGCTGTAGCCGTGGTCCAGATGCACCGCCACCGGAACCTTCGCCCGGCGCGCGGCCTCCAGCATCACCGGCGCGATCATGTCAAAGGAGCCGTACTTCAGCAGCACCTCCGCCGTGCCGATGATCACCGGGGAGGAGCATTCCTCGGCGGCGCGAATCACCGCGCGCACCATGTCCGTGTTGAAGGTATTGAAAAAGCCCACGCCGTACTTCTTTTCCTGCGCGTCCTGGAGCAGTTCTTTCATCGTATAGAGTGCCATATCCCGTCATTCCTTTCCGTTTGCGCGAAAGCGCGTCCATATCCGTGGATATTATAATGATATGCTGCGTTAAGTTCAAGTCGAAAGGGGGCAAATTCCGCCGGATCGGGATTGCAAAAGGGCGGTAAACACGGTATAATCGACTGGGCAAACCGAAAACCAATGTATTCGATTGAGAGAGGGTATCCACATTGAACGTCAATGAAGCGCTGAAATACATACACAGCATCTGCTGGATGGGCGTGCGCCCGGGCCTGGGCCGCACCCGCGAGCTGCTGGAAAAGATGGGCAACCCGGAAAAGAAGCTGAAATTCATCCACATCGCCGGAACCAACGGCAAGGGCTCCACCGCCGCCATGCTGGAGCGCGTGCTGCGGGAGGCCGGCTACCGCACCGGCCTGTACACCTCGCCCTACATTCTGCGCTTCAACGAGCGCATGCAGGTCTGCGGTGCGGAGATCTCCGACGACGAGCTCTCCGAAATCACCGAGTACATCCAGCCGCTGGCGGAATCCATGTCGGAGCACCCCACCGAGTTTGAGCTGGTCACCTGCATCGCCATGGAGTACTTCGCCCGCCACGCCTGCGAGATCGTGGTGCTGGAGGTGGGCCTGGGCGGTGAGCTGGACTCCACCAACGTGATCGACGCGCCGGAGGCTGCCGTGATCGTGAACATCGGCCTGGACCACATGCAGGTGCTGGGCAACACCGTCGAGGAAATCGCCCAGGCCAAGGCCGGCATCATCAAGGACGGCTGCGACTGTGTACTCTATGCGCAGGAGCCGTCCGTCGAGGAGGTCATCCGCCGCAATTGCGAGGATCGCTGCGCGCGCCTGCACCGCGCCGCCATGGACGATCTCATCCCCGTCTCCCACGGCCTGGAGGGCCAGGTTTTCCACTGGAAGGAGCTGAAGAACCTGCACATCCCGCTGCTGGGCGAACACCAGCTGCACAACGCCTGCACGGTGCTGACGACGCTGGAGGCTCTGCAGAACAAGGGCTGGAGCATCCCCGAGCGCGCCGTCCGCGCGGGCCTGGAGAAGGTCAGCTGGCCGGGCCGCTTCCAGCTCATGCGCAAGAATCCGCTGTTCATCATCGACGGCGGTCACAACGCCCAGTGCCTGGAGGCGCTGGTGCGCGCCATCCGGGACTATCTGCCCGGCAGAAAGCTCACCTTCCTGAACGGCTGCATGGCCGACAAGGACTACGGCGAGATGTTCCGCATGCTGGCTCCCTTCGCGAAGGAGTTCGTCACCGTCACCCCCGACAACCCCCGCTCCCTGCCCGCGGAGGATCTGGCCCATCATCTGGAGCGCTATGAACTGCCGGTGTGCGCCTGCGCGAGCGTTTCCGAGGGCGTGCAGACCGCCATCGAGCACGCTGGCCCCGACGGCGTGGTGTGCGCCTGCGGATCGCTGTACATGATCTCCGCAATCTGCGAAGCGCTGAATCAAATCGGCTGATTGGTCCGATGCAGCGCGTCGAAGCCTCCCGCCTCGCGGCGCATAAGTTTCGGCGCGCTTTAATTGTTTGTGTTACCGTGCAATTTTCTTGCATTTTTGCGGATTCTGTGATAGTATAGGAAATGAGTATACAGGCGCATTATGTGCCCTTTTCATACTACCGCAACAAGTCCAGACAAGAGAAGAGGGGTTTTATGTTTAAGATCGTCAAGAAGCAGGAACTGAATCCGACGGTCACGCGCATGTCCATCGAGGCACCGATGGTTGCACGCAAGGCCAAGGCTGGCCAGTTTGTCATCCTCCGCGTCAGCGAGGACGGCGAGCGCATTCCGCTGACCGTCGCGGGCTGTGACCTCGAGGCCGGCACCGTTGACATCATCTTCCAGATCGTCGGCGGCACCACCATGGAGCTGAACGCCAAGCAGCAGGGCGAGTACATTCAGGACTTCGTCGGCCCGCTGGGCAAGCCCACCGAGATCGAGGGTCTGAAGAAGGTCGCCGTGGTCGGCGGCGGCGTGGGCTGCGCCATCGCGTATCCGGTCGCCAAGGCCCTGCACGACGCGGGCGCAGAGGTGCACTCCTTCGTCGGCTTCCGCTGCAAGGATCTGGTCATCCTCGAGGACGAATTCAAGGCCTGCTCCGACAAGATTTTCATGATGACCGACGACGGCAGCTACGGCCGCAAGGGCGTTGTGACCGTGCCGCTGGAGGAGCAGATCGTCGCGGGCGAGAACTATGATGAAGTCATCGCGATCGGCCCGGTGATCATGATGAAATTCGTCTGCCTGACCACCAAGAAGTACGGTGTCAAGACCGTCGTGTCCATGAACCCCATCATGATCGACGGCACGGGCATGTGCGGCGGCTGCCGCCTGACCGTTGGCGGCGAGACCAAGTTCGCCTGCG
>JAUNNK010000143.1 GCA_030537335.1 Clostridia bacterium | reverse complement strand
CCTTTGAGGGCGGCGACATCTCCTGCGGCATGCGCGCCACCGACGGCGCCATCGAGGCCTGCACCATCGACCGCGAAACCATGGAGCCGAGCTTCTCCATCATCGGCGAGCCCGGACAGAAGCCCATCGGCCTGTGCGGCTCCGGCATCATCGACGTGATCGCCGAGCTGTTCCGCTGCGGCATCATCTCCGCCAAGGGACAGTTCGTCCGGGAGGGCCGCCGCGTGTCTCAGGACGCCAACGGCTTCGACTGCTACGTGCTGGCCTTCGCCGACGAGTCCGAGACCGGCCGTAACGTGACCATCAACACCGTGGACATCGACAACTTCATCCGCGCAAAGGGCGCGATCTTCTCCGCCATCTGCACGCTGCTCAAGTCGCTGGACATGGACGTGTCCTGCGTGGAGCACATGTACGTCGCCGGCGGCATCGGCAGCGGCATCAACATGCGCAACAGCGTGCGCATCGGCATGTTCCCGGACATCGAGTTGGATCGCTTCACCTACATCGGCAATTCCTCGCTCAGCGGCGCTTACGCCATGGTGATGTCCGATCAGGCCCGGGACAAGGTGGAGGAGCTTGCCCAGAGCATGACCTACGTGGAGCTGAGCACCACCCCCGGCTACATGGACGAGTTCATGGCCGCCTGCTTCCTGCCCCACACCAACGCCGAGCTCTTCCCCAGCTGCGCGGAGATGGAGTGATCTGATTATGGCTGAAACCGAAAAGCGCGTCATTGAGAACAACAAGGAAATGGTGCCCTTTGAGCACTATGTGGAGCTGTTCGCCAAGCTCGATCCGGAGGAGGCCGCCAGCCGCACCGGCGCGGCCTTCGATCCGGCCACCGGTTGCTTTGGCATGCGCCTGCTCTACGAGGACTACCGCGTCTACTGGCCGCAGTTCCGCATCGAATGCGACCACGCAGACGCGCTGGCGCTGAAGAGCATCCCGGCGCAGATCTTCCTGATCCGCCACCTGCTGGAGGGCTGCGCATCCAAGGGCAGCGGGGCCTTCCTGACCTACCGGGAGATGCCCTGGGGCGACGTGTACCTCACCCCCTTCACCGGACGCTGCCTCAAGCGCGCCGCCTTCACCTTCGGCACGCGCCTGGACGCCTTCCGCGCCGCTGCGGCGCAGACCCCCGCAATCCCCACGAAGTACGGCGACGCCTCCTATCAGATCGAGGTGATGCCGGGCTACGAGGTGCGGCTGATCGTCTGGGAGGGCGACGACGAGTTCCCGCCGAACGCCCAGATCCTCTTCTCCGACAACTTCCCCCAGTCCTTCTCCGCAGAGGATCGCACCGTGACAGGCGATCTGGTGATCACGGAGCTCAAGCGAAGGATGTAAAGCAAACAAACCGGCGAGGCCGTGCGTTCCCGCACGTGCCCCGCCGGTTCTTTGTGCGCCGAAAGGCAAGATGAAACCCCCAGTTCAACTGGGGGTGAAGAATCGCCCGTTCTGATTCTATTCTTCATTTTATTGACACGGGATAATATTTCGTGTATAATTGATTGTGTTTTTCAATAAAATTACGGAGGAATGCAACGTGGATTTTAAGCAACTGGAATCGTTTGTGGCCGTGGTGGACGAGGGCAGCTTCTCCAATGCCGCAGACCGCCTTCAGATCTCCCAGTCCATGGTGACCATTCACATCCGCAACCTGGAGGCCGAGCTGGGCACGCGGCTGCTGAACCGCACCACCCGCAGCATGGAGCTGAGCGCCGACGGTCAGACCTACTACACCTACGCCCGGCAGATGCTGAAGCTGAACCGCGACAGCCTGTTTGCGCTGACCCGCGCGGATCAGAACGAGAACGCCATCAACATCGTCGCCACGCCCTACACCAGCCGCTACTACCTGGCCAAGCGCATCGTGGAGTTTGAGCGCCTGCACCCGGAGGTCAACTTCAACATCACCGTGTGCTACAACTCCGAGATTCCCAACAAGCTGCGCTCCGGCGGCTTCCAGTTCGCCTTCTGCAACATGAAGATCATGGATTCGGACTACGCCGTGAAGCACTACAGCTCCTCCAGCCTGGTGGTCATCACGCCCAACGAGGAGCGCTTCCGCGCGCTGCAGGGCCAGCCCTTTCCCAAGGAGCTGTTCGGCAGCGAGCGCGTCATCACCCGCAGCAGCACCTCCACCCTTCAGCAGGAGTTCCTGCGCTGGATCAAGCAGAACGTGCCGGACGTTAAGCTGGATGTGGCCGCCGCCATCGACGACACCGAGACCATCAAGCAGCTGGTAAGCGAGGGCGTGGGCATCGCCGTGCTCTCCGAGGTGGCCGTGGGCGAATTCATCGCCGAGGGCAAGCTGCTCTCCTTCCCCCTGGAGGGAACCATGCCCCATCACCTCTACTTCGTCAGCAAGAAAAAGTACCTCTCCCCCGTGCAGACTGAATTCCGGGATTTCATCCTCGCCGCAAACAGCGCGGATGCGAACTGACGGCATGGAAAGGCCCTCTGAAAGTCAAGCTTTCAGAGGGCCTTTCGCATGTTGTCCGCTTATTCCGCGTCGATGACGACACCCTTCTTCAGGATGATGTTTGCGTACAGCGCAGATTCGCCGGACATGATCACCGCGCAGGACTTCTCGCGGGTGCGATCATAGAACGCATTGCGCTCGATGCCGCCGAAGCACTTCTCGCCGCGGGGATCGTACTTGGCCACGATCTCCTTGTAGGTGTCCCAGATGGGGGTCTCGACGGTATCGCCGGGCACCTTTTCCATCAGCATCACCGGGGTGTCCACGTAGACGTCCAGCGGCATGACCTTCAGAATGGCCTCCAGAATCTCGGGAACGCCGTGGCCGTCCATGCGGATTTCGACCTTCGCGTTGGTGTGGCCCGGGAAGTTGCCGTCGCCGATGGTGATCTCATCGCCATGGCCCATTTCGCACAGCACCTTCAGCAGTTCAGGGGACAGAATCTTCGGAATACCTTTCAGCATTGGTTTTACCTCCTATAAGCGGCGCGCGCCGCATGATTGCCTGCATCTGATCGGAGACGGATGAATCACACTCCAACCCTTTTCTAATTATACAACAAAAGAGCCGCATTTGTCTCCCGGAAAACACGCTTTCCAAGGCGGATTTATTGTATTTTTTTCACTTTTTCGGTATAATGGAATAAGATTGGTGTTCCAACATCTTTCAACGCTCCAAGGAGGATAAATATGGACCTGAAAGCGCTTTTGTCGGACCTCCCTCCGACCATTCAGTACATCGCCGTCATCGGCCTGGTGATGCTCATCCTCTACGTATGCCTGACGCTGACCCGCCTTTTTGGCGCAAAGCGCGGCGAAAAGTACGACTATAACGACCCCGAAAAGGCCGACGAGCTGGTGCCCGACCTGTTCGCCTCCACCGCCTTCAAGCGCAAGAAGAAGGGCAACAAGGACGCACCGAGCGAGGATTCAAAGAAGGCGGATGTGGCCGCAGCCACCGAGGATTCAGAAAAGGACTGAACAGCCGCAGCGCCGCGCAGCATCGTCCACCGTGTCCAGCGTGGCCTCCGGCAGAAGCTCCGGGTGCAGCTGCACATCGTTCGAAGCGATGAGGCCGTTGAGGTACCCCTCCAGCACCCGCCGCAGCTCGTCCAGCTGCTCCACGCAGTGAATCCGGCTGCAAACCTCTTTTGCCCCGGTCAGGCCCTCCAGGTACCAGGTGCAGAACTTGCGGAGCTCGCACATGGCCAGGCGCTCCGGCTTCTGATCGCACATGCGCGCACCCAGCCGCAGCAGCACGTCCACGCGCTCCGACGCGTCCCGCTGCCTCGGTTCTTCGCCGCGCTCCAGGCGACGGATGTCGTCGAAGATCCACGGGGCCTTCAGCGCCGCGCGCCCGATGCACACGCCCTGCGCGCCCACTTTTTCGCCGAAGATTGCCGCGTCGGCAGGCTTCGTGACCGCACCGTTGGCGTAGAGTGGAATCGTCACCGCTTCGCGCACCCGCTTCATCGCGTCCAGATCCACGCTGCCGCGATACATCTGGCTGCGCGTGCGTCCGTGCAGGATCAGCTCCGCACAACCCGCCTCCTGGGCCATGACCGCGATCTCCGGCGCAGTGATGTGCGCTTCGTCCCAGCCCAGACGCAGCTTCAGCCGCACCGGCAGGCGCGTCGCATCGCACACCGCCCGCAGGATTTCCCCCGCAAGCTGCGGATTGCGCAGGATTGCCGAGCCGCTGCCTCCGCCCACCACCGTGCGCGCCGGACAGCCCATGTTTATTTCGATCATATCAAAGCGATAAATGGACTCCAGCTTCCGCGCGGCGGCTGCCATGACCTCCGGCTCACAGCCGATGATCTGCGCCGCAAGCCGCGTCTCCTCCGGGCGGCGCATCAGCTGTGCATCCAGAATCGGCTGGCGCTTCTTCCGCGCCCGGGCGTAGGCGATCGCCGAGACCATCTCCGTGGTCGCGTCCTGCGCGCCATATTCAAAGCAGATGCTGCGGAACGCGGCGTGGCTCATGCCGTCCATCGCAGCCAATGTGTATTTCAGGCCCAAGTCTGTTTTCTCCTCTCCACTTCCACAGGAGGTTTCCATGTACGAATCCATCCTTGAAATTGACCTGCACGGCCGGAATGCCTATCAGGCCCGCGTCGCCATCGACGCGGCGCTGCGTCGCGCCGGTGCGGGTGTGTACCGCATCCGCATCATCCACGGCTGCAACTCCGGCACCGCCCTGCGCGAACTCGTCCGCACGGAATACGCCCGGCATCCCCGGGTGCTGCGCATCGCAGGCGCGAATCCCGGCGCGACCGAGCTGGTCCTGCGGGAATTCTAATTCCGACCTCAGTCGGTCAATTTCGACTTTAGTTTGTCATTTCTTGACTTCAGTCTATTTTGAATCGATTTTTGATCAAATTTTCGCCATATTTCAGAATTCGGTCGGTTTCTGCACCGATCGCACGCTTCAGATAGCCGTATTCATCCAATGCGCCCTGTGTGTGGAACACCCGGTACGCGCCCGCATCGCTCCCCAGGGCGATTTTGCCGCCCAGACGCGCGCACTCGGCTACGTTGTTCATCTGAAGGCGCAGCAGCGGTTCGAGCACCGCGTCGGGATAGCGGCCCTCGCCGATGAGGTTGCCGATGGTCACCAGCGTGGGCACCCAAACCGCCTCACTCTGGGCAAGCATCCGCACCGCCGCATCGTCCAGATACGCGCCGTGCTCGATGGAATCCACGCCGGCCTCCACCGCCGCCTTCACCGTGTCCGCGCCGTTTGCGTGGGCCATCACCGCAAAGCCCTCCGCGTGGGCAATGCGGATCAGCTCCCGAATCTCCGCCGGATCGAGGGGCTCACTGGTGATTCTGCCGTAGCAATCGAAGTCCATCAGCCCGGAGATCATGATTTTGATGAAGTCTGCGCCCTGCTTTCGCGCAAAACCGACCAAAGTCGCATACTCCTTCAGCGTGTCATAGCCGCGTCCGATGAAGCCGCCATAGTGGCCCCTCCTGTGGATGGGAAAGGCGGGCGTGCGGTAGTCGATTCCGTACTCCCCGGCGATCCTCGCCGCGAAGCTGCCCACGCCCCAGGCGTCGCCGCCGTCGCGCAGAAAGCGCACGCCCGCGTCCCGATAGGCCTCCAGACGCGCGCGCACGAGCGTCTCGTCCACCCGCTCCTTCTGGGCATCGATGGCGGCGCGATAGTACACGCCGTCCAGAATCATGTGAATGTGGCAATCGCCGAACATGTTTGTACCATCCCTGTACGTCAAATTACATATCATTATACCCTTTTGAACCGTCCTTTTCAACCGTCGGCGGGGAAAAACTGTGCGCGGCTTGACAGTTGTAAAATTTTCTATTATAATTCGGATGGAGATTAAATCAGAATTGTATGGGGTATATTTATACTAGGAGGTTGATATTATGGAACTGAAAGGCAGCAAGACGGAACAGAATTTGAGAACCGCGTTCTCCGGCGAGTCCGAGGCCCGCAACAAGTACACCTATTTCGCAAGCGTCGCAAAGAAGGCCGGCTACGAGCAGATCGCCGCAATCTTCCAGAAGACCGCCGACAACGAGAAAGAGCACGCCAAGATGTGGTTCAAGGCCCTGGGCGGCCTGGGCGACACCGCCGCGAACCTGCTCTCCGCCGCCGAGGGCGAGAACTACGAGTGGACCGACATGTACGCCACCTTCGCCAAGGA
>JAUNNK010000142.1 GCA_030537335.1 Clostridia bacterium | reverse complement strand
TCGGCGAGAGCTGCACCTTCGATACGCAGATCAACGCCATGGGCGGCGCGCGCCTGGTTGCGGATGACGCGGCCTACGAGACGCTGAACCTCACCCTGCGCGTGGATGCCTACAAGGATCCCGCCTATTTCGAGGCGACCTATTCCGACACCTACAACCTCCAGGGCAACGAGGCGGCCATCATGTTCGACCTCACCCTGAACGGCTACACCGGTACCACGGAGATCATCCCGCAGAACTTCCTGCTGATCACCTGTTGCGGCGAGGACGCGAGCGTCACCGCCCAGAGCTTCCAGCTGATGGACAGCGAGATCGCCGGCAAGACCAACATCGCCATCACGAGCGACGTGACCAGCACGCTCTACAAGCGCTACGATTACAACGCTGACCAGGGCGACATGGTCTACATGGTCGTGACCACCTACAACGACGGCAAGGCAGCCTCCTACTGGTTCGAGATTCAGGGCCCCGAGGAGGAGCCTGTGGCTGAAGCCGAGGCCGAGACCCAGACGACTGAGACGCCTGCAAGCGAGGCGGGCGAGACCGAGGCCGCGGAGAACGGCGCGACTGCCGGAGCCTCCGACAGCGGCATCGATCCCGACATTTGGCTGACCATCGGCAGCCGCGGCGAGGAGGTCAAGAAGCTGCAGGCGAAGCTGATCGAGCTGGGTCTGCTGACCGGCTCTCCGGACGGCCAGTACGGCAAGTACACCGCCAGCGCCGTGCAGATCATGCAGAAGAAGTTCGGCATGGAGCAGACCGGCGTCGCCACCGCCTCCTTCCTGAAGAAGCTGTACAGCGGCGAATAATATCAAGCAATCATCAGGGAGCGATTCATCTGAATCGCTCCCATTTCATTTGCGAGGAGATCTATCAAAAGCACAGCGAACATTGACGTTCTATCCATTTTTCATGTATAATGTGTAAAATGAGAGATTCAGGATTCGATCTATCCCCGATCATGCTGCGGAGGTTTGAAATATATGAAACAACTTCGACGTATCCTCGCCCTGCTTCTGTGCATGCTGGTCCTGTCCGGCAGTCTGAACGCCGCGCTGACGGAGGAGTTTCCGGCCCCGGCGGACGCAAACCCCGCGTCCACGGTGGAGGCGACGGTTCCGGACACAAGTCCTGCGACGGCGGAACCCACCGCGACCCCGGACGCAGGCCCTGCGACGGCAGTGACGGCGATCCCGGATGCGCCTCCTACGGAGGAAGCCACCTCCGTCCTCGAAGCAAGCTCAAGCCCCGCCGTGCCCGAGAGCAGCGACGCTGCACCCACGCAGACGGCAGAAGCTGTGGCGACGCACAGGCCCGATGTGGAACCCACCTCAGGGGAGGCTCCCGCCATCGATTGTACCCGAAGCGCCCGCTATTCTCCTGCTTTCACGACCGGCTACGCGCAGCTTTTGGAAGCTGCCGACGGCTATGCCGCTTCGGATGCGGACGAGATCGAGCTGCGCATCCGAAGCGGCGCGGTCTATGTATCCGCCCGGCGCAGCGACCGCCTGCTGGCCCACTTCGACGGCGGCGACGGCGTGATCAGCGTCTGGATTTCCGACGAGCAGCTTCGCCCCATGTCGGAGGACGAGGTCGCGGCCTTCCGCGCCGCCAATTCGAACGCGAAGCGCTACTTTGGCGACGATCCCAGCCTGCCGCTGGCGGCGCTGGATTACAGCCTGATTCCCCCGCCCGTGCCAGAGATGCTTCTGGGTGCGACCAGTCTCACCCTGGGCGCAGGCGAGAGCTGCGCGCTGCCCATCTCGTTCAGCGACGGCCTGAGCCACGGCTTCAGCTGCGTCAGCTCCAAGAGCAGCTATGTCAGGGTGGCGGACGGCGTCGTGCAGGGCGTGCGCTACGGCAAGAGCGCGACCATCAGCGTCACCAGCGAGTTCGGCCAGAGCGCGACGCTGAAAGTGAGCGTGCTCCGCGCGCCCTCCTCGATCCGCGTGCAACCTGCCCAGGCGGATCTCTGTCCCGGCGAGCGCCTGCACGCCAGCGCGACGCTGAGCGCCAAGTCATCCTCAATCCTTCGCTGGAGCAGCAGCGACGAATCCGTCGCCACTGTGGATGCAGATGGAAAAATCACCGCCGTCGCAGCGGGCAGTGCCACCATCAGCTGCGCCAGCTTCAACGGAAAGACCGCCTCGCTCCGCATCACGGTGCATCCCGAACCGGAGAGCATTGCCCTGCCTTGCGCGGAGCTTGCGTTGGGCGTGGGCCAGACCCATGTCCTCGGCTCCACCGTCGCGCCGGAGAATTACGGCGGTCGCAGCTATCAGAGCAGCGACCCCGCCGTGGTGGAGGTGGACGCTTCCACCGGGGAGCTGCGCGCCGTCGCCCTTGGCAGCGCCATCGTCAGCGTTCAGACCTACAACGGGCGCAGCGCACAGTGCAGCGTCAGCGTGAAGCCTGCACCCTCCTGCATATCCCTCTCCCAGACCAGCATGACGTTGGGCGTGGGCGAAAAGCTGCCCCTGCCCCAGGTGCAGCTGGGCGCGCCGGGCGAGGACTGCGCCGGGAGCTATTCCATCGACAAGTTCAAGGCCAAACAGGTGACGCTCAGCGATGACGGCTGCATCACCGGCGCGCGCACCGGCAGCGTGACGCTCACCTTCCGCAGCCACAACGGCTGCACCGCGACGCTGAAGGTGGTCGTGAAGAGCGCGCCGAAGTCGGTCAAGCTCACCCCCGCCAAGGCGACCCTGGGCGTGGGCGAGACGCTGAAGCTGACGGCGGCGCTGAACAGCGGTACGGCGGGCGGCATGCAGTTCACCAGCAGCGACGAGGCCGTGGCCACTGTGAACGACAGCGGCGAAATCACCGCCGTCGGCAGGGGCAGCGCCACCATCACCGCCTGCACCTACAACAAGCGCAAGGCGAGCTGCGCCATTGAGGTGCTGGACGCGCCTGCGGACGTCCGCCTGAGCGCGAATCAGCTGGCGATGGGTGTGGGCGAGAGCTATGCGCTGACGGCGAGCCTGAGCGCAGGCAGCGCGGGCAGCTATCACTTCGAGAGCGACGATCCCGCCGTCGCGACCATCGATGCATCCAGCGGAAAGATCAAGGCCGTGGCCGTGGGCAGCACCACGCTGCGCGCAGTCGCATACAACGGCGTTTCCGCCGCATGTGCGCTCAGCGTGCACAGCGCGCCCACCGGCGTGGCCTTCCAGGAGAGCTCCGTCACCCTGGCTGCGGGGGACAGCTATCAGCTGCTTCCGCCGCAGCTGCTGGGCGACGATCCCGCCAGCGCCACGCTGAAGTACACCTCCTCCAGCCGCCGCCTGACCGTCAGCTCCACGGGCCTGCTCACCGCCAAGAGCAGCGGCAAGCTCAGCGTCAGCGTGACCACCTACAACGGCAGGAAGGCCAGCCTCAGCGTGACGGTCGTGGCCGCGCCGAAGTCCATCGCCTTCGCGCAGGACGAGCTGTACCTCTGCGTGGGTTCCGCATACGCGCCCGCGCTGAACGTCACGCCCGCAAGCATCAGCTACCGCCTGAGCAGCTCCGACCCTGCCGTCGCCGCCATCGTCGAGGATGGAAGGACGATCCTCGCCCTCGGCAGCGGCACGGCGACGATCACCGCCACCAGCTACAACGGCAAGACCGCAACACTTGCGCTGACGGTGCCGCCACTGCCGGATTCCATCGCCGTCGCACCGGAGCAGCTCACCCTGGGCTGCGGCGACAGCAGCTCCCTGAAGGCCGTGATGCCCGCCGGTCAGGACAGCAGCCTCACCTGGGAGAGCGATGCTCCCGACATTGCCACCGTGGACGCAAACGGACGGGTGCGCGCCGTCGCGCCCGGGGCGGCGACGGTCACCGTGCACAGCTACAACGGCATGGAGGGCCGCTGCGCCGTTGCGGTGCTGAAGGCCCCCACCCGCGTGGAGCTTTCGTCGAACCGGGCCATGCGCAGCTTGGACGAGGGGCCGTTCCGGCTTGAGCTGCGCTTCGGCGGGGAGGGCGAGGGCGGCCGCTGCACGTTCCGCAGCAGCGACGAAGCCGTTGCCACCGTGGACGCGGGCGGTCTGGTCACCCTCTGCGGCCTCGGACATGCGCGCATCAGCGTGGAAACCTACAACGGCCTGCACGCGGCCTGCCTCCTCATCGTGGGCGAGACGCCCTCAGAGATGTACTTCGCGCAGGAGAACCTCGTCGTCGCGCTGAACGATACCATTTACCCTGAAATCGGCTTCGACCATGGCGGCGAGAGCCACAGCCTCCGCGTTGCGGATGAGCGCATCGCCGCCGCCCGGGGCGACGGGGTCACCGGACTTGCGCTGGGCGAAACCCTGCTGACCGCTGTGAGCCACAGCGGCCTCACCGCCGAATGTACGCTGACCGTCGTGCCGGAGCCCAGCGGAATCGAGCTGGAACAGAGCGAGATGTCCGTCATCCTCGGCGCAGGCGAGTCCTGTGCGCTGACTGCACGGGCGCTTCCCGACGGCGTGGGCAGCATCCGCTACACCAGCAGCGACCCGACCATCGCCACCGTGGACGCGGTGAGCGGCGCGATCACCCCCGTATCCATGGGCAGCTGCGTCATCACCGCCGAAACCTACAACGGCCACAGCGCCCAGTGCGCGCTGGAGGTGCTCGGCCAGCTGTCGGGCGTGAAAATCGGCATTGACCCCGGGCATCAGGCCAAGGCCGACTATTCCCGGGAAACCATCTCGCCCACCAGCAGCAAAACCAAGGCCAAGGTGTCCAGCGGCACGGGCGGCAGGGTCACGCACATCCCCGAGCACGTGGTGAACCTTCAGATCGGCTTGAAGCTGCGCGACGCGCTGGAGGCGCTGGGCGCGGAGGTCTACATGACCCGCACCACCGCCGATGTGAACATCTCCAACCAGCAGCGCGCCAAGATGATGAACGAGCTGGGCGTGGATCTGGTGCTGCGCATCCACTGCAACGGCGGCTCCAGCAGCAGGTACGGCATGATGATCTACGTGCGCCAGACCGGCGCGTGCAAGGACGAGAGCGCTGCGGCGGCCCAACTGATCCTCGACGCCATGCAAAAGGAGACCGGCGCAAAGAGCCACGGCGTGAAGTACTCCGACACCTACACCGGCCTGAACTGGTCCACCGTTCCCAGCATGCTGCTGGAGGTCGGCTACCTCACCAACGCCAAGGAGGACCGGCTGCTCACCAGCTCCGATTACCAGGACAAGCTGGTGACGGGCATGATCAACGGCGTCTGCGCCTACATGGACAGGCCCGCGCCCGTCATCACACAGCAATAAATCAATAAGGAGATATCGTCATGAAGACCATTGTATGCTACGGAGATTCCAACACCTGGGGCTACATGCCCAAGCTGGAGCACCCCGAAATCACCGCGAACAACCGCTTCCCCTGGGGCGTGCGCTGGACGAGCCTGCTCCAGATGAAGCTGGGCGCAGACTACCGCGTGGTGGAGGAGGGCCTCAACGGTCGCACCACCATGTTCGACGATCCGCTGGACATCTGCCGCAACGGCCTGGAGAGCATCGACTACAGCATGCTCACCAACTGCCCCGTGGATCTGGTGATCCTGATGCTGGGCACCAACGATGTAAAGGAATTCTTCGGCATGCCGCCCTACGTGATCGCCCGTGGCTGCGGCCGCCTCATCGACCGCATTCTGGCGGGCGGCTACGGCCCCAACGGCGCAGCGCCCGAGATCCTGCTGGTTGCCCCGCTGAAGCTGCCCGACACGCTCCCTGGAAGCTGGCTGGGCGATGAATTCGGCCCCGGAGCCGTCGCGCGCAACGATGCGCTGCCCGCGTACTACGAGAAGGTCGCCGCCGATAAGGGCGTGCACTTCCTCAACGCCGCCGCCAGCGTCACCGCCGACTCTGCCGACAGCATTCACATGAACGAGGCCGGTCACGCCGCCACCGCCGAGCTGATGTATCAGCAGGTTCGGCGCATCCTGGGCTGAGCCGAACCAACATCACCAGAAGAACGAATCCCAACCGCATTTCCCTGTCGGTTGGGATTCGTATTCCGCGATTCTCATATACGAAGAAGCCCCCGCATCCATGTCGGATGCGGGGGCCGTTTGCATGCGCTCAGTCAGAGCGCCAGCTTTTGTTGATCCCGAAGATTACAGGATGTCAACCCATGCGTCGACGGTCTCGGTGTTGAAGACGTTCAGCTTGTTCAGGTACAGGATGGTGGCGCCTG
>JAUNNK010000141.1 GCA_030537335.1 Clostridia bacterium | reverse complement strand
ATTGCATTTCCCATAAGATTCATATTGGGTATTTATCTCAGTACATAAGAAGAGGGGAAAATGCAAATGAAACAAACCTGTAAGTGTGAGCTGCGCGAGTATATGACTGATTGTCTTACGAGGGCTAGAATTGAGAACAGCATGTCTCAATCTGAGTTTTCAGAGCACCTCATGATGGACACTCGCTCTTATGCAGCATTGGAACATGGCGACAGCCTGTGTTGTACACTGACGTTCATCCTCTACCTGGTTCTTTTCTGTAAGGATGTAGATGAACTCGTTAAGGATCTTCGTGAAATCGTAATGCGGCACATCAGCGAAGAAAAAAGTACGGCATGATAGTGTTACACGTTAGGTGATAATTGACTCCACACCTCGTCAATGAAGCGGGGCATGGGGGCCTGACGTGCCTTTTCGCGTTTGGCCTTCCAGCAGCGGATGCGCAGGAATCCGAGAATGTCCATCTCGTCAATCTCCCGCATGCGCCAGCCGCTTTCCAGAAGGGAATTGTAGGTGGAATAGATGAAGTCGGGCAGCGTCAGAACAGAGGAATCTCCTCCGATTCCGGGGTCGCCTCTGTCCTCGCTGCCCTCGTAGGGAACTCATCCAGGATATGCGTTGTCTGCGTCTGCACTGCCATGAGCGCCAGCGCAATGTCGTGCATCAGGCGATCCACGGGGTAGTGATCCAGCACATCGTCCGGGGTGAACTGGTTCCCGAACAGAACGCAGAACCAGCGGATCATCACGTCCATCGCGTCGGCAATGGAGAGCTCCCCGGTATCCGCGCTCGTCTCACCCTTGAGCGCGGCGTTGGACAGGGCGACGATGCGCCCGTACATCTTTGCAGCAGGCTCCATCTCCCGAAGCGCTCTGCCGGATACGAAGTCGATGGAATATTTCTGATTGTTCAATGTGCAGCTGATCATTTGCTTTCCTCCAGTTCCAGGGTTCGCTTCATCAGAGCCGGCAGAACACCGTTTGCAATATGTGCTTCCACGCAGCCTTCCTGCGTCCGGTCGGTGCAGAAGATGAAGGTCAGGTAGGTGTTAATCTCATCGGCGGACAGAGCGCGGATGGGCTTTTCGCGGATACGGCTGATCTTGTCGCGGAAGTCCGCGTCCCAGATGCCGCCCCGGAAGACATGGCACTGAAGGGCGGCATAATGTGCGTCCTCAAACCAGCGCGCCGGATCCATCAGTTTCGTGGACAGGATCGCCTGCGCAATTTCCTTCATATCGGAATCTCCTCCTTCATGCGATTCTCAATGCTTTTTCTTGGTCGGAACGGCTTCCAACACCAGCTCGGTGATTCTGCCGGAAGCATTGGTTTTGATGCCGTGTACCTTGAAACGGGTGTCGCGGTTGAACAGGAACTCATATTCGCCGCTGTTTGCGGAGATGGCGTCCACATACATACCGCTGACGCCCTTGTTGACATAGATCTTGTAGTTCACATCCGCCGACCATGCGCTGTTCTGGTGCGTGCCGGAGGACATGAAGCCCTTGTCCACCACCGTTCGTCCGATGCGGCTGCGCAGAAACGCGGGGTTGGACAGGTCCGCTTCCGTGCCGCCCAGCAGGTTCGCCGTCCAGTGCAGGTTTGCGCCGCGGTAGGTGATGACGTCGCCCGCCGCCGCCCATTTGTTCAGGCCGGAGGTCGCACCGTCGATCATCTGGCGGATGTTTCCGGCGGGCGTCTGCCCCTCGCGGAGCGCGGTGTTGATCGCCCTGTACCAGTAGTCGGTATATGATACGATGCCATGCTGTTCGCCGGAGAGCAGCGCATTCCACTTGCCCCAGTCGAAATTGTTGGCGAGGTGGTAGCGGATGGCGTCCTGCTGGGTGGCAAAGGACTGGAAGCGGCTGAGCATCGGGTCACGCCCGAAGCCTCTCGCGCCGAAGTGATTCCCGGAGCTTCCTCTGGAGCCCATCCGCCGTCACCTCGCATTAAACGGCGGGCTGCACGTGAAGGTCTCATAGTAAGGTGCGTGATGCTCGATGTTTCCTTCACATTCCTTCGGGACATCGCCAAAGAAGATGATCTTGCTTGGCATCAGCCGTGCCATCATCTCGTTGTAGCCGTCCAGAAACAGCCGCCGCGCATCCTTGCTCTTCTGCGTTCCCACGGAGGACACCGCCACCGTGCCGCCTACGGGTTCACCGTCAAAGCACCAGCTGTAGCTGTCCCTGCCGACCCAGCCAATGGACGGGATGACCGTCATGCCGGTCTGCTGCCAATACGCGCCCAGCTGGTGCTTGCGCCAGTGGTTGTAGATCTGCACCGCCCTGGGATAGTCAGCGAACATGGAAAAATCCGGGGTCATCACCGCCGGAAACGAGCGAAGAAAAAGAGCATAGCGCGGAGGATCGTGCCATGCTCTCTGAAAGAGATAATCATCAATGAAGAAGTGAACGCCGTATCGTTCCCGCTGCGGTTCACGCAGCGCGTGATTGAAGCGAATCCATGTAAGATGCGCATCCAGCTGAACCGGGCGGAGCACGGGAATGCCGTACTCGCCGCTCAGCTCAAAGCTGCCCAGCTCCAGGTTGTGACCATTGCGCTTGAGGGCTTCCAGCGACATTCCCGATTACCTCCGTTCATCAGGATGCGGCAAAGGAAGGCTCGTACACGGACTGCAGGAAGGTTGCGGCCTTCTCAACCGTAAAGCCGTTCTGACCCTCGTCCGCGACCGCCTGATAGCGTCCGTCGTGGGTACGTTTAATTGCTGTCCACTCGACCTCGCCGGTCTGGCGGGTGACGGTCTTGCCCTCCTTGGTGGCGTAGTTTTCGGTAACCGGCTTGGCGCGCACCTTGAACAGCCAAACATAGCGGTAGGTCTTGTCGGACTTTTCGCTTCGGAAGCCCACCGCGTAGTAGGGCGGCTTGTCCTGCGCGGTTCGAATGAGTACGCCGTTGTCGTCGATCTTGTTGCCGAAGATCTTCTCCTGGATCATCAGGGGAATGTCGGCCATCTTGGTCTTGAACGACAGCTCGGGATCGGGATAGAGCACGTCGCCCTCGACATCATCGAAATACTGGACATCCGGATCGGCGTTGTCCGGGGTAATGCTGGCTTCAATGGCGCCGGCGAGCTTCTGCAGATCGCCGTAGGTCAGCGTTTCCTCGGTATCCTCCGTAAGCTCAGCGATGACCACGTCCTTGAGACCCACGGTAGAGGCCACCTTGGGCGATGCAGCAATGGTTCCTGCCATGATTGTTTCCTCCTCTTACATTTGGTCGATTGCGTCCCGCAGTCCCTCCCGGATGATCTCATAGGCTTCATCCTGACGGGTGTCGTAGGCGGGGCGGATGTAGGGATGCGCGGGAGCAGGTCCGGGACCACCGTGACCGTACTCCACATACGCGGGGTAGTAATCCTCGTTGTTCCAATCCTTGCGATGCACACCGATGGTGATGTGGCGGCCCCGCTTGGAGCTGCGCTTCACCTTGCCGATTTGAAGTGCGGCATGCAGATCGCCGGAGAGGATCTGCGGGTCGTGGGAGGCGTTGGCCTTCATCTGTTCATGGATGGGCACGGCGGCGGATTCCAGAATGCGTTTCGCCACCGGAGCGCCTGCACCGTCCGCGTCCATTTTGTTGGCCATGCCCGCGATGTCGGACATGAGCTCGTCAAAGCCGTTCACATCAAGGGGCATCTGCCGACACCTCCTCGTACAGACACCACGTCCACTGTACTGTGTACTGGTGCGTCGCGGTGTCGTAGGCGGGTTGGTTGTAGCCCTTGTCGGATTCCTCTACCATGGAAAAGCCAGCGGCATACATGGCGCTGCGGATTCGATTCGCCGCTTCGGTCGGGTCGACGTCGCTCCAGAGGTTCAGATAAATGTAGGTGCGGAACGACACAACGCCATCGTCCTGGTGTGCATCCTCGGTCGTGGTGGTGGAGTAAACGATATACTGTACGGGTGGATTCTGATTGGGTGATGTTGCTCTCCACACACCTGCCATGACGGGGATGCCAAGATTTCGCAGTGCCTGTTGTACTGCCTGCATCAGCCACTCACCCCTTCAGACAGGGACGCTTTCAGGCCCAGATAATCTCCCCGGAAGCCGTATTCGCCCAGCGTGGAGATGAGCCACTTCTTATCCCGGAAGCGCACCCACATGCCGGGCTGGATGTCCTCCCGGTACCGGATGGTGAAGTTGATCACCGCCTCGGTATTCATCACATCGGCAGCGCGGTAGTGCTGATTGCCCGCGTCGGTGACGGCGGACCAAACCTTGCAGACCACAACATCCGTCGGCTCAGGGTAGCCGTTATCGTTGATGGTGTTTTCCGTATACCCGATCTCCACCAGATGCCGGAGGCTTCCGGGATGCGGATTGCTTTCAAAGTTCTTATAGCCTCGCAATCAATGCCACCTCCAGTAGCGTCCGCGAAAGCGGACTGAGCGCGAAAAATGGAACATTTGATGCGCGAAACCCGTGCTTGCCGTCAGGCAGTAGCACGGGGCGTTCAAAACATCTTTGTGGGATCGCGGTACGGATACAGCAGGTTCTCAAAGGCGATGCGCATGGTTACATACACCTGCTTGTCCGGGTTGTCCCGGTTTTCATAGTAGTGACTGACCATGAGCAGAACGGCCAGACGCACAGGCTCGGGGGCTGGGTCAGAAAACTGCACGCGGCAGAAGTCCTCCGCAGCCGCCTGCGCCTGTGCGATCAGCCCGTCAATGTAGCCGTCCTCCTCGTCCTGCTGGATGCGCAGATGGGTTTTTACCTCATCGACGGTGACGACCACAGCTGCTCACCTCACTCTCTGGCCATGAACCCAGCCTCCCGCAGCGCGGCCAGCAGGCGGTTGTAATCCTCGCGGAGCGCAGCAACCGTGGTGGCTTCGCTGTCGGCCATACAGGGCAAAGGCTGTGCGCCGCCACTGGGCAAGTCGAACAGTCCCTCCGTGCCTTCGACCACGGCTCCGGGCAAGAACGTCAGCTTGCCGCCTACGACCCACTCGTTGCCACCGTGCGCGTGATAGTTTCTTGCGGTACTTCCCATGTGCTCTCCTCCTCATCAGGTGCTGGACTTCATGGTCAGGCACTTCATGCCCTCCTGCTGCACCAGGCGACCGTCCAGACGCTGGGTCACGCGGAAGCCCACCTGGCCGGTGGTGGCATACAGCTCGTTCAGGCGCTTGATGGAGCGACCCTCTCGGTCGGCGATCCAGTAGCTGGACAGGTCGCCGAAAAGGATGGGCTTCGCGCTTGCGCCGATCACCGGCATGTGGGTGGAGGTTTCGTAGCGATAGCCCAGCAGGGTGTTGGGCTGGCCCATCTGCAGGCCGGGCTGCCAGAGGAACTGACCGTTGCCGTCCTTCAGTTTGCGGATGGCCTTGATGGTCTGGTCGTTGAACAGGAAGATGGCGCGCTTGCGGTAGGGAGCCTTCAGGGAGTACACCAGATCGATCAGCTCGTCGGCGGTGATCGCGGTGGCGCTGGCGGCGGTCACGCCGGTGGCTGCGCCGTTGGTCTCGTGCAGCATGCCGATGGGCTTGCCTGCGCCGTCACCGGTGATGAAGGCGGCTTCCT
This sequence comes from Clostridia bacterium, assembly GCA_030537335.1. GTDB lineage: Bacteria > Bacillota > Clostridia > Christensenellales > Aristaeellaceae > SFTH01. Next base: position 629 of record JAUNNK010000141.1, on the reverse strand, counting down.
CGGCGTCGCCCACGCGGCGGGCAAACTCGGTGGCGATGTAGCTCTCCACATCGAACACGCTGTCCTGCAGCAGCTCGTCGGAGACCTTGATGATGGAGGCCACCTTGTGCGCGCCCAGGGTGATCTGGCCGAAGCTGTCGTCGCTCTCGGGGATGACGCCCTCCTCATCGACCCAGCTGGCAGTGCCGTGGGACGCGACCAGCGGGATCTTGCGATCGCCGGAGGAGGTGCGGATCACCTTGCACAGGGAGCGCAGCTTGTTTTCCTCCTCCAACGCCTGGATCAGCGTGCGCTCATATTCGTCCGGGCAGAGGTAGCCGCCCTCACTGTCGGTGCCAATCTGCAGGGCGTTGTAGACGGTGTAGCTGGCGCTGCGATCGCGCACCATTCTCCAGAATGCATCCCGGTACTCGTCGGACGCACGGCCCTGCTTGCCCGGAACGTTCTTCTCGGGGCGGGAGGTCAGTGCCTCGCTGGTGGGCGCGTTCAGCTCGCGCTCCAGACGCTCCGCGCGCTCCTGGCGGTCGATGGCCGCACCAAAATTGTCGAGCTCCTGCTCCATGCGCTCGTAGGTTGCGGTGTCCTCGGCGGACATCATGCCGTTTTCGTCGGCGTGCTCGTTCAGAAAG
>JAUNNK010000140.1 GCA_030537335.1 Clostridia bacterium | reverse complement strand
CCAAGCCCCACGACATCGGCGGCCGTCAGGCCTGCGCAGCGGTGGGCCAGTGCGAGCTGATGTACATCTACGACAAGTTCTTCGGCGAGTACGGCCACACCACCGCACAGGTGCTGCTCACCCGGGACTGCGTGGATGATCCCCAGCGGCTGTCCAACATCCGCAACGCCTTCGACCGCCTGCTGGATCTGGGCGCGCTGCCAATCATCAATGAAAACGACACCGTCGCCACCGAGGAGATCGAGTTCGGCGACAACGACACCCTGTCGGCGGTGGTCGCGCGCATCGTGAAGGCCGACGCGCTGGTAATCCTCACCGACATCGACGGCCTGCACGCGGAGAATCCGAAACAGAACCCGAACGCGCCGCTGATTCACGTGGTGGAGGAGGTCACCGAGGACACCCGGCGCATCGCCGGCGGCGCGGGCTCCTCCCGGGGCACCGGCGGCATGTACACCAAGATCATCGCTGCGGGTCAGGCCACCCGCGAGGGCATCACCACCGCCATCATCGACGGCTCCACGCCGGAAAACCTGTACCGCCTGCTGGAGGGCGAGGAGATTGGAACTGTGTTCCCCGCGAGAGGAGGCTGCTGACATGATTGATCTGAACATCCTTGGACAGCGGGCGCAGCGCGCGTCCCGCAAGCTTTCTGTGCTGCGCGCGCCGGAGAAGAACCGTGCGCTGATCGCCATGGCGGAGGCCGTGCAGGCTGCGCAGGAGGACATCCTCGCGGCCAACCGCGCCGACATCGACGCCGCCCGCGCAAAGGGCACGCCGGAGCCGATGATCGACCGTCTGGCGCTGAATCCGGGCCGCATCGCGGGCTTGACCCAGGGCATGCGGGAGGTGGCGGAGCTGGCAGACCCTGTGGGGCGGGTGCTCTCCGGTGGCACGCTGGACAACGGCCTGCGCATCGAGCAGCGCAGCGTGCCCTTCGGCGTGATTGGCATCATCTACGAGGCCCGGCCCAACGTCACCGCCGATGCGGCGGCGCTGTGCTTCAAGAGCGGCAACGCCTGCATCCTGCGCGGCGGCAGCGAAGCGATTCGGTCGAATCTTGCCATCGCCAACGCCATGCGCAGCGGCCTGGAATCCGTGGACGCGGACCCGGACAGCGTGATTCTGCTGGAGGACACCAGCCGCGAGACCGCGAACGCGCTGATGCGGCTGAACGAGTATCTCGATCTGCTGATTCCCCGGGGCGGCGCGGGGCTGATTCGCTCCGTGGTGCAGAACGCCACCGTGCCGGTGATCGAGACCGGCGTGGGCAACTGCCACACCTACGTGGAAGCGAGCGCGGACATCGCCATGGCCGCCGAGATCGTGTTCAACGCCAAGACCAGCCGCCCCTCGGTGTGCAACGCCATGGAGACGCTGCTGGTGGATCGGGACATCGCGGAGGCGGCGCTCCCGGCCATCGCCGCGAGGCTTGCTGAGAAGAACGTGGAGCTGCGCGGCTGCGAGGAGACCTGCCGCATCCTGCCCCAGGCGGTTCCCGCCACCGAGGAGGACTACGCGAAGGAGTTCCTCGACTACATCCTGGCGGTGAAGGTCGTCGGCGGCATCGATGAGGCCCTTGAACACATCGCGCGCTACTCCACCCACCACAGCGAGTGCATCGTCACGGAAAACTACGCCGCTTCGGAGCGCTTTACCGCAGAGGTGGATGCGGCGGCGGTGTACGTCAACGCCTCCACGCGCTTCACCGACGGCGGTCAGTTCGGCCTGGGCGCGGAGATCGGCATCTCCACCCAGAAGCTGCACGCGCGCGGCCCGATGGGCCTGAACCAGCTGGTGAGCTACAAGTATGTGATTCGCGGAAACGGTCAGGTGCGCGTTTAAGCAGCGCCTGAAGCGGGTATAAAAGGAGCGGAACACATTCCAAGGAGGTAAAAACAATGGCAGCAATCGCAGTCAATTCCGATAATTTTCAGAAGGTCGTTCTCGAGAGCGACAAGCCCGTGCTCGTGGATTTCTGGGCCAGCTGGTGCGGCCCGTGCAAGATGCTCTCCCCCGTGGTGGAGGAGCTGGCGGCGGCCCATCCCGAGATCGCCGTGGCCAAGGTGAACGTGGACGAGAACCCGGAACTGGCCATGGTCTACCGCATCTCCGCCATCCCGGCGCTGATCCTGTTCAGGGACGGCAAGGTGGCGAAGCAGTCCGTGGGCTATCAGCCCCGCGAGGGCCTGGAGGAGCTGCTGAAGTGATGGAAGCCTTCGAGACCATCGACGAGGGCGTGCAACTCTGCCGAAGCACGCCGAACGCGGTGCTGCTGGACGTGCGCACCCCGGAGGAGTACGCCGAGGGGCATATCCCCGGCAGCGTCAACCATCCGCTGGAGCGCATGCAGACCTACGACGGCGACGTCTCTGCGCCCATCTTCGCCTACTGCCGCAGCGGTTCGCGCAGCGCCCGGGCCGTGGCGCTGCTGAAGGAGCTGGACTACGAGGCGGTGAACCTCGGCGGCATCATCAATTATCACGGCGAATTGGAAAGGTAAAGCAAGACCTCCCATGAAATCCGTTTCATGGGAGGTTCTGTCATTTTTGGAAGATCATTCTTCGCACAGCTTGCCGTAGAGCAGCATGTTGTAGACCTGTTCGCCCTTGCACACGGCTTGGCGCATGCTTCCCTCCAGCTGGAAGCCGTTCTTCTCCAGCACGCGCCGGGAGGCGAGGTTCGGCGCGTACACCCGCGCGGAGATGCGCAGGATATCCAGCTTTTCGAAGGCCTCTGCACAGATGCGGCCCACGGCTTCGGTCATCACGCCCTGTCCCTTGTATTCGTCCAGCAGCACATAGCCCAGGTCCGCGTCCCGGCGGTAGACGCCGTCCTTGCACGCCAGCTGCACGTCGCCCGCGCACTTTCCGTCCACACGGATGATGCGAAACAGGCCCCGCTTTCCCTCCTTGGGGAGCACCTCCTCGCTGAGCCACTTCTCCACGTGATCGCGGGTGTAGGGCGTGGGCAGACCGTCGGCGAGGTAGCTGCGGTCGACGTCGCTGAAGATGCGGGCGATGTCGTCCGGCTCAGCCTCCGTCCAGGGAATCAGTTCGATGTTCATATGTTATACCTCCGCCGGGCGCTCCGGGGTCACGTACAGCGTGCGCTGGTTGGTGTAGATCACGAAGCCCGGCTTTGCGCCCGAGGGCTTCTTCACGAAGCGCCGCTTGGTGTAGTCCACCGGCACGTTGGAGGAGTTTGCACCCTTCGAATAGGCGGCGGCCAGTTTCGCGGCGTAGACGATGGTCTCGTCGTCCGGGTTCTCGCCCACGATGATTACGTGGCTGCCCGGCATGTCCTTGGCGTGCAGCCAGATCTCGTTGGGATCAGCGGAGAAGGTCAGCTTGTCGTTCTGCAGGTTGTTCTTGCCCACCAGGATGGTCGCGCCCGAGGGTGCGGTAAACTTCATCGGCTGGCTGGGCGGCAGCTGCTTCATCTGGCGGCGGTTGGTGACCCGGCGCACGTAGCCGAACTTCTCCAGCTCGTCCCGAAGCTCCGCAAGCTCGCTCTCGCCGCTGCACTTGCCCAGGTTGTCCATCTGGCCCTCCAGATAGGCAAGCTCCTCGCTGGTCCTCTCGATCTGCTCCGCGGCCAGCGTGCGCGCGTTGCGGGCCTTCTGATAGAGCTTGAAGTAGCGCTGCGCGTTCTGGGCGGGGGAGAGCTTCACATCCAGCGGAATCTCGATCTCCTTCAGCTCGGGATCGTAATAATTGGGAAGCGACACCGACTTCATGCCCTTCTCCGCAAGGTGCAGGTTCGCCGTCAGCAGCTCGCCGCTGACCCGGTACTCCTCCATGCGCTCGCTGCCCAGCAGCGCCTCCCGCTGCAAAGCCAGCTTCTTCTCGCAGCGCTCGATGTTGTTCTTCAGCGTGCGGTGGATGGCGGCGCTCTTCTGGGCGATGCGCTCGGCGCGGTCGCGGGAGCGGAAAAATTCGTCCATCGCGGCGGAGATGGTGGGGAAGGCCTCGCTGCGCAGGTGCGCGCGGCTGCGGTAGGGGAAGGCGATCGCGTCCACGGGCCGCCCGTCCGCACCGTAGAGCACGGCGGGGGCGAGCTCGTCCGGAATATGCTGCAGCTCGGACGCGATGGATGCGCACACCGCATTCAGGTCGCACTCCTCGATGTGCGCGTCCTCGTTGCCGCAGGCGCGGTAGGCCAGCTCCCGTGCCGTCTGGGAGGACATGCCGCTGATGCAGGCGGAGATCAGCTTGTGCAGGGGGCCGCCCTTGTCGCGCAGGTCTGCGTAGAGCGCATCCTCGTTCACCTGATCGAAGGGAAGCTTGCCATGGGCCGGGGGACGCTCGTAGCGCAGGCCCGGCAGCACCTCGCGCACCGAGGAGATGGCCTCGCTGACCCGTCGGGCGCTGTCGATGATCCGCCCGTCCGCGCCGGTGAAAATCAGGTTGGAGTGCTTGCCCATGAATTCGCAGACGATGGTCTTGCGGGCGCGGTCGCCCAGCTCGTCCAGATGCTCGATCTCGATCTCCAGGATGCGGTCGGCTTCGGCCTGGCGAATTTCGTAGATTCGTCCGCCGATCAGGTGCTTGCGCATCAGCATGCACAGGTTGAAGGGCTCCAGCGGGCTGTTCTTGCGCACGTTCGTCAGGTGCGCGCGGGCGCAGCCTGCGCTGGCGGACAGCAGCAGCTGGTGGTTTGCGCCGCCGTTGCGCACGGTGAAGATCAGCTCGTCGCGCTCCGGCTGGATGATGCGGTCGATGCGTCCGCCGCAGAGCGCGTCGTTGAGTTCGCGGGCGATCAGGCCCAGCGTGAATCCGTCCAGGGGCATGGTTGTTCTCCTTCGGTTTGGAATCAGAATATGTTTCATTATACCCCAGTCCGGACGATTGCGCAACCGCCCGGGATATGATAAAATATGATTAGGCAAGCCGCAGGCTTGGCCGGGTCGCTCACGCCACAGCGGGAGAGACAATCATGATAAAATGATAAAGTGAACTGAAATGGGAATGAGCGGGCTTGCTTCCACACGCCCGGGCGCGCATAGTTCTCCCTGCGATGGAATACACTGGCCTGAACGGGATGTCTGGATTGTACAGGAAGTCGCAAGGAGGGTTCCAGATGAAGATGACCGGAAGTCAGAGAAGTCTGTATCTGTTGGCGCTGATCCTGCTGTTGATCGCAGTGGCGCTGGCCTGCGCATGGACATTTTGGGGTGGGGAGCGCGCCGCGTCGGATGCGGTGGTCACGCCTGCACCCTCCGCAAGCGAAACGCCGTCGCCATCGGCTCCGGTCGTGCCGGTGCCGACGGAGGAGAGTGCCGCGACGAATGCGGATGCCGGCGGCGCAGATTCTGCCGATTCGGAGAGCGCGAACGCGGGAACCATGTCCACGGTGGTCTACTATCAGGACAATTATGGCTATCTGGTGCCGGTGATGTGCACCATTCCCTATGAGGACGGCGTCGCCAAGGCCACGCTGAAGCGGATGATTCAGTCGCCGGAGAACGACATGCAGGCCGCACGCCTGGGCCTCAAGACGGTGCTGCCCGAGGGCACGACCATCGATCTGGACATCTCGGGCGGTCTGGCGCGCATCGATCTGGGCAAGGAAGTGCTGAACATGGCCGACGCTGCCGCCGAGAGCAACATGATCACCGCCATCGTGCAGGCACTGACGGAGTTCGAGAGCGTCGACCGGGTGGAATTTCTGGTGGGCGGCCAGAAGATCGACAAGCTGACCCACGGCACCGATATTTCCGGCACATTCGAACGGGGTGAGATCAATCTGGAGACCTCCGTCCCGACCATCAACAGCGGGGAATTGAAGCCGGTGCTGCTCTACTTCCCCTGCGAGAGCAGCAGTGTGGTGGTGCCGGTCACGCGCATGGTCTATTCCAACGCGGACGTGAACACCGCCGTGCTGGAGCTGGCCAAGGGGCCGAGTACCCAGAGCCCGCTGGAGAGCGCTCTGCCCGCAGGCTGTGGCCTGATCGATGTGCAGGTGGTGGACGGCGTGGCCCAGGTGAACTTCACCAGAGAGTTTGCAAACCTTGTGCAGAACACCGACGGCGGACGGCTGGCCCTGAAGGCGCTGGTGCTCACCTGCACCCAGTTCGAGGGCGTGAATTCGGTGCAGATTCTGGTGGAGGGCGAGCCCTACGACCCGGGTCAGGGCACGCTGAGCGTGCCGAGCTTCGCCAACGTGGCCGATGAGATCGCCAACGACTACATTCAGACCCAGGCCAGTTTGATATTCGACTATGAGTAATTTTTGACCGGAGGACTACAAATGGAAACCATGAGAAGAAATGACGAGCTGCGCGAGGTGCGCATCCTCCCGGATTATACCGAAATGGCGGCGGGTTCTGTCCTGGTGTGCTGCGGCAGAACCCGCGTGCTGTGCACCGCGTCCGTACAGGACGGGGTGCCGCCGTTTTTGAAGGGCAAGGG